>DVLB01000003.1 GCA_018715695.1 Candidatus Galloscillospira stercoripullorum
GCCAAACGGGGCGAGATTCTCTTCGGCACGGTGGACAGCTGGCTGCTGTGGAAGCTGACCGGCGGGGCGGTCCACGCCACCGACGTGACCAACGCCTCCCGCACCATGCTCTTTGACATCCACCGCCTGGACTGGGACGACACCCTGCTCCAGGCTCTGGACATCCCCCGGGCCATGCTGCCCCAGGTCCGCTCCTCCAGCGAAATCTACGGCTACACCGACATCCAGGGCGTCCAGATCCCCATTTCCGGCATAGCGGGCGACCAGCAGGCCGCTCTGTTCGGCCAGGGCTGCTTCTCCTCCGGCGACGCCAAGAACACCTACGGCACCGGCTGCTTCCTGCTGATGAACACCGGCGAGACCCCCTGCGAGAGCCGCAACGGCCTGCTGACCACCATCGCGGTGGGCCTGAACGGCAAGGTGCAGTACGCCCTGGAGGGCTCGGTATTCGTGGGCGGCGCGGTGATCCAGTGGCTGCGGGACGAGATGCGCTTTTTCACCGAGAGCCGGGACGCGGAGTACTACGCCCAGAAGGTAGAAGACAACGGCGGCGTGTACCTGGTGCCCGCCTTCACCGGACTGGGAGCCCCCTATTGGGACATGTACGCCCGGGGCTGTCTCATCGGCCTAACCCGGGGCACCAAGCGGGAGCACATCATCCGGGCAGCCCAGGAGTCCATCGCCTATCAGGTTGCAGACCTGGTCCACGCCATGGAGTCGGACACCGGGGTGACCCTCAACGAGCTCAAAGCTGACGGCGGCGCCAGCCGGGACCGGTTCCTCATGCAGTTCCAGTCCGACATTATCGACCGCTCGGTGCGCCGCCCCGCCATCCGGGAGACCACTGCTCTGGGAGCCGCCTACCTGGCGGGCCTGGCCACCGGCGTGTGGAGGGACACCGAGGAGATCAAGCATCTCTGGATGTGCGACAACACCTTCGATCCCAGCATGGACGCCCAGCAGCGGGAAAAGCTGCTCGCCGGCTGGCACAGCGCTGTGGATCGCAGCAAGGGCTGGGCAAAATAACCCCCTTTCCAACACCATTCGTCCCGGGCTCCTCACGGAGCCCGGGACGGTCCATTTCTTCATTGACATTTTTTTGAATCTATGTTATATTACCTCTTGATCTTCTTGATGCACGGCCTGGACTCACATTTTTTGTAAGCCATCGACGTTTCATGGGGTGGCTGCAAGGATGTGGGTTTTTTTGTGCGGAAGACAAATTGATTGAGGAGGCATTCCCATGTATCAGGGTACTGTCAAGTGGTTCAACGAGACCAAGGGCTTCGGCTTTATTTCCAACGATGACGGCAGCGGCGACGTGTTCGTCCACTTCTCCGCCATCCAGGTGGACGGCTTCAAGACCCTCGCCGAGGGCCAGAAGGTGACCTACGACACCGAGCCCGATCCCAAGGACGCCGGCAAGCTGCGCGCTGTCAACGTCATCCCCCAGTAATGAAAAAACGGGCCTGCCCTGTGGGGCAGGCCCGTTTTTTCATTTTTCCTTCTCCTGGTTTCCCTGCCAGCCCAGGCGGTAAAGCAGCACCGCTGCCTGCTCCCGGGTCAGGGGGGCTTTGGGTCGGGTGCCGTCAAAGACGCCCTGCTCCACCGCCCGCTGCCAGTCCTCCACGGCCCAGGCACTGGGCGAAGCGGCGTTCTCCTCCGTCCGGCGGCGCTCCGCGGCCTGGTCAAAGGCCTGCTGGAACAGCTCCCGGAAGGTCTCTCCAATGATCTTCCGCAAGGTCTCCTGGTCCATCTCATCCTCTCCCTTCAAAAGCTTCTTCACGTCGGCGCGGAAAGTGTCCATGCTCTTGCCGTGCTTGGGGAACCAGTGGCCCACGTCGCCATGGTTGCTGGAGATCCCCAGCTGGTAGCCCTCGGCGTGGTCCACGATGCCCGTGTCCGGGTCGATCCCGTACTGCTTGCACAGCATGGCCGACAATTCCACGGCATTGCGGTACACGTCGGCAAAATAGGCGGCGTTTTTCGCCGTGTCGTAGCCGACCATGGTGCCGCCTTTATAGGTGTGTCCGGCGGGCTCCAGGATCTCAAAGCTGATATGGGTGTTGTTGGCCTTTCCCCCGGCGTGCCAGCCCCGCCAGTTCCAGGGCAGGGTCTGGATGACGGCGTCCCGGGCCACAAAGGCGTGGACACACTTCTCCACCCCCGGCTTGTTCCAGCTCTTGAGGAACACCTCCGCATTGGGCTGTGCCACCCCCACAGAGTGGACCATAATCCCCACGGGCTTGATGGTCCGCCCCGCCTTCCAGCAGTCGTTCTCGGTCAAGATCCGTTCTGTCAGATTCATGCGCTTCCCTCCCCGCCTCCAGTCTATGCCCGTCCCCCGTCCGCCGTTCTTCCGCCCAGGAAGTGGCGCCCCGGGGCTTGACAAACACCCTCTGGCGGAGTATACTCTTCTCATGAGTTAGCCCTCGCTAACTTCCGCACACTCAGCGGAAGGTGTGGCTACTCTCTTCTCCCTCTTTTCCTCTTTATTTGACTGGCGGGGCAGCGTCCTTTGGACGCTGCCCCGCTGGTTTTGTCTGTGCTGTCACAGAGCGCGGACAAACTGCCCGGTCACCAGAGGGAATACCGTGAGACCAGGGGCCCTGCGCCGCTCTTTGGTCAGATCCACCCGGGTGAGGGCGCTGTTGTCGTAGGTCTTATAATAGTAACTGCCGGTGGTGGCATTGACGCAGCAGGAGTAGGTGGTGAGATCGCTCTCCCCCTCCGCCGTGCGCACGCTCCCCCGGACCATAGCCACCGAGTCCAGAATGTGAAAGACTTGGGATACACAGGAGAGCTCGTCGCCAGGACAGAGGCTATTGCGCTTGCAGAAGAGGGTCTTGACAAAGCGGGAGGGGGATGAGAAGTCTCCGGGCAGGCCCATGGCCCCCATGCCCTGGCTGAAGGGAGTGAGGGGCGGGTCATCCCAGAGAATACTCTCGGGCTGCCCAGGCGAGAGGGCGAGGTACTGGCGCACGTTTTCGGCATGGAAGGGAAAGGGCGGGTTGTTGGTGAGCACACCGTAGGGATTGGGATAGAGGCGCATCCCCTCTCCGGTCTGCTCTGCCACCAGGGCCCCGGAGGAATCGGCCAGGAGGAAGTGGAGGGGGGCCAGGGGCAAGCGGGGACGGAAGGGGACGGCCACCAGCTCCACGCGCTCCAAAAGCGCCCTGGCCTGCGCCAGGTTCTCGCAGCTGCCCAGCACCAGTGGGATGAGCTCATAGGGGGCTGCCCTTCGCCCGGCGGCGCGCTGGGGCGGCAGATAGACGGCGTTTCCGGGGAAATTGAGGGCCGCCATACACAGTCCCGTCTCGCTGACCGCCTCGGCGTAGAGGGGACAGCCGTCCGTCACGTTGGCCATGCCGATCATGGCGTGGCGGGTGGTGAAGGGCTCCCCGCCCGAGGCAGGGAAGGAAAAAGCGGCTGGGGTGACGACCACCGATTCTCCGAAATGGCATGTAAGGTCCATGTTGCGGCCAAAATAGAGTGCTCCCCCGGCCCGCAGGGTAAACGCGGTACACATAGCTCTGCCTCCTTAAATACAGATGATTTTAAGGTAGTATGCGCCCTTTGGCGCCGGAACTTGCGCGGCAGGCTTCCCTTCGCGTCCGGAACTTTTCCTTGCCGTTGGGAGGGGGATATACTATAATTGCCTTGGAGTCTGCCCGGCCTCCAGCCGGCAGACGAGCTTTTGGAAGGAGGCGCCCACAGGCTATGGCGCAGGAACACAAGGGGACGCCGGCCTGTCCCGGAGCGGGGACGGGCTCGGCAGGCGGCTTTCTGCTGTGCGAGCGGCGGTGGGTCTACGGCCTGCTGATGACGGTGGCGGGCTTTTTCGGGGCCTACACCTATCTGCTGCGTGGGGGCGTATTCTGCAACGCCCAGACGGGCAACGTGGTGCTCATGGGCCTGGCCCTGGGCAGCGGGGAGTGGAGTCTGGCCCTGTACTACCTCATTCCCATCGGCGCTTATATCGCCGGTGCCTTTTTCTCCGAGCTGCTGCCCAACCCGGTGAAGCGCCGCCTTGGTATCCGGTGGGACACCCTGCTCATCGGCGTGGAGATGCTGGTGGTGCTCATCCTTGGCTTTGTGCCTGAGAGCGCCCCGGTGCAGATTTCCCAGGTGGCTATCAACTTCATCGCCTCCATGCAGTACAACACGTTCCGCCAGGCCGAAGGAATGCCCATGGCCACCACCTTTGTCACCAACCACGTCCGTCAGGTGGGCGTAGGCCTGGCCAAGGAGCTCATCCACCTGCACGCGCCGGACAAGCCTCACCGCAAACGGCTGGGGCTCCACAGCTCCATGCTGCTGCTCTTCACCGCGGGAGCCGTGGTGGGAACGGTGCTGTGCCATCTCTTCCTGGGACGGGCCCTGTGGCTGACTCTGCTGCCCCTGGGCTTCCTCTTCATCGCTCTGCTCCGGGCCGATCTGACCACCGAGCGCTCCCTGGTAGACCGCAAGCCCTCGGGCCATTGAGGGCCCCCGGGGTGATTTGACATACAATTTACCCGCAGCACGTTTGATGCATACAAAGTCCTGCTATGATAGCTCCGGCGGCTCTCGCGCCCGGAAGGGGCGGCCCGCCGATCTTTCCGGCGCGGGAGCTTTCGCCGCCGGAGACGAAAGGGGTTTTTTTGTGCCGTCCAACTATGCCCATTATCGATTCGGCCAGGAGGTGCGCTCCCTCCTGACGGGCCGGGAGCGGCAGGCGGTGGACCGCTGGCCGGAGCTCTTTTTCATCGGCGTCCACGGACCGGACATCTTCTTCCACTATCATCCCCTGCGTGCCAACGCTGTCCGGGAGCTGGGCCACGGGATGCATCGCCGGCCAGGCCGGGAGTTTTTTGTCCACGCCGCCGACACCCTGCGCCAGATCGGCCTGGAGGAGGCCCACCTGGCCTATGTGTGCGGCTTTCTGTGCCATTTTGCCCTGGACGTAACCTGCCACGGCTATGTGGACTTGGCCATCTCCCGCACCGGGGTTAGCCATGTGGAGATTGAGGGAGAGCTGGACCGCGCCCTGTTGGTGGACGACGGGGAAGATCCCATCCGCCGCCGGCTCACCAGCCACATCGTCCCCAGCCGGGAAAACGCCGCCGTCATCGCCGACTTCTTCCCCTCCCTCACGCCGGAGCAGGTGGCCGCCTCCCTACGGGGAATGATCGCCAACGACGGCTGGATGACCGCCCCCGGCCGCTTCAAGCGGGGCCTGGTCAGCTCGGCGCTCAAGGTATCGGGCCACTATGAGGAGCTCCACGGTCTTATGATCAATTACGAGCCCAACCCCCGCTGTGCCGAGAGCACCCGGCGGCTCAGGGAGCTCTATTCCCAGGCGGTGCCCCGGGGGGCCGCCCTCATCGGCTCCTACGTCCGCTATCTGGCCGGCGAGGAGGAGCTGGGAAAGCTGTATGACTACACCTTCGGCTCCCGGCCGGGGGAGAAGGAGGACGCACAGTGAAGGGCTTTAAGCTGACCCGGGGAGAGAAGTGCTGGGTACTCTATGACGTGGGCAACTCCGCCTTCACCCTGCTTATCTCCACCATCATCCCCATCTACTTCAACGCCCTGGCCCAGGGGGCGGGGCTCACCGACGTGGAATACCTGGCCTACTGGGGCTACGCCGCCTCCATCGCCACGCTGCTGGTGGCGGTGCTGGGCCCGGTCTTCGGCACTCTGGCCGACACCCGGGGCTACAAGCGCCCCATTTTCCTGGTCTTTCTGGCGGTGGGCCTCATCGGCTGCCTGGCCCTGGGCTTGGTCTCGGCCTGGCTGGTATTTTTGGCGGTATTCATCGTGGCACGGGTGGGCTACTCCGGGAGTCTCATCTTCTACGACTCCATGCTCTCCGACGTCACCACGCCCGAGCGGATGGACCGGGTCTCCACCAGCGGCTACGCCTGGGGCTACATCGGCAGCTGCATTCCCTTTGTCCTCTCCCTCATCCCCGTGCTCTTTGCCGACGCCATCGGCATCTCCATGAAGGCGGCCATGGCCATCGCCTTTACCATCGTGGCGGTGTGGTGGCTGGTGATGACCCTCCCCCTGCTGCGCACCTACCGTCAGCGCCACTACATGGAAAAGCGCGCTCGAGCCCTGCGGGATAGCTTTGGCCGCTTGGGGGAGACCTTCCGCAACGTGCGCCGGGAGAAGAAGGTCTTCCTGTTCCTTCTGGCCTTCTTCTTTTACATCGACGGAGTCTACACCATCATCGACATGGCCACCGCCTACGGCCAGGCCCTGGGCCTGGACAGCACAGGCCTCCTCCTGGCGCTGCTTCTGACCCAAGTGGTGGCCTTCCCCTGCGCCATCCTCTTCGGCCGTCTGGCCGCCCGCTTCCCCACCGAAGGGCTCATCACCGTGTGCATCCTGGCCTATTTCGGCATTGCTGTCTTCGCCATGTTCCTGGCCCACCAGTGGCAGTTCTGGTTGCTGGCGGTGCTGGTGGGCATGTTCCAGGGAGGCATCCAGGCCCTCTCCCGGTCCTACTTCACCAGGATCATTCCCGCCCGGCAGTCGGGCGAGTACTTCGGGCTCATGGACATCTGCGGCAAGGGTGCCGCTTTCATGGGCACCACGGTGGTGAGCGCCGTGTCCCAGGTCTCTGGCAACGTGAGCCTGGGTGTGGGCATGCTGGCCCTGCTGTTCCTGGCGGGCCTGCTCCTGTTCCGGAGCGCCGTCCGCGCAGAGGAGGCGACGCGGGAAGCCTGCGCCGACCTCTGAGCCCCGTTCCAGTTACAAAGCGGCCCCGGCCATGACAAACATGGCCGGGGCCGCTTTTCATCTTTACGCCGCCCAGTGGGCCCCGGGACGGCCCAGGAGCTCCTCCAGCTCCTCCCTGGCTTCCCGGGCTGTGTCCGCCGAGAAGCGAAAGCGCCCGTCGCCGTCGTATACCTCCACATGGCCCTGCACATAGCGGATATCGAACTCCATTTCCGTCCCTTCCTTTCCGGTGAGCTTCCTGCTCTCTTGTTCTGATCTGAGTATAGCAGGCGTAAAGTCCCATAAACCGGACTGAAAAGAAAAAGACCGGGGCGCGGAAAGCTCCGCGTCCCGGTCTGATGGGGTTATTCTGTTTGCTTGGGAGGCTCCTGGGGAGCGGCCTGCTCCCTGTGCTCCGCCCGCAGGCGGGGGGGCTGGGGCACCTCGGGCTCCCGGATCTGCTCCTCCACCTCCTGGGGGCGGGTGAAGGCCAGCTCGAAGGTGGCGGCGTCCATGGTCTCGTGGGAGAGAAGGTAGGCGGCGATGAGCTCCAGCTCGGAGCGGTGGGCCTTGAGGATCTCCTCACAGCGGCTGTAAGCCTGGTCGATGAGGGCTTTGACCTCCTCGTCAATGAGGGCGGCCACCTCCTCGGAATAGGTCTTGGCCTGGGCCATGGTGCGGCCGATAAAGACCTCGTCATGGCCGGAATCGAAGACCACGCTGCCCAGGCGGTCACTCATGCCGAAGCGCATGACCATATTCCGGGCGATGGAGGAGGCCCGCTGCAGATCGTTGCCGGCACCGGTAGAGATGTCGCCCAGCACAAGCTGTTCGGCCACCCGGCCGCCCAGCAGCACAGCGATGCGCTCGCAGAGCTCCTTGCGGGACTGGAAGCTGGTGTCCTCCCGGGGCAGGGAGATGGTCATACCGCCGGCGCCTCCCCGGGGGATGATGGTGATCTGGTGGACAGGGTCGGCGGTCTCCAGGAAGCGGCTGACCACGGCGTGGCCCGCCTCATGGAAGGCGGTGAGGCGGCGCTCCCGCTCCACCACCACCCGGCTCTTCTTCTCAGGCCCGGCAATGACCTTGATGACCGCCTCATGGATGTCCTGGGCGGTGATAAACCGCTCATGGGCCCGGGCGGCCAGGAGGGCTGCCTCGTTCATCAGGTTTTCCAGATCGGCGCCGGTGAAGCCCACGGTGGCCCGGGCGATCTCCCGGAGGTCCACGTCCTCGGCAAGCGGCTTGTTGCGGGCATAGATGCGCAGGATGTCCTCCCGGCCCTTGATGTCGGGGGCTCCCACGTAGATCTGGCGGTCGAAGCGGCCGGGCCGCAGAAGGGCAGGGTCCAGGATGTCCTGGCGGTTGGTGGCGGCCATGACGATGACCCCCTCGTTGGCCCCGAAGCCGTCCATCTCCACCAGCAGCTGGTTAAGGGTCTGCTCCCGCTCGTAGTGCCCGCCTCCCAGGCCGGCGCCCCGGCGGCGGCCCACGGCGTCGATCTCGTCGATGAAGACGATGGCGGGGGCGTCCTTCTTGGCCTGGTCAAAGAGGTCCCGGACCCGGCTGGCGCCCACGCCCACATAGAGCTCCACGAAGTCGGAGCCCGAGATGGACAGAAACTGCACTCCGGCCTCCCCTGCCACAGCCTTGGCAAGCAACGTCTTGCCGGTGCCTGGCGGGCCCACCAGCAAAATGCCCTTGGGAATACGGGCTCCCAGGTCCAAGAAGCGCTGGGGGTCCCGGAGGAACTCCACCACCTCCTGAAGCTCGGCCTTCTCCTCGTCGGCTCCCGCCACGTCGGCGAAGGTGACGTGCTTGTCGCTCTCGGAAACAGTGTGGGTCCTGGCCTTGCCGAAGCGCCCCGCGCCCCGGTCGCTCCCCACGCCGCCGCCCCCGGCGTTCTGCCGGGCGGCCATGACATAGTAGAAGCCGAAGAAGATCACCGCCACCAGGATCCAGGGCACGATACCCAGCCACCAGGGGGCCTGGAAGCCCGCCGGGTAGTCAAAGGAGGAGATGATGCCGGCGTTATGCTGGCGGACGATGGTATCATTGAAATCGGCGTGGAACATCTCGAAGCTGTAAAGCTGGTAGGACACGGTCCAGCTCCCATCGCTGCCGTAGGGCTCCTTGAGTCCCAGGTAGAGGGTATTGTCCTCCACCAGGACGGTGTCCACCTTCTGCTGCTGGAACAGGTCGTAGACCTCGGAGTAGTTCTCCACCGACTGCCCCCGCTCCACCCCCATCAGGGCGTAGACCACGGCGGCCAGGATGACCAGGATCAGGACGCTGAAGACCAGGTCCCGGGGACTGAAACGTTTCAAAGGCACCTCCATTCGGCCCGCAGGCCGGCCGCGCTTGGGTGGGCGGCACACCGGGATCTCCGCACGGGAGCGGTATCAGGCATGCTGATACACGCTGGGCTTGAGTATTCCGATATAGGGCAGGTTGCGGTATTTCTCGGCGTAGTCCAGGCCGTAGCCCACCACGAACTCATCCGGGATGGTGAAGCCCACATAGTCCACCTCCACCGGCACCACCCGCCGCTCGGGCTTATCCAGCAGGGTACACAGCCGGATGGAGGCCGGATGCCGGGCCCGGAGCAGCTTCATCAGGTAGCTGAGGGTATTGCCACTGTCCAGGATGTCCTCCACCACCAGGATGTCCTTGCCCTCGATATCGTCGGACAGGTCCTTGGTGATCTGGACCTGTCCCGAGGAGGTGGTGCCCTTGCCGTAGGAGGACACCGCCAGGAAGTCCACCGTGCAGGGCAGGGTGATCTTGCGGGTCAGGTCGGCCATGAACACGAAGGAGCCCCGCAGCACGCTGATGAGCATAAGCTCCTTGCCCGCGTAGTCCCGGTTGATCTCCCCGGCCATTTCCTCAAGGCGTTTGTCGATCTCCTCCGCGGAGAAAAAGATGCGCTCTATGTCCTGCTCTAGCATGTTCCATTCATTCCTTCCTGATGTTCTGAGGGCTGTGTAAAAAATTGGGGTGCGCGGTCATATCTGGGGTGGTCGATATTGGGTCCAAAGCCCGCCAGAGCCAGCACCCCGTCGCCGTCGGCGGCCACGGGGAGCCGTTCCCGCTCCCAGCGGGGGATCTTATGGTCGATGAGCAGCTTTTTGACGCTGCGCGGCCGCTTTCCCGGAAGCCGCAGCTCGTCTCCCTGCCGCCGGGCACGGACCACCAGGCCCGGCCAGGGATCGCAGTCCAGGGAGACCAGCCACGCCGTGCCCGGCACCGCCTGCACGCCCCGTACAAGAGGCGTCTCCTCCAGGGGCGGGGACGGCGCGGAGTGTGGGGTGAGCCGCAGCTCGCCGTAGACCCGCCGTGCCACCCAGCCTCCCGGCAGGGAGACCTGGGCGGAGGGATCGCTGCCCCGGCACAGCGCCGCCACCGCCTCCAGGTGGGCGGCAGCCCAGTCGGTGTCTCCCCCTGTGGCCAGGGAGAGCAGATAGCGCACCATCCGGGACGCCAGGGCGGCGGGGGCGGCGGCGACGGTCCCCGCGTCCATCACCAGCTCCTCCCTTTCCCAGCGCACACCGGCGCACCTTTGCCGGGCCAGGCCGCTTAAGTAGTCGTTATCGGTCCTGAGATACCGAGCAGTGTCCGCCATGCGGCGCGCAAGGCCGGGGCTTATGTCCTCCAGCACCGGCATGACTTGGTGGCGCAGGCGGTTGCGGGTATAGCTGTCGTCAGAATTGGAGCTGTCCTCCACATGGGGAAGGCCGTAGAGCCTGAGATAATCCTCGATCTCCCGCCGAGGGGTGGTGAGCAGGGGCCGGATGAGCCGCCCCCTGCGGGGCGGTATCCCTCCCAGGCCCTGGAGAGCGGTCCCCCGGAGGAGGTGGAGCAGGATGGTCTCGGCGTTGTCATCGGCGGTGTGGGCGGTGGCGATCACATCGGCCCCCGCTCTCTCTGCCGCCTCTTCCAAAAAGGCGTAGCGCATGGCCCGGGCGGTCTCCTCAATGCCCCGGCCTGTCCGAGCGGCCTCCGCCGCCACATCCCCCCGGCCCACCAGCAGCTCCACGGCAGGCAGGGTGCGCTCCCCGTCAGGTCCGGTCACGCGCTGCGCAGGGCAGTAACGGGCCGTAAAGTCCCGGACAAAGGCCTCGTCCCGGTCCGACTCCTCCCCGCGCAGGCAGTGGTTATAGTGGGCGGCGGTAAGGTCAAAGCCCCGGATGCTCCGCAGCAGCCACAGGCGGTGGAGCAGGTACACCGAGTCGGCTCCTCCGGACACGGCGCACAGCACCCGGCAGCCCCGGGGGAGCATATCGTATTGGGTTACAAGGGCGTTGAGGGGGTCCAACATAGCGCCTCCTTACACGCTTCTCTCCCGCCCCATCAGTACTCGTCGTGGCGGGTATCCAGGGAGGAGAAGGTGGTGTACTCGGGCAGCCACTGGAGGTAGACCTTACCCGTCTCTCCGTGGCGGTTCTTGGCGATGATGCACTCGGCCTGGTTATGGTCCTCGGAATCTTCGTTGTAGTAATCCTCCCGGTAGAGGAAGAGGACGATGTCCGCGTCCTGCTCGATGGCGCCCGATTCCCGCAGGTCGGAGAGCATGGGCCGCTTGTCGCTGCGGCTCTCGTTGGCGCGGGAGAGCTGGGAGAGGCAGAGTACCGGCACCTTGAGTTCCTTGGCCATGATCTTCAGGGCCCGGGAGATGTCGGAGACGATCTGCTGGCGGTTGTCGCTGGAGCGGGTGCTGCCGCCGGCGGAGGTCATGAGCTGGAGGTAGTCGATGACAACCAGGCCCAGATTGTCCACCCGGCGGCACTTGGCCTTCATGTCGGAGACCGAGAGGGAGGGGTTGTCGTCAATGAGGATATTGGTCTTGTTGAGGGCGGCGGAGGCGGCGGCAATCTTGGTCCAGTCCTCCTCGCTGAGTTTGCCGGTAACCAGGCGCTTGTTGTCCACGAAGCTCTCGGAGGAGATGAGGCGCATGGCCAGCTGCTCCCGGCTCATTTCCAGGGAAAAGAAGACCACGCTCTTGCCGGAGAACTTGCCGGTGTGGAGCAGGATGTTGAGGGCCATGGAGGTCTTGCCCATACCAGGGCGGGCGGCCAGGAGGATAAGGTCGGATTCGTTGAGGCCGGAGATGGCCCGGTCCACGTCGGGCAGGCCGGTGGACAGGCCGGGGATGGCTGAGTCCCGAGCGGCCAGCTCACTGAGCCGGGCATACACGTTGAAGATAACCTGGGAGATATGCTCCAGGCCCTGGGCGCTGCGGCCCTGGCGGATGGCGTAGATGCGCTGCTCGGCGGTATCCAGCACCTCCTGGGCGGTGCCGGTACCCTCCTGGACCAGAGCGGTGATCTCTCCCGCCGCCTCGGCCACCTGGCGCAGCAGAGATTTGTCCCGCAGGATGGCCACATACTCCATCACGTTGGCCGCCGTGGGGGTGACCTCCATGAGCTGGAGCAGGTAGCTGCGGGAGCTTTGCTCATCGTACACGCCGTTTTGGCGCATGTGATCCAGCACCGTCACTGGGTCGATGGTGACGGAGAAATTGAACATGGAGCAGATGGTCTCGTAGATCTCCCGGTTCTGCCGGACGTAGAAGTCCTCGCTCCGGAGGGCCTCCACCACATCGGGCACACAGCGCGCGTCGATCAGGATGGAGCCCAGGACCGCCTGCTCCGCCTCCACCGAGTGGGGGAGGCCTCGGGCCAACAGTTCGTCCACGAAATTCCCTCCCTGGTGGGGCGGGGGCCTCAGCCCTCGCACACCTCCACTTTCAGAGTGCCGGTGACCTCATAACCCAGCTTGCACTTGAGCTCGTAGGTGCCGAAGGCCTTGATGGGCTCCTCCTGGACGATCTTGGTCTTGGCGATCTCGATGCCGTACTGCTCTTTGAGGGCGTCGGCGATCTCCTTGGAGGTCACCGCGCCGAACAGCCGCCCGCCGGCGCCGGCCTTGGCACCCACCTTCACGGTGAGGCTCTCCAGCTTTCCGGCCACGGCCTGGGCCTCCGCCTTCTCGGCAGCCTCCCGGGCAGCCTTGGCCTTGTCCTGCATCTTCATCTTGTTGACGTTGTCGGCGGTGGCCTCCACCGCCAGCTTCCGGGGCAGGAGGAAATTGCGGGCGTACCCGTCGCTGGCCTCGATCATCTGGCCTTTCTTGCCCTGGCCCTTTACGTCCTGCTGTAAGATCACTTTCATGCTCATTCGTCCTTTCTGGGTTATCCCTTTGGGTATGGCGCCCAGGCTCTGAGCGTCACCTGTTTTTTCGTCTGCGCGGCGCGCTGTCGTCCTGCTCCCGGGCGCTGCGCGCTTCTTACTTGTCACGCTCCGCGCCCTCCGCCACGGACAACTGCTTGCCGCTGCGCGAAAAATGCCGCTCCGTGCTTTGCCCGTCGCCTGTTTTTTCGTCTGCGCGGCGCGCTGTCGTCCTGCTCCCGGGCGCTGCGCGCTTCTTATTCATCGGCCAAATACTGGTCGATGGCCTGGAGCAGCTGCTTGAACACCGCGTCGGTGGAGGGGTTGGCGACCTGGGCGCCCGCGGTGGCGGCGTTGCCGCCGCCCCCCAGCTTCTCCAATATCACCTGCACGTTCACGTCCCCCATGCTCCGGGCCGAGAGGATGACCCGCTCGCCGTCGGGGAAGAGGACGAAGGAGGCCTCGATGCCCGAGATGTTCAAAAGCTCGTCGGCGGCCTGGGCGGCGGTGACACGGCTGATGGTTTGGTCCACCTTGGCGATGGCGATGCCCGCCTTATACATCTTGGCGTTTCGGATGATGTTGTAGCGGGAGATGGTTCCCTCCAGATCGTTCTGGAAGAGCTTTTTCACCTCTCCAGTATCCGCCCCGGAGCGGCGCAGGAAGGCGGCAGCCTCAAAGGTGCGCCCGCCGGTGCGCATGGTAAACTGCTTGGTATCCAGCACGATGCCGGCCAGCAGGGCCTCGGCCTCGGCCCGGAGGAGGTCGGCAGGCTCCATGACGTACTGGAGAAGCTCGGTGACCAGCTCGCTGGCGGAGGAGGCGTAGGGCTCGTGGAAGTTGAGGGCGGCGCCCTCAATGTAGGAGGCGGCCCGGCGGTGGTGATCGATGACCGCCACCCGGTTGCACGAAGCCAGCAGCTCCTCGGCGTAGACCTGCTCTGGGCGGTTGGTATCCACTACTACCAGCAGGGAGGCGGCGTCAGCCAACACAAGGGCCTCCTGGGGGGTGATGAAGACCCCCTCGTACTCGGGCAGGGTCTCCAGCTTGTCCGCCATGACTGAGGCGGGGTTGGGCCCCGGCTCCCGGACGATGTAGGCCTTGACCCCCCGCTTGCGGGCCAGGGCACACACGCCGGCGGCAGCGCCGATGCAGTCAAGGTCGGGGAACTTGTGGCCGGTGATGAACAGTCGGGAGGCGTCGGCGGCCAGCTCGCTCAGGGCGTTGGCCATGACCCGGCTCTTGACCTTGGTGCGCTTTTCGGTCTCCTTGGCCCGGCCGCCGTAGAACTCGAAGTTGAACTTGTTCTTGATAACCGCCTGATCGCCGCCCCGGGACAAAGCCATGTCGATGGACAGCGCGGCATACTGGAACAGCTCCTGGAAGCTGTCGGCATCCTTGCCGATGCCGATGGACACGGTGGCCGGGATGCCCGCCTCGTTGTGGATGGCGTGGACGGCATCCAGTACGGAGAACTTCTCCTCCTGGAACTTGGGCAGGTACTGCTCCTCAAAGACGAAGAGGTAGTGGTCCCGGTCGTACCGGCAGAAGAGGCCTCCGGCGGGAGCGGCCCACTCGTCCAGCTTCTGGTTGATCTCGCTGAGCAAGGCGGAGCGGGTGTTGTCGCTCAGGCCCTTGAGGACCTCCTCATAGTTGTCCAGCAGGAGGATGGCCACCACGGGGCGGGTGGCCCGGTAGGTGTCCCGGATGCGGGAGAACTCGGTTACATCTACCCAATAGGTGGTGGCCAAAAAGCTCTGCCGCTCCTTCTGGCCGGTACGCACCAGGTGGCCGAAGACCAGAAAGCGCCGCTCACCCACCATTACCTCCTCGGGGCACTCGCTCTTGCCCTCCATCAACCAGCGGGAGCTGAAGTTGGGCACGGCGGCGGAGAGCTTGGTGTCGAAGAGGTGGTCCCGCTCTCCGGTGAGCTGGAGGAATCGCTGGTTGGACCAGATGACCTCGTCAGTCTCGGGCTGGAAGATGACCATGGGCAGGGGTGCGTTGACCATGGTGTCCTTGGTGGCCACGTCGATGTCCGCCGAGACACTGTCGATGTACTTGAGAATCTCCCGCTTTCTGCGGCTATTGGACTGGCGGAAGTAGACATACAGGGCCACGATGACCACCGCCTCGGCCAGGGCCAGGTACCAGTCCCGCATAACGGCGGAAGCGAGCATGAAGCAGATCATGGCGATAAAATAAAGCCGCAGGCCGGGCTCCAGCAGACGGCTGAGCTTGTTTTTCCCTTTCATCTCTTCGCCTCCTCAGGGTGCATTATAAGAGATTCTATTATACCAAAGGGGTGGGGGAAATACAAGTGCGCACGCCAGGAAATACGGCGGGCGCGCCTGTCTTTCCGGGACAAATGTCCTTGGATAAGAGATGTGCAAGATATATAATGTATACAGAAATCCATACCGGAAATCCGTGCGGACCGCACAAAAAATTTGAAGGAGGAGCAGATCATGAAGCGCAAAAGATGGTTCTCGATCCTTACCGCCTGTCTGGCCACGGTCATCCTGCTGGGCACGCTGAGCGCCGCCTTGGCCGCGAGCCCCACCTCAAAAACAGCGGAGAAAACCCTGCACTACCCGGATATGAAGGTCACTCTGGACGGAGAGGAGCTCATCCTCACCAATGAACACGGCGATGTGCTGGAGCCCTTCATTATCGAGGGAACCACCTACCTGCCCGTGCGGGCGGTGGCGGAGGCCGCCGGTCTCTACGTCAACTGGAACGAGGGGGACCTGGAGGCCCAGCTCTCCACCCGTCCCATCACTCCCAAGCCCAAGGAGCCGGTGGAGGATCAGCGGATTGTCTGCCTCACCCCCAGCATGGTGGAGTGCGTGTACGCTCTGGGCCTGGGGGAGAGCATCGTGGGCTGGTCGGCCTACACCGACTATCCCGAGGAGGTCAAGGAGACCGAGGGCTGGGAGCCCTATGCCCGCTACGAGACTATGCTGGACATCAGCACCGAGCTGGACGTGGAATATGAGCTGTCCAAGGAGGTGGCCGTGGTCAGCCGTTTCTACGACTACAATCTGGACGTGATCCGCGCCCTGGAGCCCACCGTGATTCTGGCGGAGAGTGCTGCCCAGGAGGGCATCGCCCAAGAGCTGGCGGATCTGGGCTACACGGTCCGCTTCTACGACCCCAAGACTCTGGACGACATCTATGAGATGATGCTGGACATGGGACAGGCCCTGGGGGCCGAGGATGTGGCGCAGTTCCTGGTGGACGGCTACCGGGAGCGGGTAGAGGAGATCCGCGCTATCACCAGCCAGCTGGACCGTCCCAAGGTGTATTTCGAGATTGCCCACCAGTCCTCCTATACCGATGAAACCTCGGGCACCTCGTATACATACGGCCCCTATACCAACGCCTCGGGCACCCCCTTCGACGACATGATCGCCATCGCCGGCGGCGAGAACCTCTTTGCCGACATGACCGGAGACTACACGGAGGTCACCTTTGAGGAAGTGGTAGAGCGCAACCCGGATGTGATCCTCTCCCCCATGTGGCCCAGCGCCAAGAGTCATGAGGTGACCACCCTCTACGAGATTATGACCCGCCCCGGCTTTGAGACCACCAACGCGGTGCAAAACAGCCGCGTGCTCTATTACGACTCCAGCCTGATGAAGCGTTTTGGTCCCCGCACCATCACCGCCATCGAAAAGCTGGCCTACCTTCTCCACCCCTATTATTTTGAGGACCCGGACATCGGGATTACCCCCTGGGAGCTGGGCCGCGTGGATCAGTTTGAGCCCATCCCCTCCACCTTCCGCTAAAAGCCACAGCTTCTCGCGAGACCAGCAGACCAAAAGGCGGCCGGCATATACCGGCCGCCTTTTCGTGCTATGTCAGCAGGCGGATAGTGCCCTTGGAGATGCGGATAAGCCCGCTCTCCTTCAGGGCCGCCAGTGTCCGGTTGAGGGAACGGATAGACACCCCCGCCATCTCGGACAGGACATCCTTGGTGTAGGGGAAATACCCCAGCTCATTCCCATGGAGCCGAATGAGGTGCATCACCTTTTCCTTGAGTACCAGCCGCTCAGCGTAGATCTTATCGGTGCCTGAGCGCAGCAGCCGCTGACAGTGGAGGCGCAGAACATACAGAGAAAATTCAGGACAGGCGCTCCAAAGCCGGAAGAAGGCTTCTCGGGAAAACTCATAGAGGGTGCACTCAGTCATGGCCACGATGCTCCGGTCATTGTAGCCCACCCCCACCATCTCCATCTCGCCGAAGAAATCCCCCTGCCGGTACAGGTCCAGGATCAGCGGCTCGCCGTCCGGCGCGTCGTAGATGAGCTTGGCAAGGCCTGCGCCCATCACATAAAAATGCTCCACCGGGGTGGCCGCCCGGGTGATGTACTCTCCGGGCTCCCTGCGCAGCTCTCTGGCCTGGGCCAGGATCTCATCGGGGATCAGGGAATGGGGAAACTCCGATCGCTCAGACATCATCGGCTCCTTTCTGCGGCGACCCCATGTCCGTTCCGCCGCTGTCCGCACGCCTCCGTACTCCGCCCAACGGTTTTCGATGCAATTATATCACCCAGAGCGCACGGTGAAAAGGTGTGGTTTTGCTCCGAGGGACGCCAATTTGTCCATCGCCATTCCCCTCACACCCCGCAAATTGTATCCTTCTTTACATTCTTTTCCCGCGGTGGGTGCCATAATGAGGGATGATCAGAGCAGGCGGCGCCGGGGCGGTACCCCATCTACGCCGCAAATAGGAGGGTTTTCCATGAATTCGTTCCCGGTCACCAAAACTTCCGCCCCTAAGGTCAAGCCCGATCCCAAGACCCTGAAATTCGGCAAGACCTTCACCGACCACATGTTCCTCATGGACTACACCGCCGGCCAGGGTTGGCACGACGGGCGCATCGTCCCCTATGGTCCTCTCTCCCTGGAGCCCTCTGCCATGGTGTTCCACTACGCTCAGGAGGTCTTCGAGGGTCTGAAGGCCTATCGCCGGGAGGACGGGAAGGTGCAGCTCTTCCGCCCCATGGAGAACGCCCTGCGGCTTAAGTCCTCCTGCGAGCGGCTGTGCATCCCCCCCATCGAGCCCGAGACTGTGGTGGCAGCCATCAAGCAACTGGTGGAGCTGGAGTGTGACTGGGTCCCCGCCGAGAAGGATACCTCTCTGTATATCCGGCCCTTCGTCTTTGCCACCACTCCCGCCCTGGGGGTCCACGCCGCCCACAACTACATTTTCTGCATCATCTGCTCCCCCGTGGGGGCCTACTACGCCGAGGGCATCAACCCGGTGCGCATCTATGTGGAGGACGAGGATGTGCGGGCGGTCCGGGGTGGTACGGGCTACACCAAGTGCGGCGGCAACTACGCCGCCTCTATCCGGGCCGGCGAGCGGGCTGAGGAGCAGGGCTACGCCCAGGTGCTGTGGCTGGACGGCGTGGAGCGCAAGTACATTGAGGAAGTGGGCTCCATGAACGTCATGTTCAAGGTGGACGGCAAGGTCATCACCCCCGCCCTCACCGGTTCGGTGCTGCCCGGCATCACCCGCAAGAGCTGCCTGGAGCTGCTCCGGGACTGGGGCTACACTGTGGAGGAACGGCTCATCACCGCCCGGGAGCTCTTTGACGCCGCCGATCAGGGCCGCCTGGAGGAGGCCTGGGGCACCGGCACTGCAGCCGTGGTCTCCCCCATCGGCGAGATGGCCTGGGAGGGCCGCCACATGGCCGTGAGCGGCGGGAAGATCGGGCCTCTGACCCAGAAGCTCTACGATACCCTCACCGGCATTCAGTGGGGCCGGGAGGCCGACCCCTACGGCTGGACCGTGGTGGTAAAATAAAAGGGAAAGACAAGGGAGCTCGCCGTGAAAGCGGCGGGCTCCCGTTTTACTTTAGACGCGGATGGATACAGAAAAGGTCCGGGGCCCCTGTGGGTGTCCCCTGACAGGGGTAACTTTGCAGGTGTCTGAAACCCCGGCAGATATTGCTTCAGCAGTATCTGCCGGGGACTTCTTTTTGTCTCACGCACCCTTGGCGGTGGACTGACCTTTCGGCTGT
>DVLB01000024.1 GCA_018715695.1 Candidatus Galloscillospira stercoripullorum
CGGAGGGAAAGATAGTGTGAAAGAAAACCGTCAGGGTTGTCTTTCGCGTCTGATCAAACCACTTTTTGAAACTTTTTTGAAGTTTCAAAAAGTGCAACAGCCTGTCGAAAAGACTTTTTCGACAGGCTGAAGGAGACGTCCGCATTTTGCGAACGTCTCCTTTTCGGTGTCGTATCAAAATTTTTACCAGGGGCACCTCTCAGTCCTCGGGTGCGCACGCCTCTCTCTCGTAGACACACTGCCCGCCCACATAGGTCCGCGCCACCTTCATCCGGGCCACCGCGTCGGCACTAAAGTCCTCCGACGCGCCGTCCACCAGCACGAAGTCCGCCCGGTACCCGGGGGCGATGATCCCCGCCTCATCCCCCTGGCCCAGCTGCCGCATACCCGCGGCCGTGTAGGCCTCCAGTGCCTGGGAGAAGGAGAGCCGCTCCTCCTCCTTCCTGCGGTTCATGGCGCAGGCCATTCCCACCAGGGGCGAGGGGTCCGGGGTCACGGGCAGATCGCTGCCCAAGGTCACGACGGCTCCCCGCTCCAGCAGGCTGGCGCAGGGGTAGCAGGCCTCCGCCCGGTCTCCCAGCCGCTCGGCGTCCACGCCGTAGACCCGCTTGCCCGGGAACCAGAACGGCTGAAGGGCGGCGTACAGGCCCAGCCGGCCCATCCGCTCCGCCGCCGCCTCATCCACCAGCTGGCAGTGGGCCAGCACATGGCGGTTTTCATTGCGCACCCGTCCGTTTTGCGCCATGGCGCGCTCCAGGGCCCAGGTGATCTCCTCGGCGGCGCCGTCCCCGATCACATGGACGTGGATCTGCACCCCCTCCCGGTCGAAGAAGGTGCAAAACCGCTCCAGCTCCCCCTCCTCCCAGATGGGAATGCCACGGCCCCGGCAGTCGGAATAGGGCTTGAGCAGAAAGGCGCTGGCGTTGTCCACCACCCCGTCGGCGTAGATCTTCACGGTATCAAGGCGCACCAGGGGCCCCTGCCGCCGCTGCCGGGCGCGCAGGGTGTCCAGCACCTTCCGGGGGCTGCTCCCCGGGTGGGCGGTGACGGCAAAGTTTACATGGAGATGCCACTCTCCCCGCTCCGCCAGGCCGCACACCGCGTCCAGGCAGGTCTCATCCTCCATGCCGATGGCCATGAGGCTCTGCACGGCGGTGATGCCCCGGGAGAGATACAGCTCCTGGCAGGCCAGCAGGGCGTCCTCCACGTCCTGCCGGGCAAAGGCAAGGGGCGGATACCCATCCATCAGCGCGAAGACCATCCGCTCGGTGAGCAGGCCGTCCTCCGGAAGGGTCTGTGCCGGCAGGAACTCCTCCGCCTGCCGCAGCAGGCAGGCGTTGCACAGGCAGGAGTGGTAGTCGTCCGAAAAAAGGGCCACCGGCAGCTGGGGGAAGGTCTCGTCCAGAAACCGCCGCAGCTGCGCCAGGGCGGCCGGGTCCTCCTGGAACACCTGCTGGTTCCAGCCAAATCCCCGCAGGAAGCCCTGGTCGTTTCGATGGGGCAGAAGCGCACGCTGGTACTCGGCCAGGGTGGTGCACTCCATCAGGTACACCCCGTGGCGGCGGTAAAGCTGGCTGCCCGGCAGGTGCATGTGGCTGTCCACAAAGCCGCTGAGCAGAAGCCTCCCGCCGCAGTCCACCGACCGGTCCGCCGGAAGGGGCTCCTTGTCAAAGGACACCGCCCGTATGACGCCAGACTCCTCGGTGAGCTGAGCCTCCCGGGCCCTTTCCGCCGAAAAATCCCAAATGTGTGCGTTGAAAAATCGCGTTGTCAAGTAGATCCATTCCCTTCTTGCTTGCGGCGGCTGCTGCTGCGCAGCTCCTTGCGCCGGTGCCACCAGAAGATGGAGCACAGTGCCGCGCAGATGGCCACACTGGCGCCCCAGGAAAGCAGCGCGGCGTTGGACAGGCCGCCGTCCAGGAACAGCAGGCAGATCTCCGCCAGGGTGGGCAGAATTCCCACCAGGGTGAGGACAAAGAGCAGCCGGTTCATGTTGTCCCCCTCGATCTTCTCCCGCTGTTCGTGGGCCAGCTTGATCAGCTGGTCCAGAATCTCCCGGTACTTATAGTATTTCTCCCGCTCCTCCGGCATGCCGAACCGCTCCGAGATCCTCTGGCAGGCGATGCTTACCGTGGGGAAAAGGAAGTAGTTATAGTCGAAAAAGAGTACCGCCGTGGACATCTCATCGCTCAGCTCGATGAGCTTGCGGTAGTTTTTCACGCCCTGGCGCACCTCGTCGCTCTTCATGTACTCCAGGACCCTCCGGCAGATCCGCCGGACAGAAGCCGTCTGCATCTGCAAAAGCTCCACGAAGAAGATCTCCAAAGCCTGGGTGGCCAGACGCTCCTCCGGCTCGCCGCAGCAGGTCTTCTCGATCTCCACCATGCATTTATGCGAGGCGTAGACATTGGCAATGTCGTACTCGGCAAAGTCATCCACGGCATACTCGTTGAGAGTCTTCCCCACCAGCTTGCCCATGGGCGTGTGCTCCATGGCCAGGCAGCGCACGATCTGGTCCCTCTGGAGCGGATTATGCGCGAAGAGCACCGCCCGCGCCGTCCCGTAGATGGTCAGGCCAAAGCTGCGCTCCAGCCACTGGTCCACGGGCACGAACTCCCCGTCCACAAAGGCCCGGATCTGATTTGCGCAGAAGACATTCAGGATGCGAAACGCCGGAACCGACGTGCAGGGGAAGACCACGCTCACCGTACCCACCAGGGCTGACCTGTGGTAGGAGTAATGGACCAAGCCCTGCTGCATGTACGGCTCCCCCTGGCTGCTCCACAGCTTGGCGGAAAAGGTGAACACGCCCGCACTCCCCCGCTCCAAACGCAGGTAGTCCCCGGCGAACTCACCTGCGCTGGTATCCTGCAGGATCTCGGAAAAGCGGGCACCCAGCCCATCCCGGGCAGCCGGGGCCGGAGGGCGGAACCCCTCAAAGGAGCAGGGAAACATCAGGTGGACGTCGCACTTGCCCAGTTCGTTTTCCGCGCGCATGACCTGGAACCGCTCCAGCTCCGCCTCCAGCCCCTCCCAGGGCGGCGCGGGCGCCTCGGCGTTGAGAAAATACCCCTGGAGCTGGGTGCCGTCCGGACCGGTGACGGACCTGCGGATGAACACAGACAGGTTCTTCCACTGATCCAGGGCCCAGAGAAGCTCCTCCCCCGCCGGGCAGAGAAGCCCCCGGATCTCCGCCCCCGGCTCCTCCCGCAGGTAGGCGCGCCCCTGTCCGGTGACGCCGGCGGCATATCCCGCCAGCACATACGGCTGTGCCGCCGCTATCTCCTCCAGTCCGGCGCCGCAGCGCGCAAACCGCTCCAGAAAGAGCGCCTCAGCACATTCGCCGTGCAGAAAGACCAGCTTTTTCCCCTGTTCCTCCAAGATCCACGCACCCTCTTTCTCTTTGGTAAAGAAAAACGGAGCAAGCGGATCTCCGCTTGCTCCGTCATGGCAGCGGGAGAAGGATTCGAACCCTCACAAACAGAGTCAGAGTCTGTCGTGCTACCCTTACACAATCCCGCTATTTTGCAGCGCCTTACTCATAAGCGCAGGGTTTATTATACCAAATGCGCGGCGTTTGTCAAGGGTTATTTCAAATTAATTTGCCGCAAAAGAAAAGATACCGTTTTTTGCATGGATATGCTATAATAGCCGGGAAGCGGCTCGTATACCATTTGCTCCAGCGCGATTCGCTCCCGCCTGGCGGCGATACCATGTATAGAAACCACCCCGCCGCCGCGAGGCGCGCACCCGAATGATGGGAGGAATTTGAATATGAAGTGCCCCTACTGCGCTCACCCGGAAAGCAAGGTCGTGGACTCCCGCCCCTCCGACGAGGGCACCAGCATCCGCCGCAGGCGGGAATGCCTGGAGTGCCACAAGCGCTTTACCACCTATGAGACCATGGAGAGCCTCCCCCTGGTGGTCATCAAGAAGGACGGCAGCCGCCAGACCTTCGACAAGGGCAAGGTGCTGGGCGGCATGATCCGCGCCTGCGAAAAACGCCCCGTCCCCTTCAGCACCCTGGAGGCCATCGCCAGCGACATCGAGCAGTCCCTCCAGAACGACATGGACCGTGAGATCCCCTCTGCCCGCATCGGCGAGCTGGTGATGGAGCGGCTCAAGGACGTGGATGAGGTGGCCTATGTCCGCTTTGCCTCGGTCTACCGGCAGTTCAAGGACATCAGCACCTTTATGACCGAGCTGAACAAGCTGCTGGCCGAAAAATGATCCCCACAGCCGGGGCGGAATTTCTGACCAAAAGGGCGTCTCCTTCCTGGAAGGAGACGCCCTTTTCAGCGCTTATCCTCCTTACGCCCCGCCTAGCAGCTCCTCCAGCGTCCGGCACAGCTTCTCCATCTCCTCGTCCGTGCCGATGCTGATGCGCAGGCAGTTGCTGATGCGGGGCTTGTTCCACCAGCGCACCAGAATCCCCCGCTCCCGCAGCCCCAGGAGCAGCTTCTCCGCGGGGACGGCGTCATGGCTGGCAAAAAGGAAGTTGGCCTTGGAGTCGTACACCCGGAAGCCCAGCTCTCGCAGGCGTGTGGTGGTCCACTCTCTGGTGGCCGCCACCTTGTCCACCGTGGCGCGGAAATACGCCTCATCCTCGATGGCCGCCTGGGCCCCCGCCTGGGCCAGCCGGTCCAGGGGGTAGGAGTTGAAGGAATTTTTCACGCAGTTGAGGGCGGCGATCAGGTTGGCGCTGCCCAGGGCATAGCCCACCCGCAGTCCGGCCAGAGAGCCCGATTTGGACAGAGTCCGGGTCACCACCAGGTTGGGGCAGCGGTCAAGCAGCGGCACGGCGGACTGGGCGCCGAAGTCCACATAGGCCTCGTCCACCACCACCACCGCCTCCGGATTGCCCGCCGCCAGGCGCTCTACGTCAGCCAGGGAGATGGCCATACCCGTGGGGGCGTTGGGGTTGGGGAGCACCACGCCGCCGTTATTGCCCAGGAAATCCTCCAGCGGCACCGTGAAATCCTCCCGGAGGGGGATCTCCCGGTAGTCCTGCCCGTAGAGGGCGCAGTAGACCGGGTAGAAGCTGTATGTGATGTCCGGGAACACCACCGCCCGTCCTGGGGTGAAAAACGCCTGGAAGCACAGGGCCAGCACCTCGTCGGAGCCGTTGCCCACAAAGACCTGGTCGCTGTCAAGTCCATGCCGGGCGGCGATGGCGGCGCGCAGCGCGGTGCTCTCCGGGTCGGGATAGAGCCGCAGACTCTCCCCGGCAGCCTCCAGGATGGCCTCCAGGACCCGCGGAGAGGGCGGATAGGGATTTTCATTGGTGTTGAGCTTGATGAACTTTCTCTCCCGGGGCTGCTCCCCGGGCACATAGGGGACCATGTCCCTGATCCGCTGGCTCCAGAACTCTTTCACGGCTGACTCTCCTCCGTCCTAATGATCTTCTTGATGCTCTTCTCCGCCTTGCTCCGGGGGATCATCAGCTCATGTCCGCAGCCCAGGCACCGGAGCTTGAAATCCATCCCCACTCGCAGCACCGTCCACTCCCTGCTGCCGCAGGGGTGCTCCTTTTTTAGCTGCAGCACGTCCCCTATCCGTACGTCCACACTCTCGCTCCCCTCTTGTGTGAAATGGTTCTCATCGGTCCCCTTCCTCCGTCACGGTGTCAATTCAGCCGCGTTGGACGCATATAGTGGTCTATCCGCAGAAATCAGGCGTGCGCCGAAAGGAAATGGTGGGATTGACACAGGTATTTTTGCCGGAAGGCCGGCTTTTGAACACGGAGGAAAACACAGCCCTCTGCGCCCGGGAGCAAGGCCTCCTCCGCGCCATGGAGGAGGGCCGGGTCCTGGAGGGGCAGGTGCTCAACTGCACCGCCGAGCACGATCTGACGGTGGCCGTCGGCCCCTTCACCGGGCGTATCCCCCGAACCCAGGCCGCCCTGGGCATCGCCGAGGGCACCACCAAGGAGATCGCCATCCTCTCCCGAGTTGGAAAGCCGGTTTGCTTTACAGTTGAGTCTGTCGTAAGAGAAGGGGATGTGCTGCTCCCCATCCTCTCCCGGGCCAGGGCCCAGCGCATGGCGCTGAACCATCTGCTCGACACCCTGGAGCCCGGAGTCATTCTCCCCGCCACCGTCACCCACCTGGAGCCCTTCGGGGCCTTTGTGGACATTGGCTGCGGCGTGGTGTCCATGGTGGGCATTGAGAACATCTCGGTCTCCCGCATCCCCCACAGCGCCGAGCGCTTTGCCGTGGGGCAGGAGATCTTCGTCCTGGTCACCGGCGTGGACCGGCGCCTGGAGCGGGTGTTCCTCTCTCACAAGGAGCTGCTGGGCACCTGGGAGGAAAACGCCGCTGCCTTCCGGCCCGGCATGACGGTGCCCGGCTTCGTCCGGGGGGTGAAGGACTACGGCGTGTTCATCGAACTGACTCCCAACCTCTCGGGCCTGGCGGAATTTCGCGGCGACCTGCGGGAGGGGGACCGGGTGTCGGTCTACATCAAGTCCATTCTCAGCGAGCGGCGCAAGATCAAGCTCCACGTCCTGGAAAAGCTGCCCGGAGCAGGGTCTCCCCCGCCCCTGCGCTACTTCCACACCGCAGGCTCCCTTGGCCCCTGGCGGTACGCGGTCCCTACTCCGTCCCGCCCTTGATCTTGTCCCAGTAAGCCTTGGCGGCCTGCTCGGTCTTGTTGTCCCCGTAGACATAGTACTCCGCCCCCGCCAGAGCATCCGGCAAGTACTGCTGCTTTACCCAGTGGTGGGGGAAATCGTGGGGGTAGAGATAGCCCTGCTCCCGCCCCATGCCCGCGGAGTCGGCATGGACGTTCTGCAAATGCCGGGGATAGTCCCCGGTCTTGCCCCCACGCACGTCGGCCATGGCCGCGTCGATGGAGGCCTCCACCGAATTGGACTTTGGCGCGGTGGCCAGGAGGATGGCCGCCTGAGCCAGAGGAAGCCGGGCCTCGGGTAGGCCCAGCTGGAGGGCGCTGTCCACGCAGGCGCGGACGATGAGGGCGGCCTGGGGGTAGGCCATGCCCACGTCCTCACTGGCAGAGCACAAAAGCCGCCGGATGGCGGTGATCATGTCCCCCGCCTCCAAAAGCCGGGCCAGGTAGTGCAGGGCGGCGTCGGGATCGGAGCCCCGCAGGGACTTCATCAGCGCCGAGGCGATGTCGTAGTGGTCGTCCCCTTCCCGGTCGTACCGCATGGCTGAGCCCTGGGCGGCGATCTTAGCGTCGTTTAATGTGACAAGGAGTTTCCCTTTTCGCTTGGCGGCAGCGGAGAGGAGCACCTCCACGGCGTTGAGGCCCTTGCGCACGTCCCCGCCGCAGCTGGAAGCCAGGTGCTCCCGCACCCCTTCCTCCAGCTCCGCCTTGGCGCCCAGCCGCTCCTCCATCCGCGCCACGCCCCGGTCGATGGCGGGCAGCACATCCTGGGCGGTGAGGGGCTTGAACTCGAAGACGCTGGAGCGGGAGAGCACGGCATTGTAGACGTAAAAGTAGGGATTTTCCGTGGTGGAGGCGATGAGGGTCACGTCCCCCTTCTCGATGACCTCCAGCAGGGACTGCTGCTGCTTTTTATTGAAGTACTGGATCTCGTCCAGATAGAGCAGAATGCCGTTGGGGGCCAGGAGGGTTCCCACCTGGGCGATCACGTCCTTCACATCGGAGAGGGAGGCGGTGGTGGCGTTGAGCCGGTGCAGCGTGCGGCCCGAGGACGCGGCGATGATGTTGGCCACGGTGGTCTTGCCCGTACCCGAGGGGCCGTAGAAGACCAGATTTGGGATATGGCCGCTCTCGATGATCCGCCGCAGCAGCCCCCCCTCCCCCAGGATGTGCCGCTGGCCCACCACCTGCTCCAGGGTGGTGGGCCTCATCTCGTCGGCCAGCGGGCGGTAGGTCATGGGTCTCATCTCCTGTGTGCGGACTTGCCCCTTCGGCACCGCTCAGCCGTACAGGGGGTACTTGGCGGTCAGCTCGGCCACCTGGGCGCGGATGGCGTCGGCCTTGGCGTCGAAGTCGGTGGCGGCCTGCCAGATCAGGGAGGCGATGACGCGCATGTCCTCCTCCTTGAAGCCCCGGGTGGTGGCGGCGGGAGTGCCCACCCGGATGCCGCTGGTGACGAAGGGCTTCTCCGGGTCACCCGGAATGGCATTCTTGTTGACGGTGATGTTCACCGCGTCCAGCCGGTGCTCCATCTCCTTGCCGGTGACGTGGGCCTTGCGCAGGTCCACCAGCATCAGGTGGTTGTCGGTGCCGCCGGACACCAGGTCAAAGCCCTCGTCCATCAGGCCCTGGGCCAGGGCGGCGGCGTTTTTCACGATCTGCTCCTGGTAGGTCTTGAACTCCGGCTTCATGGCCTCGCCCAGGGCCACCGCCTTGGCGGCGATGATATGCTCCAGGGGGCCGCCCTGGCTGCCGGGGAAGATGGCCGAGTCGATCTTCTTGGCCAGCTCCGCCTTGCACAGGATCATGCCGCCCCGGGGGCCCCGGAGGGTCTTGTGGGTGGTGGTGGTGACCACGTCGGCGTAGGGCACGGGGCTGGGATGGAGCCCCACGGCCACCAGGCCGGCGATATGGGCCATGTCCACCATCAGGTAGGCCCCCACCTCATGGGCGATGTCGGCAAAGGTCTTGAAGTCGATGATCCGGGGATAGGCCGAGGCCCCGGCGATGATCATTTTGGGCTTATGTGCCTTCGCCAGGTCACGCACCTGGTCGTAGTCGATGCGCCCGTCGGCGCCCAGGCCGTAGGAGACCATGTGGTAGTTGCGCCCGGAGAAGTTCACGGGGGAGCCGTGGGTCAGGTGGCCGCCGTTGGAGAGGTCCATGCCCAGCACCGTGTCCCCGTGCTCACACAGGGCGGCGTAGACGGCGTAGTTGGCGTTGGCGCCGCAGTGGGGCTGGACGTTGGCGTGGTCGGCCCCGAAGAGCTTGCAGGCCCGGTCCCGGGCGATGTTCTCCACTATGTCCACACACTGGCAGCCGCCGTAGTACCGCTTGCCGGGATAGCCCTCGGCATACTTGTTGGTGAGCACCGTGCCCGCCGCGGCCAGCACCGCCTCGCTGACAAAGTTCTCCGAGGCGATGAGCTCGATATTGCGGCGCTGGCGGTCGTACTCCGCGGCTACGGCGCGGCCCACCTCCGGGTCTTGGGCGGTGATGAATTCCATGATTTCCTTGACCATTTTCATTCCCTCCGTCTTTTCGCAATATGGTATATGGTCAGCATTATACCACCTTCAACAGGGGAAAACAATCAAGGCCGGTAAAAAATACTGTCGATTTCAGGCGGCAGTTGTGATATGATCCTCTTAAAGCAAGTGACAGTGAGGTGCCGCCCATGGGAAAGAAAAAACCGAACGTGAACGCCATCGTGGAGGAACTCAAAGCCCTCTACCCCGACTCCATCTGCTCGCTCAACTATGAAAAGGACTACGAGCTGCTCTTCGCCGTGCGGCTGTCCGCCCAGTGCACCGACGAGCGGGTCAACAAGGTAACCCCCGCCCTCTTTGAGCGCTTCCCCACCCTGGAGTCCCTGGCTGAGGCCGACATCGCCGAGGTGGAGCAGTACATCCACTCCACCGGCTTCTTCCGGGCCAAAGCCCGGGACATCGTCCTCTCAGCCCAGATGCTCCTCTCTGAGTACGGCGGCAAGGTGCCCGGCACCATGGAGGAGCTGCTGCGCCTGCCCGGCGTGGGCCGGAAGACTGCCAACCTGGTGCTGGGAGACGTCCACGGCGTCCCCGGCGTGGTGGTGGCCGACACCCACTGCATCCGCATCTCCGGCCGCCTGGGCCTCACCGACGGCACCAAGGACCCCCTCAAGGTGGAGCGTCAGCTGCGCGCGGTGCTCCCGCCCGAGGAATCCAACGACTTCTGCCACCGGCTGGTGCTCCACGGACGGGCGGTGTGCATGGCCCGCAAGCCGGACTGCGCAGGCTGCACCCTGCGGCCCTGGTGCGCCTTCGGCTCCGGCGGCCAAGGCTGACCC
>DVLB01000004.1 GCA_018715695.1 Candidatus Galloscillospira stercoripullorum
CGTCATTGAGCACCACCGCGTCCAGCTCATAGCCCGCTTCAAAAGAGCCCACCTTTCCAAAGAAGCTTCCGCCGCCCATGGTGCCCATCCAGAACACCTCCGGCACCGTCAGCGGAGCCAGGCTCTCATCCTGGAGCCGCCAGCGCAGCTTGGAGGCCTGAATGGCATCCGCCATAGCCCGGAAGATGGACATCTGGTTTCCCCCCGCCACGTCGCTGCCCAGGCCCAGCCGGAGGCCCTGCTCCAGATACCGGCGGACAGGGGCCACGCCGGAAGCCAGATTGGTGTTGGACTGGGGACAGTGGGCCACATAGACCCCCCGTTCTTTCATCAGCGCCACCTCTTCCTCCCCGGAGAGGACACAGTGGGCCATGATGGTGGGGCAGCCCGGCCCGCCGAACAGCCCAAACCGGTCATAGGCGTCAGCGTAGCAGCTGCTCCAGGGGCAAAGCTCCTTCACCCACTTTACCTCTCCCCTGTTTTCCGACAGGTGGGACTGGACAGGAAGCCCCCGGCGCCGCTGGATCTCCCCCAGGCCATCCAGCAGAGCGTCGGTACAGCTGGGCACAAAGCGGGGGGTCAGGATGGGCGTGGTGCGCAGGTATTTCCCCTTTACAGCATCGAGCCACTCCTCCGTTGCCCGGAGGGAGGCTGCGGCATCGGCCTCCAGGAGGGCGTCCGAGGCGTTGCGGTCCATGTTGACCTTGCCCACCATGGTGATGAGACCGGATTCCTCCAGAATATCCATCAGAACCAGAGTCCCCGGAACGTGGACGGTGGCGAAGATGCAGGCGCGGGTATTGGGGCCGTTGCGCAGGTCTTCGGCAAAAATACGGTAGGCGGCGCGGGCATACTCGATGTCGCGGTATTTTGCCTCCTCGGGAAAGGTGTTGCGCTCCAGCCACTCCAGCAGCTCCATGTCCAGGCCCAGCCCCCGGAAGGTGTACTGGGGCGCGTGGACATGGAGGTCCACCAGGCCGGGGACGATCAGCTTGCCGGTATAGTCCTTGAGCGGCAGAGCGCGGTACTCCTCCGGAAGGCGGTCAAACGTCCCGGCAGACACCCCGTCCACACAGACCAGGTATCCGTTTTCCACCGCTTTCAAGTGATCGCGGTCCAGGCTGTAACACAAATCGCCTTTGAGCACAAAAGAGCCGGTTTTCATCGCCCTATCTTCCCTTTCCGCGCCTGAATCAGCGCAGACTGATCCGGCGTGTATTCTGAGCCGGCAGCAGCCCCGTCCTGCCCAGGATGGGGAGCATGGCGCCGAAGAGCACCGTCAGCAGCAGTACCTGGACCGGAAGCTGGATGGCGTTGGACACCAGCTTCCCCCCCACATAGGTGAGGTAGGACTCCAGCAGGCTGCTCTTCCCGTAGAGGATGGCGCTCCACAGTCCCCCCAGGAACACATTGAGAATATTATTGCAGAGCTTGGCCAGGAAAATACGGGCCATCGTGACCCGGGCGCGGTAAAAAAACAGGGCGTAGATCACCGTGCCCAGCACAGTGGTGAGGGTATAGCCCGGGAAATAGGCTCCACCCCCATTGAGGAAAAAGGAGAGATTGTCCTCCGCCACGCTGAACACCACCGCGGTCACCGGGCCGCACACCATGCCGCACAGAGACCGGGCCAGGTATCCAAAGCTGATGCTGATCCCCGGATAGATGGGGACGGAACGCCCGGATAAAACGATGCAGATGGCGATCATCAGCGCGGCAAACGTGAGACAGCGCAGGCTTTTGAAGTCCCGTACGGCGTCCCGCCAGTAGTCCCGGCAAAAGGGCGTGGGATATAGGTTGGAACTGGATCTGTGCACAAAAAAACCTCCTTCTGTTTTGGCAGTCCGCAAAGCGGATCGGCCGCACAGAGGGAGGGTCCCCTTCCCATGCGGCAGCGGGATGCGGGATACGCACTGCAAGCCGCTTGGCTTTTCGTCCGGCGGACAACTCCCCGTTCCGCCGGCACTGGGCCCCTTTCAGGGCGCTGCACGCATATCCCTACTCTGCCAGTCTAGAGCCCATTATAGTCTCTCTAAAGGAAAAAATCAATGGCCGCGGGCCGTATAAACGGCCCGCGGCCCAGCCTGTCGAAAAAGCTTTTTCGACAGGCTGCTGCACTTTTTGAACCTTCAAATAAGGTTCAAAAAGTGGTTTGACTAGACGCGAAAGACAACCCTGACGGTTTTCTTTCACACTATCTTTCCCTCCGAGCCCTTCGGCCAGAAGGGTTTATCGACTGTCTCGGGCCTGTTGCAAAATAGGATTTCGAAAAAACAGCCCAAAGAAAAAGTTGGCGAGAACCGTCAAGGCGGCGGTTCTCGCTAACTTTTCAAATGTAAAAATTTCCTGCTTGGGTCTGAAAACTGTATTTTGCAACAGGCTCATCTGCGCTCACTGCTCACTCCACGGTGACCGACTTGGCCAGGTTCCGGGGCTTGTCGATGTCGCAGCCCCGCATAAGGGCCACATAGTAGGCAAACAGCTGCAGCGGGATCACATCCAGAGAGGGGAGCAGCATGGGGTGGGTATCAGGCACGGCCACCACATGGTCCACGGTCTTGGCCATGGTCTCCTTCCGGCTCTCGGTGGTCACACCCAGCACGTCCGCCCCCCGGCTCTTGACCTCCACCACGTTGCTCATAAGCTTCTCAAAGAGCTTGCCGTAGCTGGCCAGGGCCACCACCAGGGTGCCGGGCTCGATGAGAGAGATGGTCCCGTGCTTGAGTTCCCCGGCGGCGTAGGCCTCCGAGTGGATGTAGGAGATCTCCTTGAGCTTGAGGGAGCCCTCCATGCCGACCGCGTAGTCGATGTTCCGCCCGATGAAGAAAATGGACGGGTGGTTGAAGAAAATGGAGGCGAAGTACTGGATCTGCTCCTTCTGATCCAGGATCGTCTGGATCTTATCGGGAATGCAGGTGAGCTCCGCCACGATGGAATCGTATTCCGCCTTCTCGATGGTCCCCAGCAAATCGGCAAAATACAGTCCCACCAGGTAGACCACCGCCAGCTGGGTGGAATAGGCCTTGGTGGTGGCCACGGCGATCTCCGGTCCGGCCCAGGTATAGAGCACATCGTGGCTCTCCCGGGCGATGGTGGAGCCCACCACATTGACGATGGACAGTACCCGGGCCCCCAGGCGCTTGGCCTCCCGGAGGGCGGCCAGGGTGTCGATGGTCTCGCCGGACTGGGAGATCACCAGCACCATGGTCTTGTCTGTGACGATGGGCTCGCAGTAGCGGAATTCCGAGGCCAGCGTCACCTCCACGCTCTTGTGCAGCAGCCGCTCCAGGGTGTACTTGGCGGCCATGCCCACATGGTAGGACGAGCCGCAGGCAATGATATAGAGCTTATCCATTTCCCGCAGCTGCTGGGCGGTGATGTGCAGGTCCTCCAGCACCACTCTGCCCTCCTGAATGCGGGGGGAGATGGTGTCCCGGAATGCTTTGGGCTGTTCCATGATCTCCTTGAACATGAAATGCTCATAGCCGCCCTTCTCCGCGGCGGAGATCTCCCAGTCCACATGGTGGCGCTCCTTTTTCACTGGGAGGAGGTAGGGGTGGGAGAGCACCTCGATGCCGTCTCGAGTAAGCACGGCGATCTCCCCGTCGTCCAGGTAGCATACCTCCCGGGTGTACTTGATGACAGCCGTCACATCGGAGGCCAGCATCTGGAACCCATCCCCGTAGCCCAGGATGAGGGGGCTGTCCTTCCGGGCGGCGATCAGCCGGTCGGGGCAGTCGGCGCACAGGATGCCCAGGGCGTAGGCCCCCTCGATCCGGTGGAGAACCTTTGTGAGCGCCTCCATCACGTCACCCCGGTAGTAGTACTCCAGCAGCTGGGCCACCACCTCCGTGTCGGTCTGGGAGACGAAGTGCACCCCCTTGGACTGCAGGATCTCCCGGATCTCCGCGTAGTTCTCGATGATCCCATTATGCACCACGGCGAATCGCCCGTTTTCGCTCACCTGAGGGTGAGAGTTGACGTCGCTGGGCTCCCCATGGGTGGCCCAGCGGGTGTGCCCCAGGCCCACGGTGCCCTTCAGGGCCTTGCCGCCGTCCACCATGTCGGAGAGCACCTGCAGCCGCCCCTTGGCTTTGACCACCTCCATCCCTTTTTCCTGGGACCAGATGGCGATGCCCGCCGAGTCATATCCTCTGTATTCCAGCCGCGCCAGACCATCCAGCAGGATGGGCGCGGCCTCCTGTGCTCCAATGAATCCAACGATTCCGCACATATTGCTTCTCCTCCTATTTGAAACGCAGTTGCGCAGTCATCGGCTTGCCGCTGGCCCTTTATTATAATGCGTACTGAACAAAGCCAAGCGCCTTGAAAGCCAGGGCTTTCAAGGCCAAATAGCTTTGTTCGGGTGCAAGGTTTTTGGATCATTTTCTCCAAAAATCTCGCACCTTCCGCCATCGCGCTTTCAGCACGCCGGCGGAAGTGCGCATTGTAACAATGGCTGGATTCCATAAAAGCAGCTCCTTTGAGCCGTTTTTATGGAATCGCGCGGCTGCCGCCGCGGGAATAAACCGATTTTCGGTTTATTCAGCAAACGTTATTATACCACCCAACCCATGCCTGCCGCAACAAAAATAGCGCCGAATTAAAAATACGGTCTGTAGGAGTACAATACATGTTGGACAGTTGAATAAAAAAGGATGAAGGATAAGGCCTCATCGGTTATAGTTGAGTTACCACACACCAACTGTACGAGAGGGGGCCATATCCTTCATGAGCAAGAGTATAA
>DVLB01000025.1 GCA_018715695.1 Candidatus Galloscillospira stercoripullorum
TAGCGGCGGCTGGCATTCTCCATGCCGTCGGTGGTTATGACGAAAAGGGTGTGCTCCGGCACATCCTCACTGCGGGCATACTTATGGATGTTGCCGATGTGGTGGATGGCCCCGCCGATGGCGTCCAGCAGGGCGGTACAGCCCCGGACATAGTACTCTTTTTCGGTGATGGGACCAACCTCGCCCACCCTCACCCGGTCGTGGAGCACCTGGGTCCGGTCATCGAAGAGGATGGTGGAGACCAGGGCCTCGCCCGGCTCCCTCTTCTGCTTTTCCATCATGGCGTTGAAGCCGCCGATGGTGTCCCCCTCCAGCCCCTGCATGGAGCCGCTGCGGTCCAGGATGAAAACCAACTCTGTCAAATTCCGCTTCATAAAAAATCCCCCTATACTGTGCTCTTTGATTTACAAGCACAGTATAGGGGGATTTCAGCATTCAGTGGTCGCCTGGCGGGCGACAAATCTTTTTAACCGCCCAGCAGGCTCTGGTCAAAGGCGAACAGAGCCTCGTTGATCTCGAAGATATTGTAGTTTTGGTGGGCGATGAAGTACTCCACGATGATGTCGAACTTACTGGCGTGGGAGAATGCAAAGCCCGCCTTGCCCAGCATCTCCCGGGCCTCCTCCAGCGGCAGCTCCAGCGCCACGGCGAAGGCCATGGCAGTGGCTTTGGAGGGCTTGTAGTGGACATCGGAGCGGATCTTGGAGAAGAGCTTGCGGTCGATGTTGGCCTTTTTGTAGCACTGGGCGTCGGTGAGCCCGGCCTCGTCGATTTTCCGCAGCAGCATCTGAGAAAAGCTCTCGTCCAGCTTGCCGAGCACCTCGTCCAGGCCGGCGGGCGCCGTGGCACAGGGGGCGGGGTACCCTTCTTCCGCCATGGGCGCGGAGGCCATGGCCATCCGGCGGCGCTGGGTCTCACGGCTGTCGGTGTGGGCGTCCACATAGCGGTCGTCGATGTAGGCGGCGATGTCGGCAAAGAGCTTTCCGCCGATGGTATAGGCCGCCCGATCAAAGATCACCAGATACACCGTCATGTCGTGGCAGAGCAGAAAATCCCCGATGGTATCCACCGCCACCTTCAGGGCCCGGTCCTTGGGGTAGCCGTACGCCCCGGAGGAGATGAGCGGGAAGGCCACGGTCTCACACCCATGGGCCAGGGCCAGCTCCAGCGAGGCGCGGTAGGCGGAGGCCAGCAGCTCCCGCTCGGCGTGGCTGCCCCCCTTCCAGATGGGGCCCACGGTGTGGATCACGAACTTCGCCGGCAGGCGGTAGCCCTTCGTGAGCTTGGCCTGTCCGGTCTTGCAGCCGCCCAGGGCGCGGCACTCGGCCAGCAGCTCCGGCCCGGCGGCGCGGTGGATGGCGCCGTCCACCCCTCCCCCGCCCAGCAAGCTCTCGTTGGCGGCGTTGACGATGGCGTCCACCCTCATGGTGGTAATATCATTTCGCACGATGTGCAGGGGCATGACGGCACCTCCTCACGTTCTGGTGTCATCATACCACAAGCGAAACCGCCTGGCAAATCAAGAGGCCGGTGCGTTTCCGCAGGCGCATGTCCGAAGTTCATGGGGTCGCCTCCTCCCCGCTGTATCTTCGCTTTGAAGCGCGCCAGATCCAGCAGGAAAAGGGAAATCCCCCTCCGCTTTCCCGGGATCTTCACATCAGCCAGGCAAAACTCATATCGCTCTGTCTCTCCTACTGTAATCCAGCGAAGGTCACTGTGCTCCAGTCTCTGGGAAACACCCTCCTAAGTAGAGGCCGGGAGACAGCATATCATTCACGCTCTCTGCCTAATTTCGTGCATATATGTCATTTTCAGTATAGCCGGAATTCCACTGCCGCACAAGGTCCCTTGGAAAATATCTACAGTTTTCCAAGGCTTTCCCCATGACAAAAGCCAACCGAAATTTAGTTTACCATAGTCACTGTCCCCAAAAACGCCCTTTCGGCCAGGCGGCACAGCTGGCGCCGCGCTGTTGACCGCAGACAGCCCCCACCAGTCAAGCGGCATAGCTTGCCACTTGACTGGTGGGGGGCTGTTCATGTACACGGGGGTCGATCTTATGTTTTGAACGGTTGTCTTATCGGGTGGCGCGGGCCCGCTCCACGATCTCACCCACGCCGCTGAGAACCGCGGTGGGGCGGTAGGCGTAAGTTTTCAGGGCATCCAGTGTGGACACGCCGGAGAGCACCAAAACCGTGGACATGCCGCTCTCCATGCCGGAGATAACGTCCGTGTCCATCCGGTCGCCCACCATGACGGCGTCAGCCGAATGGCAGTGCAGCATCCGCAGGCCGGTGCGCATCATCAGGGGGTTGGGTTTCCCGCAGAAGTAAGCCTGCATTCCGGTGGCCATCTCAATGGGGGCCACCAGGGCCCGGCAGGCGGGGGCGATGCCGTTTTCAATGGGGCCGGAGACATCGGAGTTGGCGCCGATCAGCTTGGCGCCGTTCAGGACCAGGTTTGTGGCCTTGGTCAGGGTGTCCAGGGAGTAGGAGCGGCCCTCACCCACCACCACATAATCGGGGTTTACGTCGTTCATGGTAATGCCCGCGTCGTAGAGGGCATTGAACAGGCCGGCCTCGCCGATCACAAAGGCGGAGCAGCCGGGGGCCTGCTCCTTCAGGAAGGCGGCGGTGGCCAGGGCGCTGGTGTAAAAGTGCTCCTCCGACACGTCCAGCCCCATGCGCTCCAGCTTCTGCTGCAGCTCCTTGGGGGTGTATCCGCTGTTATTGGTCAGGAAGAGGTACTCCTTTTCCTCTTCGTGGAGCCACTGGATAAATTCCGGCACGCCGGGCAGGATGCGGTTGCCGTGGTAGATGACGCCGTCCATATCGCAGATAAACCCGCGTTTCTGATTGAAATCAAGCGTTTGTTCCATATGCCCTCCTATTCGCGTTGTGCTTGCGCCGTCCGCAAGCGCGCAGTCCTCCGGCGGCTGCGGATGCATCCAGTATAGCAACCGGCGGGCCGGTTGTAAACAGTGGAGCGGGAACTGGAATGCCTATCCCCTGGGAAAGTAGCTGGTTTTCAGCTGGTGGAGCCGCTCCAGGTTGTCGGTTCCCCGCTGGCCCAGCCGTCCGGTCACGGCCACGGTCAGCACGTCCAGCAGGGCGGTGGGCGCAGCCATAGAATGGTACTCCTTTTCCTCCCCACGGTAGGCAAACAGGCTGATGTCCGCCTGCTCATCCGGCGGGATGCAGGTGCGGCTGACAAAGGCCAGCGTTCGGTAGCCCGCCGTTTTGCTGTGGTCCAGGATGACCCGACCCTCCCGGGACAGCTTAGAAAAGCTGAACATGACCACCAGGTCCGACTCCCCGGCCTGAAGCAGCCCTTCCAGCAGTTCCGACCCACCGGAGGGCAGCAGAGAGACCGAGAAGCCCAGCCGGCCCAGCCGAAAGGCCAGCATCCGGGCCAGAGAGGCGGAGGCGTTTTTGCCGTGGAGGAAGATGCGCCGGGCGGAGATGATGGCCTCCGCGCTCCGGTCAAATTCCCTCTGATCCAGCTGCCGGGCTGTTTTTTGCAGGTAGAGCTGCTGCCGTTCCAGCCAGGCGGTGGGGGAAAAGACACCGTCCTGAGACAGGGTGCCCGCCATCTTGGCCGCGGGCCCGGCGGCCTGCTCCACCACCAGGTTTTTCAGCCCCTTGAAGTCGGCGCAGCCCGCGTGGCGGGCAAACCGGGAGACGGTGGCGTCCGAGAGCCCCAGGCACTGGGACAGCTGCCCGATGGAGGAAAGCAGAAAGGTGTCGGTGTTGGTGTTGATGTAGTCCAGAATTTTCTGCTCCGCCCGGGTCAGTTCCCCGGGTGAGACCGCAAGGCACAGTTCCATTGGTATCTCTCCTGTTTATTCAGTCAGTACGTCCATGAGGGCGGAGTGAAGCAATCCGTTGGATGCCAGCACGCCGCTGCCCTCCAGAAGGGAGAGCGGGGCGCCGCCGGGGGTGGTGACCCGCCCCCCCGCCTCCTCCACCAGCAGCAGCCCGGCGGCGTAGTCCCAAGGCTGGAGTGAGAGCTCCACATACCCCTCCAGCCGGCCGCAGGCCACCCAGCAGAGATCCAGGGAGGCGCAGCCGGTCCGGCGGATGTCCTGGCAGCGGTCATAGAGCGCCCGCATCTGGCAAAAGGCCAGGTGGGCCAGATCCCGCCGGCCGGGTACGGTACCGGTGGCCAGCAGGCTGTCCGCCAGCCGGGCCGTCTCACTCACCCGGATGGGCCGTCCGTTTGAAAAGGCCCCCTTGCCCCGGCGGGCGGTAAAGCACTCCCCGGTATAGGGCTGGTAAACCACGCCGAAGCAGACCTGCCCCTCCTCCGCCAGCGCCAGAGACACCACGCTGTGCCTGAACCGGTGGATCAGGTTGGTGGTGCCGTCCACGGGGTCCAGAATCCAGAAGGGGCGGCGGGGGTCAATGGCGGTGCTTTCCCCCTCCTCCCCCAGAAACTGCACAGCCGGGGCCAGCTTTTCCAGCTGACCCCGGAGGGTATTCTGTACGGTGAGATCCACATTGGTTACAAAGTCTGTCTGGCTTTTGGGGACCACGGTCCGGACGGCGGAGGGAGCGGCCAGCAGCGCGCCGGCTTGGCGGACAGCCTCCACCACCTGCCCGGCCAGGACATCATTCAAAACACTCATGCAATGGCCCCCTTGGTGAGAATGGAAACATAGTCGCCGCCAAGGGCGTGAATCTCCTTGAGAGAGCACTTGAGCAGGCTGGCGGTGCGCACCTGGGCCGCTGCAGAGTTGGAGAGCTGGATCTCATACCGTCCGGCGTCCATCTCATCCTTCAGTGCGGAGATGGACCCCACCTGCCGCTCAAACACGGTGGTGACGCAGCCGTACTGCACCGCCTGGTGGGTGTCGCTGCCGGAGACCACGGGGATGTTCAGCCGCCGGCCCAGAGCGCAGGTCAGCTCCTCCGTGCGGGAGCGGTCCAGCGCCAGGTCCTTCCCGTTTAAGTCCAGGAATTGAAGTCTCTCCAGCTGCTCCCGGGGCAGTTCGGGCACATGGCCCGGAGCGCGATAGGGGTGACCGCAGCCCACCAACACCGGATACTCCCCGAACAGGTCCATGAGCCGGGCGAAAGAGAGGAAGCTCCCCTTTTCCTTGTAGGGCTCCAGCCGGTGGTTCAGCTCCAGAATGGCCTCCAGAGGGCCGATGGACAGGATATGGCCGCCCTCGGCCACGTCGGTCTCCATGCCCGAAAAGATGCGCAGCCCGTTGGGCAGCTCCAGCACATCCTCCGTCCGGCGGCTCACGGAGGACAGGTAGCCGTACAGGTCGTCAAACTGCAGGGTGTTGAAGTGCTCGGTGAGGCACAGGGCATCCAGCCCGGCCCGGCGGGCCTCGTCAAAGAGCCAGTCGGTATAGGCGGTGGAAAAGGGCAGCTTTTTGGCCAGCTTTCCATGGGTGTGAAAATCAAGTCGCAAGGGAAAAGCCTCCTTTCAGAACAAGGTGGAGCAGAGTATGCACAGGGCTACCCACAGGGCGGAGAGTGCCAGGAATAATAAATCATTATACGACACTTTCAGGGTGGAGAGCTTAATTTTTTTTACGGTTTTGTTGACGGCCGCATAGCGGTAGCCACGCAGCTCCAGGGCCTCCACCGTGGTGCGGGAGCGCTTGGCGGTGTTGAGCATCAGGGGGTAGAAGGACTCCATGATGATTTTCACCTGATAGATGAGGTAGCGCACCTTGCCCCGCAGGGTGTCATGGGCGGGGGGATTGCCCCGCAGGCGATAGGAGAGGAGCACGTTCTGGAACTCTTCCATGAGCATGGGGAGCATGCGATAGGCGTAGGAGATGGAGAAGCTCAGCCGCTCGGGGCAGCCGTACCACATAAGGCCGCTGCTGAGCCGGTCCGGGTCCAGGCCGGAGAACACGGTGACCGAGGCTAAAGAGATGGTGGCCACCTTCAGGGTGAGCACCAGCAGGGGCGCGATGGCCGAAGCGTCTCCGCCGAAGAGAAGGGTGGCCAGAAAGAGGTAGCCCGTCTGGGAGAACACCCCCAGGGCGAAGAGAAGCAGCACCAGCCCCGCCACGCGGGCAAGCAGAGTGGTGACCATCACCAGCAAAAAGCAGCCCAGCAGGAAGGGCAGGTCGTTTACAAACCAGGGAACCAGACCGAAAAACAGGTACCAGACGATGAGGATGCGGGGGTCCAGGGCGGCGATCACCGTGTCGTCGTTGCCGTAGGCGTTTTTCAGCACCTGGCTGCGGAGAAAGTCCATGGAGAATTTGTCCAGGACGCTCTCCGACAGTTTGTTCATTATGCGTTCCATGGCTTATGCCTCCTGAAAGCAGTTGGTAAATTCATCGACGGTGTAGCACAGGGCGCGGGGGTCCAGTTGGCGGGCCATGGAGAAGATCTCCGGCGGGCGGATGCCCACCAGGTCCACCAGATCCTGCTGGGCGAAGATTTCGTCCCGGGTTCCGTCGGCCACCACCCGGCCGCCCCACAGCACGATGATCCGCTCTGCCCACTGGCACACCAGCTGCATGTCGTGGGTGGCGATAATGGCCGTCTGAATGATGTCCTTCATGCCCTCCAGCACACCCATAATCTCGCGGCGGGTGGCGATGTCCAGGTTGGCCGTGGGCTCATCCAGCAGCAGAATGCCCGGCTCCAGGGCCACGCCGATGGCCAGGCTGGCCCGGCGCATCTGCCCCCCCGACATAAGGCGGCCGTCCCGGTGCTGAAGCTGCGTGAGCTGGAAGCGCTCCAGCAGGGCGTCGGTGCGCTCCCGCCAGTCAGGCATCCCCCGCACCTGCATGGCATAGGCGATGTCGGCGCGGATGGAGTCTTTGATGAACATCTCTTCCGGGTTCTGATAGACCAGGGAGATTTGGCGGGACAGGTCCTCCGCCTTTTTCGCCCCGATGGGCTCATCAAAGAGGGAGACCGTCCCGCTCTGGGGCCGCAGCAACCCCACCATCAGCTTCATCAAGGTGGACTTGCCCGCCCCGTTGGACCCGATGAGAGCCACCTTTTCACCCTTGCGGATGTCCAGATCCAGTCCGTCAAAGATGGAGCGGGGCTCCCCCTTCACCGAGCGGTAAGAGAGGGAGACGTTCCGGAAGGAGACCGCCCGCTGCTCCGCGGAGCGGGCGACAGGCGCCGCTGCTCCTCCGGGGCGGCAGCGCAGGGCGGAGAAGGCGGTGCGGCCCTCCTCCACCGTGGTGGGAAGGGGCGCGCCGGAGGGGAGTTTTCCCTCCTTCTGCAGCCGGTAGGCCGCCTGGGTTACCTGGGGCGGGAAGATGTTGCACGCCTCCAGTTCCTCCACATGCTGGAGTGCCTCCCCGGTGGGCAGCAGCCACTGCACCCGTCCGTCCTTCATCAGCAGGACATGACGGCAGTAGTCGGCAATGTACTCGGTGTGGTGCTCGATCACAATGATGGTCTTGCCGTGCTTGCGGTTAAGCTCCCGCAGCACCTCATAGATCCGGTCGGCGTGCATGGGGTCCAGCTGGGCAATGGGCTCATCGAGAATCAGCACGTCGGGGCTCATGGACACCGCCCCCGCCAGCGCCAGCAGGTGGGTCTGGCCGCCGGACAGCTGCCAGATATACTCCTCTTCCCTGCCCTCCAGCCCGCATTGATGCAGCGCAGCTTTCCCCCGCTCCAGATAGTCGGGGAAGGCGTAGTTCAGGCAGGCGTAGGAGGCGTCGTCCAGCACGGTGGGGCGGACAATCTGATTTTCAAAATCCTGGTACACATAGCCCACCTTTTGGGCCAGGGTTCCCACGTCGCTCTCCTGGGTGTTCAACCCCTCCACCCGGACCCGACCCTGAAACTCGCCGGTGATAAAGTGGGGAATGAGCCCATTTATGACCTTGCACAAAGTGGACTTCCCGCAGCCGTTGTTTCCAACGACCGCCAGGAAGTCGCCTTTTTCGATCCGGAGGGAAATATGGGACAAGGTGGGCTGAGGGGCGCCCGGGTAGGCGTAGGTCAGGTCGTCGATTTCAATCGCACTCATATCAGCAGGTCGCATTCCGTTGGCCGTTCTTCTTCATCACCAGCAGGACGACCACGGCCAGGGCGGCAGCCACAACCATACCGGCGGCCAGGGCGGTGCCGCTCTCGGCCCACTCGGCCTCCCATTCCACCAGGGACATGCCGGCGGTGGCAGCCAGCTCGGCGGCGATGGCGCAGGCAAAGCCGATGACGCAGACCAGGATGGCCTTGGGATTCAGGCCGGAGGTGGTGCTGGCAGCGGTGCGGGGAGCCATGCCCAGCAGGGGCTCAATTTTGCCGTACAGCTTGGGGACCAGGTACAGGGTAGGCAGCAGGCAGAAGAAGATGCCGGAGAAGAGCAGGTCGTTGAGGAAGGCAAAGCCCTCGGTGGCAAAGACGCTCTCGGGAAGGCCGGCCACCGCCTCAAAGTCCTCCACGGCAAACTGGACCTTGGCGATGTCCACGATGGTACCCATGAGCAGCTGGACGGCGGTGCCGGTGATGGCGGCCACACCCACCATGGCCCGGTTCTTGGGGTCGCGCACCAGCCGGCCGGCGATGTAAACGCCGATGGTCACTGTGAGGAACTTCTCCAGCTCGCCCAGGCCGCCGAACTGGCCCAGCATGATCTCGCTGAACACCAACTCGCCGCTGGCGGCGCCAAGGGCGACGGACAGGGGATCAAAGAGCATGGCCAGGGTCAGGGGAATGAACAGGAAAAACTCTACCGACAGTTCCACAAGTCCGATCTGAAACTTGGGGATCAGCTCGGTAAACAGCGTGGCCAGTCCATACAGAGACATGGTCAGCACAAAGATCATCAGTTTCTGAGATTGGTTGGCAGTGTTTCTTCCCTCGGTACTCATACAGTTATTCCTCCCATTTTTTGATGCGCTTTCTCGCACAAACAAAGAGTACCAGAGGTTTGTAAATATATCGATCAGTACCGTGTAAAATGTAAATAAATTTTCACCAGCCCCTTGTGCGGGACGGTATGTGGTCTGCGCGGCGGGGCAAACAGGGCACGGCGAGACCCTTGCCCTCAAATTTTTCCTTCTTCTCCTCCGCACCCTTGATATATAGGGCCGCAGACGATACAATGGCGGTATAGAGAAAGGGGGATGCTTTATGGCTTCCATTCGATGCCCGCACTGCGGAAGTCCCGTGATGATCCGGGGAAACCGGTGGGAGTGCGGCTGGTGCGGTGACTTTGGGGGCATCTCCTCCCTCCACTCCTCGGAAAAGGCCAAGCTGCTGCAGCGGGCCGCGCCCTCCATCTCCATCACCGTGACGGTGACGGACACCGGCGAGGCCGAGGCGGAAACCGAGGAGACGCCCCGCAGCTTTTCCCGGACGGAGCTGGAGGACATGGTGCGCCGGTGGGACTTTTCCGAAAACGAGCAGGCCTGCCGGGATCTGCTCATAGCCGCCTTTCCGGCGGCTGCGGGATACTGGTCCGCCCAGGAGCTTTCCGGGATGGACGTGATGGACCTGCTGGTGGAGACCGGCGCGCGTAACCCCGAGACCGCCATTGAGATGATGAAGCTGCTGCTGAGCACGGCGGAGAGCCGCCTCCAGGACCCGGAAACGGCGGCCTACCTGCTGGGGAACGTGCTGTACGACCTCTGCCTGTCCGGATACATCCGCCCCAGGCTGCTGGAGCGGCTCAAGACCGACGACCGCCTGGCCCGGCAGCTCTTCCAAAGCGCCTATGTGGGCAGCCCCCAGGAGGACATCCTCCTCTCCTGCGCCCAGCTGGGGGAAGAGGAGCTGCGGCAAAAGCTGCTGGATCTTCTATCCGGCAACCCCTTCCCCCACGACGACCTTTCATGAGGAGTGAATCTGATGTGGAAATTTGAAACCGCAGGCCCGGACGGCCTGTGCAGGCTGTTTGGCGTGAACATCTTCCAATGCGACTGGCGCGATTGCCGGGAAACGGCAACGGTGCGAGACCCCCATTACGGCGTGGAAAAGAAGCTGCGCGTCTACGAAGCCCAGGTCGACGGGCAGCTGCGCCGCTTTGCCGCCGGGGAGTTCTCCAACGGCGTGTGGGGCTTTTATCTGGAGCAGGAGGAATAAAAGAGAAGCAGGAGCGCAGCATGAAGAACGTCATACTCCATCCCGTGGGGATGCTCATCACCGGTTTTCTGTTGGGCGCGTTCAGCCGGTGGCTGGATGTGTACACCACGAACCTGGGCAATGTTTTTTCCCAACTGGCCGTCTGGATCCTGTTGGGCGTTTTGATCTCCATATACAGCAGCACAAAAAAGGCGGCCATGTGCAGCATTCTCCCCTTCTGCCTGGGCATGCTGGCGGCTTATTACGGCGCGGCCATGCTGACCGACGGGGTATACGGCAAGACCTACATGATAGGCTGGACCATTTTTGCCTGCTGCTCCCCCCTGCTCGCCTACTTCGCCTGGCTGACGAAAGAGCGGGGTCTTTTCCCCAAGGTGATCGGCGCGGGCATTTTGCTGGTGTCCGTGCTGTCCAGCGTGATTTTGTTTGACGGCTTCCGGTTCTATGATTGGATCATAAACGGCCTTTTGGCCTATTTCCTGTTTTGGAAGAAGATCCAGCGTTCGCCGTCCGGTCGACCTCATACCTGAGCGCAGACAACAAGACCCGACCCACCAGGGCTGACATTCCCTGGCGGGCCGGGTCTTTTTTCCGCCCATGGGCAGGAAGGCGCGGGGCTTTCTTTGGGAGAAACGCAACTAAATGCCGCCAATGGGGGCATACTACGTCCATTCCTCAAAGGAGGGGCGGGCCGCGCCGTCTGCGAATTCGTCCCCCATCACGAAGGGTAAAGGAGGAGCGGGATATGCAATCACTATGGGAGCAGACCGCGCAGGTGCCGGAATTTCCGGCTCTGGAGGGAGAGCGGAGCACGGAGGTGCTGATCATCGGCGGGGGCATGGCGGGCGTTTTGTGCGCCTATCAGCTGCACCGCGCCGGGGTGCCCTATTTGCTGCTGGAGGCCCAGCGTCTTTGCGGCGGCATCACGAAAAACACCACCGCCAAGATCACCAGCCAGCACGGGCTGATCTACGACGCTCTGATCTCCAGGTTTGGCGTGGAGCGGGCAAGGCAGTATCTCGAGGCCAACCAGGCGGCACTCCAGGCATACCGGGCGTTGTGCCGGACGGTGGACTGCGGCTTTGAGGAGAAGGCGGCCTACACCTACTGTCTGGACGACCGGCGCAAGATCGAGCGGGAGCTGAGCGCCCTCCAAAAGCTGGGCTTTTCGGCCCAATTTGCGGACAGGCTCCCCCTCCCCTTCCCCGTTGCCGGGGCGGTCTGCTTCCCCCGTCAGGCCCAGTTCCATCCGCTGAAATTCGTCTCCGCCATCGCAAAGGACCTGCACATCTATGAGCACACCCAGGTGCGGGAGCTGGTGGGCACCACGGCGGTGACGGATCAAGGCCGGGTCCGGGCCAAGCAGGTCATTGTGACCACCCACTTTCCCTTTCTCAATAAGCACGGCAGCTATTTCCTCAAGCTCTACCAGCACCGCTCCTACGTCATCGCCCTGAAAAACGCGCCGGATGTGGACGGCATGTACCTGGACGAGGCGCAAAACGGCATGTCCTTTCGCAATTACGGGGACTTGCTGCTTCTCGGAGGCGGAGACCACCGCACCGGCAAAAAAGGGGGCGGCTGGCGGGAACTGCGGGCCTTTGCCCGGCGGCACTACCCACAGGCGGAGGAGGGGTACCACTGGGCCACCCAGGACTGCATGAGCCTGGACGGCGTGCCCTATATCGGGCCCTATTCCGCCTCCACGGCGGGGCTGTATGTGGCCACCGGCTTCAACAAGTGGGGCATGACCACCTCCATGGTGGCCGCCACGCTCCTCTGCGATCTTGTGCAGGGGAAGGAAAATCCCTGCGCGGAGGTATTCTCCCCCTCCCGCTCCATCCTGCGCCCCCAGCTGGCCGTCAACGGCTTTGAGGCTGTGGTCAACCTGCTGACGCCCACCGCCAAGCGCTGCCCCCACCTGGGCTGCGCCCTGAAATGGAACCCCACGGAGCACACCTGGGACTGCCCGTGTCACGGCTCCCGCTTCACCGAGGGCGGGAAGCTGATCGACAACCCGGCAACGGGCGATCTGAAACACTGAGATAGATTTTTCACAACGTTTGATCTCGCGTCCCAGTTGCCTCTCTGCTTTTTATCGGGAACCGCATACCCCCTCCACATTCTCCTAACAAAAAGCGGAGCGCCTGCATTGTCGCAGGCGCTCCGCTTGAAGTGCCGGTCGTTCACCTTTGTTTTGAGCTGCGCGGCCGGCTTGTGCCTTCTTTCTTGTCTCGCTCCTCCAGAGGCTGGGCAAAGGCAGAGAAGGCCTTCTTCACGCACACACAGGCTACCCTCAATCCCACCAGAAATACCAGACCGTGGACTGGCGCAGCACATCTGCCAGAGCGCCCACGGTGGCGTCCTCCGGGCCCTGATCGATCACATCGGGGCAAAAGCCGTACAGCTCCACCGCCGTGTCCATGGCCTTTTCCTCTGAAACAGGAGCGGGAAGCAGGAACTCCAGCTCATCGTGGGTCATAGCTGCGGGCACCGCGCCATGCTGCTCAAACCAGTATTTCGCCGCCGCCATCAGCGACTGCGTGTCAGGACATTCGTTCCAGCCGCCAAAGGGCAGATAGGCAAAAATCTCCCAAGGATTCTTCACCGGAATTTTGGCCAGAATGAGAGGATGGGTCATTTTGCTATCGGAATTCCAGCAGCTTGAAAAACGACGGTTCTCATACCCGTCCTCCATCTTGCCCAGGATTTCCTCATCCCAGTCCATATCGTCATCCTCGGCTTCTTCCTTGCGCTGCCCAATCATCTCCTCCAGAACCATCTTTCCGTCCTTGAGGAGAGCGGCAAGCATCTTTTTGCGGTATTTCGCTACCTTGTCCGGGTCAAAGGCATAGTCCTCCTCGCCCTCGCTGTCCGGGTCGGAATTCATAATCAGGCATTCCCACAGGATTTCGTCATCCGCTCTCATCAGCACCGGCACAAAGCCCTCTTTGACACTCTCCCGCTTGGCATAGCTGTACGCCGACATGATGGGATCATCGTCCGCCATCGCGGGGAAATAGGTACATTCACAGTCCAGATATTTCATCATGGCCTCTGCAAGCTCCGAAGGCTCCAGGGTGTCCTCGTCAAAATCCTGCCCCTGCCAGTTGGCGAATCGTTTTCCAATGACTTTTGCCATGGCCTGATAATAGTCCTCATCAAAGGGAAGGAACAGGTAGGCTTCATCCTGGAACTTATCGGAGTAATATTGCTCTGGGCCGAAATATTCCAAGGCGTAGTCGTCAATATCACCGGGGAAGTAAGGGCTGTCCGCCTCCCCATAGTAGTAGGAGGCAAAGGCCGCGCCCTCCTGGTTGAACAGCGCCCCAAAGAGCTGCCCGTTCAGCTGGTCCCGGATAAAGCCGCGCAGATCGGCGCGGCTCAGATCCGCCATAAACGGCTGCACCTGCTCCCAGTACCGCTCCATAAATTCCACGCTCATCAGGTCATGCTCCATGCACCAGCGCAGATAGATGGCCATGTGGTTGTAGGCGCTCAGCTCATCTACCGGCAGGCCCTTTTCACGAATGGATTCCAGGTGCCAGGCGGCATCGTCCATATCGCCGGTGAAGTTCTCATCCGCCAGGGCGCCGCTGGTAATGGCATTCCGGCGGGTGGGATCGACCACAAAGCTGATGCCCGCCATCTTTTTAAGCAGCGCGTCCGCATCATGCTCCAGTTTATACTTCAATTCGTTCCGATAGAGCGGGATCACCTGATAGAAGTTGACCTCCTCGCCGCCCGGCAAAGTGCAGACCTCGCCTCCGTTCCAGACAACATCCTGCGCCCCCACCAGAAGTGCGCCGCAGAGTGTGGTGTTCTCCGCAAAGGGCGACTGCTTGTCCATCGTGTGACCAAAGCCCAGCCAGGTATCGCCGGAAATCGGCAGGCGGGAGAGCACCTTCAAAAGGCCAACAGGCCAGTACCACCGCTCATCCTTCAGGGATTCCTCATCCAGTTTCCAATCCGGCGGCAGAGCGATGGCCAGCTCCGCCCGCTCCAGCTTGTATTCTGCCAGCTCCTCCGGCACATTCATCCGGTGGGCCCCCATGCCCATCGTCACCAGTGTGTAGTAGTCCCGCTCCTCAGACGGCGGGACTATGCAGATGTCCACATGGATGTCGGGGGAGTTAAGCTCATGGAACACATTTTCAAAGGCGCCAAAGGTATTTTTGATGTGCTGCTCGATTGCGGACATCTCCTCCTCCGTATAAACCTCCGGCTTCCCGTTTTCCCTGGAGGACCAGATTGCATCCGCCATTGTGCCGTCCGGATTCAGGAAAAGCTGGAAATACTGATCGTTTTCCGGCTGACGATAGACAAGACCGATGCGGCGGGTCTGATCCACAAGCACCGCCGTCAGAATGCCCTCCGCTTCCCCTTCGGGGGTGTGGGTCAGCCATTCCCCGCTGTCCAGGCTTTCCTTGAGCCGCCGCAGCCAGTCCGTTCCCATCTTGGAGAGTCCGGCTTCGTTCATACGGAAGGAGAGCTCCACAAGATGTTCCCTCACCGGGTATTGCAATTCACAGCAGGGGGCATTTTTCTCATAGCCATACCGCTCCGGGTGGAACAGCCCGTAAAACGCGGCAAGTCCCGCTTCATCTGCCCGAATACAGGCCAGGGCGCGCTGTTTGTCATCCACGTCCTCCCCCAGTCCCTGCTGGAGCATTTGATCGGCGCCTGGGTCGATCCAATGGTATTCCATCTGTTCCAGGGTGGCTCCGGCCTTGATCTCCTCCTGCAAGGTCATAAACTCATAATCGCCCGGTTCCAGGTTTAATCCCCGCTTGACGGCATCCAGCGCGCCTGCCTTATCGCCGAAATGCGCCCGCAGCTTGCCCACTTGCAGCCAGATCCAGGGGTAGTCTGGCTCCTCCTGGGCTCCCCGCTCCGCGTAGTTGAATGCTTCTTCCAGCCTGCCGCAGTACATCAGCGCCACAGAGTACCGGTAGTACCAGGTGGCGCAGCCTGCGGCGTTTTTCTCCGAATCCTTCATCCATTCCGCAGCGCGGAAGTAGTGGATATAGTCATCCAGATTGTTGCAGGCAAAGGCATACCAGAGGGCGATTTGAAGGTCCTGGTGGGCCTGTTTTTCGCTGAATCTTCCTTCTTCCACGCCGGTTTTGATGAAATCCTCCAGCCAGCGGAGCATTTTCCCAAAGTAGCCGGAAACTCCTTCGTCAAAGGCTTTCAGTGTTTCAATGTCCTCTGCTGAGAGCAGAGAGCCAGTTTCCTCATGAATATCAGGTTCCGGTTCTTCCTCATCCAGCAGCGGCACGCCGCCCACGTCCCGCCGAAAAACGTGGAAGTGGGCATAGGGCAGTCCGCTCTCTTCAAAGAACGCCTGCGCCGCTGTCAGTACGGCGGGCAGATCCCAGGCGATGAAATCCAGATACCCATGGTACAGGCCGGTGGCCCCACCCAGGAAGGTCACGGCTTCCTCTCCCGCCTTTCGCAGGATGGCATCCCGCAGGTTATCCCGAAAGTCCAGAATGGCTTCGCTCCTCTCCTGGCCGGTAAAGCCCGCCAAGGGGTAGCAGACAAACCCCGCCGCGATGCCGTCCTTATGGTACTCGTCCACCATATCACTGCGGGCGGACATATAGTCGTTGATGAGCACCGGCAGACGGCAGGTGCCGGTATAGACATCCAGCCGCCAGTCGGCCTCCGGGTCCTCCACCGGCTGCAATTCATAGGCGAGGTAGCTGTTTTCCAGATAGTCGCCGCCATCCCGCCAGAGGGTGAGTCCCATGCTTTGCAGCAGCTCCGGCAACTCCGAGAGGCGCATGGACGGCTCCTCCTTCGGCTGGGCATAAACATCAAACCCAGCGACAAAGGCGATAGCGGAAACTTCGCCTATGGCTTGATCCACCAGCATGGAGAGGGCCCACCAGACCCGGTCCGTATCCTCTTTCAAAAGCGGCGTCAGCTTCTCACAGCAAAGAATCAGGCTCACGCGCTGATCCTCTGTTTTCTCTGCCCACATCTGCACATCCTGGGCCCGAACTTCCATGTCTCCGGCCCGCAGCATAAAGTCCTTGGCGGGCTGGCGTCCCACCCAGATATTCCAATGCTCCAGCACCGATTCCGGGGCCTGCCGCTGGAAGTACACCAGCGGGAACAGGCGGGAGCGAAGGCCCTCCGGACTGAGGATCAGTTCATATTTTTCACCATTGAAGCCCAGCTCAAAGGAAGTATCACGCAGGGCGGTCTTGAGTGCGTTCCCGCATGTTTCAATCAGTTCTTCGCCGCGCTGGTGCATTTCGTCAGTATCTATGATTTGGCGCAGTTCTGCCTCAATCTGAGAAAAGGCTGCCCATGCTTCCTGCGTCCTTTCCCGGAAGTTCTTTTCAAACCGGGGCAGGGACAAACGACGGCGGCAATCGTCTATGTACTCCTGGGTATCTTTGTCGCCGGGGCGGGCTTTCAGGGCCTTTTCAAAGTAACGCAGGGCGGAGCCTTCCTCATCCAGACAGTAATAGGCCAAAGCGATTCGATAATTCCAGCAGTGATCTTCGGCAAAATACTCCTCATGGGGAGCCAGAAGTTCCAGCGCCTTTTCAAAAGGCTCCCGTTCTCCTATATGTGCAACGGCAATATATGCCTTGGCCAATTCGCTGTCCAGTTCCGGGGTGCGCTCCCCGGCGGGAATGGCCTCCAGAGCATCAATCACTTTCTGGATTTCATTCTGTTCAAACCACTGCTGGCATTGTTTCAATAAATCCATATCATGATCTCCTTTTCCATCTTCGGTAGGGATAGGTTTCACTAATAAGCAGAGCTTGTAATTTCAAAGCTAAAATTCATATCTGCATTTATGGTGACTTCTTCATTTGTGGCTGGTTGTATCACAAACTCAAATGTAGGTTCATAGTCCCCGTCCTGCAAGGTTTCTCCACCCAAAATCTCGATATGATACCAGCCATTTGCAAGCTCAATCATCGGCTTCTTATGCACTCTATAGTAAGAAATCAGATCTTTCACCTTTTCAGGCGTAAACTGTTCCAATATTGGCCATGTAAAAAGCATCAGCATATTATGATCTACTTTGAGGGAATAGCCACTTTTTCTAAGCTGCAATCGGTTTCTTTCTTTGCACAGCTCCGGTCTATCACCAGAGAGATTGAACAATATGGTATAGGGATAGTTTTCAATACCGGTCATTGGGATTACAATTCCTTCGGCAAATATCCTGTCGCCGCTTTCGTTTGTGGTAAACTCCATCGCTAAATCATCTGAAAGATGATTTGCCTGCTTCCAGTCCTCCAGCAACAAAATGTCACCAAGGAGAAAATAATTAACAAGATCGTTTAATACTTCCGTAAACCTATATATCATCCATTATGCCTCCCTTACAATCCTGTCCGTTGCCAGCCGTCCAGCCGCTCCTGCACCGCGTCAATCATCCAACCCTCGCCCACGCGCTTCATGAGAAAGCGGCGGTCAAAGCTGGTATTTTTCTCTCTGGTGTAGATGTAGAGCTTGTTCTTGCTGATCTGCTCCGCGTCAAGGAATTCTTCCCCGTTGTAGGTGCCCTGTTTGGTATATGAGAGAGCCAGAGGCCGATAGCC
>DVLB01000026.1 GCA_018715695.1 Candidatus Galloscillospira stercoripullorum
GAGATGCCGTCCACCGCCTCGGGGCACTCCATGATGGGGAAGCCGATGTTGATGGCGTTGCGGTAGAAGATGCGGGCAAAGCTCTTGGCGATGACGCACTTGACGCCGCAGGCCTTGATGGCCAGCGGGGCGTGCTCCCGGGAGGAGCCGCAGCCGAAGTTCTGGCCGCCCACCACGATGTCCCCCTCCTCCACGGTGGAGGCGAAGGCGGCGTCGATGTCCTCCATGCAGTGGGAGGCCAGGGACTTCTCATCGGGGGCGTTGAGGTAGCGGGCGGGGATGATCACGTCGGTATCCACGTTGTCGCCGTACTTGTAAACTTTCATTGCTTTACACCCCCTCTGTTCAAACCGTGGCCGGGTCGGTGACCACGCCGGTGATGGCGGAGGCCGCGGCCACGGCGGGAGAGGCCAGAATGATCATGGAGCTGGTGGGACCCATGCGGCCCACGAAGTTGCGGTTGGTGGTGGAGATGGCCCACTCATTGTCGCTGAGCACGCCCATGTGGCCGCCCAGGCAGGGGCCGCAGGTGGGCGTGGACACGGCGGCGCCGGCTTCGATAAAATCGGCGATGAGGCCCTCGGCCATGGCGTCCAGGTAGATCTGCTGGGTGGCGGGGATGACGATGCAGCGCACCCCGGGGCACACCTTCTTGCCCCGGAGGATGGCAGCGGCCTCCCGCAGGTCCTTGAGTCGGCCGTTGGTGCACGAGCCGATGACCACCTGCTGAATGGGCTTGCCCGCCACCTCGTCCACGGTCTTGGTGTTGGAGGGCAGATGGGGCAGCGCCACGGTGGGCCGCAGGGCGGAGAGGTCGATGGTGATCTCCTGGGCGTACACCGCGTCGGGGTCGGGCTCGAAGACCTGGTAGTCCCGGTCCACCCTGCCCTTGAGGTAGGCCAGGGTCTTTTCGTCCACCGGGAAGATGCCGTTCTTGGCGCCTGCCTCGATGGCCATGTTGCAGATGGTGAAGCGGTCGTCCATCTCCAGGGCGGCCACGCCCTCCCCGGTGAACTCCAGAGACTGGTAGAGGGCCCCATCCACCCCGATCATGCCGATGAGGTGGAGCACCAGGTCCTTGCCGCTGACGAACGCGCCCAGCTTGCCCACCAGGTTGACCTTGATGGCCTGGGGCACCTTGAACCAGGCCAGGCCCGTGGCCATGCCGGCGGCCATGTCGGTGGAGCCCACGCCGGTGGAAAAGGCGCCCAGGGCGCCATATGTACAGGTGTGGGAGTCGGCGCCGATGATGACCTCGCCCGGGGCGGCCAGGCCCTTCTCCGGGATGAGGGCGTGCTCCACGCCCATCTGGCCCACGTCGTAGAAGTGAGTGATATGGTAGGCGGAGGCGAAGTCGCGGCAGACGGCGCACAGCTGGGCCGACTTGATGTCCTTACAGGGGGTGGAATGGTCCAGCACGATGGCGATCTTGTCCCGGTCAAATACCGAGGACAGGCCCGCCTTGTTGAACTCGGTGATGGCCACCGGGGTGGTGATGTCGTTGCCCAGAACCAGGTCCAGCTTGCCCTCGATCAGCTGTCCGGGGGCCACTTCGGCCAGTCCGGCAGCCCGGGCAAGGATCTTCTGGGTCATGGTCATACCCATGGGGGGATCCCTCCTTTTCTTTCCTCCTGCTATTATGGCCAATCCCTTGCCAAAAGAATGTAAAGCATGATACAATAAGAAAAAACAGCCGGGAGGTGAGCGGATGGATACCTGGGCGCTGCTGGCGGAGGGCCGCACCCCACAGCTCTGCCCGCCGGGGCAGATGATCTACCTGCAAGGCACGGAGGCCGAGCAGTTCTATTACATCAAATCTGGCACGGTCAAGTGCTTCATCAGCTCGGAAAACGGGGACGAGCGCACCCTCACCCTCCATCGCAGCGGTGAGCTGATCGGAGAGGCCGCCTTTTTCGACGGACAGCCCAGGATCTCCTCGGCTGTGGCGGTGACGGCGTGCCAGCTGGTCTCGGTAAACCGGGAGCGGCTTTATGAGATCTTCTCCAAGCACCCCGACCTGGCCATGGCCATGCTGGAATACCTGGCCAAGACGGTGCGGCTGCTCTCCATCCATGTGGACGGCGCCTTCCTCCAGGCCAAGGAGCGCATCGTCCGCCACCTGCTCTCTCTCACCCCCGACCAGAAGGGACTGCTCCACTGCACCCACGAGGAGATCGGCTCCGCCGTGGGCGTGAGCCGGGTGACGGTGAGCCGGGTGCTCAACGACTTGGCCCGGCAGGGTCTGCTGGAGACCCGGTACCGGGCGGTCCGGCTGCTGGACGCCGGCACCCTGTCCCGGATCGCGGCGGCGGAGTAAGCGGGACACGGAGGAACAAGGGGCGGCGGAGCCATATGCTCCGCCGCTCCCTTTTGTTTCTTAGCTTTTATCAAAGGATGATGCAGATCAGGCCGCCGGACCCCTCGTTGATGATGCGGGTAAGGGTCTCCTGAAGCTTGACGCGGGCGTCCTCCGGCATCCGCAGCAGCTTGGTGTGCAGATCCTCGCTGACCAGCTCGTGGAAGGATTTTCCGAAGATGTTGGACTGCCAGATGGCCTTGGTGTCCCCCTCGAACTCCTGGAGCAGGTAGTTGATCATCTCCTCGGACTGCTTCTCGTTGCCCACGATGGGCGAGACCTCGGTCTCGATGTCCGCCCGGATCATGTGGATGCTGGGGGCGGAGGCCTTCAGGCGCACGCCGTAGCGTCCTCCCTGCTTGACGATCTCCGGCTCCTCCAGGGCCAGCTCGTCGGTGTTGGGGATGACGATGCCATACCCCTTCTCCTTCACGTCGGAAAGGGCCTGGGCCACCTTGTCGTACTCCCGCTTCACCTCCGAGAGCTCGGTGAGCAGGCCCATAAGGTCCCCGTCGTCCCGGATGGAGAAGCCGGACTGCTCCGAGATGGTGTCGTAGAACAGGCTGCGGGGCAGCTCCAGCGCCGCCGTGGCCACACCGGTACCCAGGCTGATGCCGGTGATCCTGACGTCGGAGACGCTTTCACATTGACCGATGGCGTCCATGGCGCCGTCCACGTCCCGGATCCGGTGCATCCCGGCGGCGCCGGAGCGGATGGCGGCGTAGAGGCCGCTCTTGATGGGATGGTCGTAGGGCAGCGCATCCACCCAGGGCGGCAGGAACAGGTCCAGCTCCTTGAGCGGGAACTCATAGAGCACGCCCCGGATGATGCCCGTGACCGCCTCCTCGTCCAGCTCCAGGCAGTTGACGGCCACGCAGGTCACGTCATAGCGGGAGGCCAGATCGGCGCGGATGGCCTGGGTACGCTCCGAGGACGGGTGGGCGGAGTTGACCACCACCAGGAACGGCTTTCCCAACTCCTTGAGTTCGGTGATGACCCGCTCCTCCGCCTCCAGGTACTCCTCCCGGGGAATGTCGGTGATGGAGCCGTCGGTGGTGATGACGATGCCGATGGTGGAGTGCTCGGCGATGACCTTGCGGGTGCCGATCTCGGCGGCCTCGGTCATGGGGATCTCCTGCTCGAACCAGGGGGTGGTCACCATACGGGGCATGTCGTTTTCCAGAGAGCCCACAGCCCCCGGCACCATATAGCCCACGCAGTCGATAAGCCGCACGGAGAAGCGAGCGCCGTCCTCCATGGTGACCTCCACCGCTTCCTCCGGCACGAACTTGGGCTCCGCCGTCATGATGGTCCTGCCGGAGCCGCTCTGGGGCAGCTCATCCCTGGCCCGCTCCCGCCGGTAAACATTCTCGATGTTGGGAATGACCAGCGTCTCCATAAACCGCTTGATGAAGGTGGATTTTCCTGTTCTCACCGGCCCCACCACGCCGATATAGATATCGCCCTGCGTGCGCTGGGCAATATCCTCATAGATCCTGCGCTGTTCCAATTCTGACTCCTCCTCACGGACGTTTCGCTCGGCAAGCCCGGCTTTCTCTACATAGGTATGGGGATAAGCCGTGGAATATGCCACAAAATCCCCCGCGCCAGCCCACAAAAGGACCGGACGACAAATATTGCCGTCCGGTCCTCAAAGTTTTTTACCTGCTTCTGGGGATCAGCAGGAGCCGTCCGTTCAGGCTCTCCCCCTCCGAGAGCTCATTTGCCCGGAGAATATCCGCGGTGGTGGTCCGGTAGCTCTTGGCCACATCCCACAGCCGCTCCCGGCCCATCACCCGGAGCACGATGGAAGGAACCTGCCCGGCAGCGGTCTCCTCCTCCTCCCCCGTCTGCACATCGGACACCGCCGAGAGCTCCTCGGTGCGGTAGGCCATATAGCTCAGGTCAACATCCAGCCTTATCTCAAGCCCTCCGGTGGTGGGAGTGGCGGACACCGCCGCCGGAAGCTGACACCGGCACGCGCACAGAGCGCCGGAGGGCAGCTCCGCGGGACAGGTCACCGGGATGGTGCGGGTGACGGCGATGACCTTGCCGTCCTCCCCCTCGCAGAGCATAGAGACCGCCGCTTCTGCGGCAAAGACGACCCGGTCTCCCTCCCTGTTGATGTCGACGCCGCTCACCGCAGCCCAGGCGTCCAGCACCCCCTTGGTCAGCTCCTCCGTCTCCACGATCTCCCGGACGGACTGGTGCTTCACCCCCTGCTCCTCCAAACGGCACAGAGCGAGGGGGGCGAACTCCACGTTGAGCGGGACTGCGGTGCTGTAAAGATCGGTCAGCAGCTCCAGGGTGCGGCTCTCCCGCACCACCACCTGGGCCAGCATCTCCATCGTCACGGACAGCTCGCCGCTCTCCAGGGCGCAGGAGAGGCAGGTGAGCTGAACGTCCAGGGAGCAGTGGGCCTCTTCCCCCACCCCCGTCACCTCCATGATCTGAGAAAAAGGAAGCTGGTGGCTGGCGGCAAGCACCTGGCCCTGGGACGTGCGGCAGAGGATCTGGAGGTCTGCCCGGCCCTTGAAGATCAGCTTGTTGCCGATGATCTTGGACTCATTGCAGTGGAGGGAGGCTCTGCTGTGGAGCAGGGCGCTGACCTCCTGCTGGTCGGACGGCAGCGGCAGGGTGTCGGAAAACGTAAAGGGTTTTTCCTGCACAGATACGACCACATAAGTATCGCGGCTCTCCCGCAGCTGCTGGAGGCCGCTGAGGGCGTGTTCTCCGGCGCCGGTACAGAAGGCGAGCTGGGCAGGCGCGTAAGCGCGCACGGAAAGGATCAGGTTGACTCTGGTCAGCACCTTTCTGGAGTTGAGGGCCCGGGTATCCGCGCTCTGGGCCTGGGCCTCCGCGCAGACGAGACAGCTTCCGGCAACGCCCGGCGCGTCTACCGTACAGCGAAACGGGATGTTCACCTCCATGTGCTGGAGGGGGCCCTCTCCTTCGGGCAGATAGAGCACGCCGCACCGGACACAGCCGGATATGAGCACACTGCCCTCCTGGACCTCACGGCTCTTGAGCAGCACGTTGGGACAGGTGTGCACGATCTGAAGAATATCCGGGCAGGTGTCCGGGACGATCATCTCCATGGTCTCCTCATGGGGGACCACGGTGTCCAGGACGGTATTGAAACAGCTGATTTGGTTGCGGTCAAGTTCCAGTTCCATAGCATTCCACTCCTTGTACAGGCACTCCGGGCCCTTCATGCTAGAGAACTATATGTGCCGGGAACGGCTGATATGTCACCGCAGGCCAAAAATCGTCCGCAGGATGCCCCGCAAAGCCTTGGGGGATTTTACCACCACGATCTTCACTCGCTCATCTCCTTGTCATCAAAAAATTTTACCGCCCACGCCCGGCCCCGAAGCCCCAGCAAGGCACCGGCTGCCAGCATGAGAACGCTGCCCGGGAAGAACAACACGGCGCCGACGGCCGCACAGGCCGCTGTGCCGTAGAGGTACTTCCGCGGGATCTTAGGCAAATTCATGATAAAAGGCCGCCTCCTTCCGCTCTGGCGTCTAAACCAGTATACGCGGAGGAAGGCGGCCTGTGCCGTATCAAGTATCAGGTTTTTTTGTGTTCCCACTGCCGGTATTCCGCCGCGCGCTGGTACAGGCGGACGTAACTCTCATGCCGGCTGCGGGGGATCTCCCCGGCAGCCACCGCCTCCAGAACGGCGCACCCCTTCTCCTTGCGGTGGGAGCAGCCTACAAAGCGGCAGCTGTCCAGATAGGGTCTGAATTCCCGGAAGCACCTGGCCAGCAGCTCTGTCCCCCCGGTCTCCAGTCCGTCCGTATCAAAGGAGGAAAACCCGGGCGTATCCGCTACCACCGCGCCGTCCCGGAGCCGGAAAAGTTCCACATGGCGGGTGGTATGCCGGCCGCGGCCCAGCTTCTCGCTCACGTCGCCGACGGCCAGGCGCAGCCGCGCCTCCAGCGCGTTGAGAAGGCTGGATTTGCCCACGCCGGAGTTGCCGGTAAAGGCGGTGGTCTTTCCCCGCAGCAGCTGCCCCAGGGTCTCGATGCCCTCGCCGGTCTCGGCGCTCACCAGCAGGGTGGGAAAGCCCGCGGCATGGTAGATGTCATAGAGCGCTCCCCCCTGCTCCAGGTCGTTCTTATTGATGCAGATGACGCTCTCGCACCCCTTGGACTCCGCCAGGGCGGTGGCCCGGTCGATGAGGAAGGGGTCGGTGACAGGGGTGGCGCAGGAGGCCACGATGACCAGCTGATCGATATTGGCCACCGCGGGGCGCTGAAACTCATTTTTCCGGGGCAGGATCTCGTCCAGCATCCCGCTCCCATTCCCAAGGTCGGTGAAGCGGACCCGGTCCCCCACCAGAGGCGAGATCCCCGCGTGGCGGAACTTTCCTCTTCCCCGGCAGGCGACGGGGGAACTGCCGTCACCGGCGTCCACATAGTAAAAGCCGCTGAGGGCTTTCATGATGAGCCCTTCACCCATCAGGAGAACTCCACAACAAAGGACTGGGCCAGAGAATCGTCAAAGTATACCTCTACCAGCTGGGAGCCCTTTCCGGTCAGCGTGGGATAGATGGGCGACGGGATGGTGGCGTCGATGGTGCTGGTGTATTTGGTGACGCCCCCCACGGTGATGCGCACCTGAATGGTGCCGGTACGGCCGGTGGGCAGGTCCACCCGGACGCTCTTGGCCACTTCCGCCGTGGGCTCCTGGGATGTGGCGGGCGGCGTGGTCTCAGGCTCCGGGCTCTCTGTCACCGGCGGCGTGGTCTCAGGCTCCTGGGAGGGCTCCACATTGGGGTCGGGTCCCAGGCTCACCTGAAGGGTGATGGTGCTCCCCTGCTCCACCTCGGTATCCACCGGAATGCTCTGGTAGACCACATAGCCGGCGGGCTGGGTGGAATCGTAAACCTCCGTTATCTCCGGCTTGAGCTTGAGGGTATCTCTGGCGATGCTCTCCGCCTGCTCTCTGGGAAAGCCCACCAGAAGGGTAACCACGGAGGTCTTGGGCTCGGGACCCATGCTGACCTTGAAGGTCACCTTGTCCCCGGGGAGCAGCTCGGTCCCGGCGGAAACGTCCTGGGAGACGATGTAGTCCTCGGTGACGGACTCGTCGTACACGTCCTCCCGCACCGCCTCGATGCCCTCGCTGCGCAGCAGCAGCTCCACCTCGCGATAGCGGCGGTTATAGTAGTCCTCCATGACGAAGTTGTTGGAGCCGGCGCTGACCGTGACGGTGATCTCCAGCTGGCCGGAGCGGACAGAGGTGCCTGCATCCGGCTCCTGGTCAATGATCTCACCGGCGGGGAGGTCGCTGACCTCTTCCCTGCTGACGGTGATGGTAAAGGGCGCGTAAGCCTCCGGATCACTCTGGACCTCTTCGATCTGCTTGCCCGTGAGGGTGGGAACGGTATAGCTGTCGGCGGGCGTGATCATGGGCAGGATGATGGCATTGTAGAGGAAGTAAACGATTCCGGCCAGGAATACCAGGATGGCGGCCACGGCCAGCAGGGCTGGAACCACGCTGCCCCGATCCGACGAGGCGGCCCCTCGTCCGCGCTTTCTGTGCCTCACGTCCTCCTCCTCCTCGTCCCTGCGGCGGCGGGTCCCCTGGGTCCGGGGCTCGGAGCGCTCCTGCGCTGCAAGAGCGTCCTTCAGGTTGTGGGAGCCGCTCCCCTCCAGCACCCGGGTGGGCTCGTCGCTGCCGGAGAGCAGGTCATCCCTGGTGTATTCAAAGCTGATATTGGGGTTTTTGCGAAACTCCTCCAGGTCCGCGAGCATGGCGTCGGCCGAGGCGTAGCGCTTGCTGACGTCGGAGGCCATGGCCTTGGTGGTGATGAGCTCCAGGGCCGGAGGAATGTCTGGATTGATCTCCCGGGGGGACAGAGGGATGGAGTTGATGTGCTGGATCGCCACCGAGACGGGAGAGTCCCCTTCATAGGGCAGGCGGCCGGTGAGCATCTCGTAGAGGACCACACCGGCGGAGTAGATGTCGGAGCGGCAGTCGATGTGGCTGCCTCTGGCCTGCTCCGGCGAGATATAGTGCACCGAGCCCAGTGCCTCCTGGGTCAGTGTGCTCTGGGCAGCGGAGACCAGGCGGGCAATGCCGAAATCGGCCACCTTCACGCTGCCGTCCCGCAGCACCATGATGTTGTGGGGCTTGATGTCCCGATGGATGATCCCCCGGCTGTGGGCGTGGGAGAGCCCCTTCATGATCTGCGTGATGAAATGGAGCGACTCCTTCCAGCTCAGGGGCCCGCCCTTCTTCTGCATGTACTGCTTGAGGGTGATGCCGTCGATGAGCTCCATGACGATATAGTCCAGGGAATCGGACTTGGACACGTCGTAGACCGCCACGATATTGGGGTGGGACAGCATGGCGACGGCCTGGGACTCATCGTGGAAGCGGCGGCGGAACTCTGCGTCCTGGGCCAGGTCAGCCTTGAGGATCTTGATGGCCACCATCCGGTTGAGGCGGTGGCACAGGGCCTTGTAGACCACGGCCATGCCGCCGGAGCCGATGCGCTCCAAGATCTCATATCGGTTGTCGAGCAATTTACCTATGTATTGATCCACGGTAAAATTCCTCCTACTATCAAGCTTGGAGCAGGACTGCCGTCACATTGTCCGGCGCACCCCGGGAAAGCGCGATGTCCAAAAGCCGCTGGCAGCACTCCTCCGCCGGCCCGCCGTGGAGGATCTCATAGAGGATCTCCTGATCGGTGACCATGTTGGAAAGGCCGTCGGAACAAAGGAGGAGAAAGTCTCCCGGCTTGAGGCTCTGCTTATACAGGTCCGCCCGGATATGCTCCTCCGAGCCCAGGGCTCTGGTGATAAGGTTCTTTCTGGGGTGGCTTCTGGCAGCCTCCGGCGTCAGCTCTCCCCGCTCCACCAGGTCTTCCACCACCGAATGGTCCCGGGTCAGGCGGACGATGCCGCCGTCGGAAACGTGGTAGCACCGGCTGTCGCCGATGTTGAGGATATCAGCGGTGTCCATCCGGACAATGGCGGCCACCATGGTGGTGCCCATCCCCCGGCATTCAGGATCGGAAAGGGCCCGCCGGTAGACCGCGTCGTTTGCCTGTTCGGCGCTGTATGCCAGCAGGGCCTCCGCGGTGTCTCCGGGGCTGTCCTCCACCCGCTGGCGCATGGCGCTCACCAGGGTGTCCACCGCCAGGCGGCTGGCTACGTTGCCCGCTCTGGCTCCACCCATGCCGTCGCAGACCACGCACAGGGCCAGCTCCTGGGAGGGGACGTCTACATAGTAGGCATCCTGATTCTGTTGTCTGACGGCGCCTCTGTCCGTGACGCCCCACGCTTTGCTCATGGAAGGTCCCTCTTCTCCGCTGGAGATTTTGTGGTTTTGCCGTCTGCAAGCATCTGTTTCCGGCGCAGCTGTCCGCAGGAGGCGTCAATGTCGCTCCCCAGCTTGCGCCGCACGGTGGCGGTGATGCCCTGGGCCTCCAACCGCTTCCGGAAGGCGTTGACTCTCCGGCTGGGCTGGTAGGGGCTCTCGGCCACCGGATTCATGGGGATCAGGTTCACATGGCCCCCCGTCCCCTTGAGATGCTTGGCCAGCAGGTCCGCCTGCCAGTCGTGGTCGTTGACGCCGTCAATGAGGATGTACTCATAGGAAATACGGCGCCCCGTCTGCTCAAAATACCGCCGGCAGCAGGCAAACAGCCGCTCCACACCCACTGCCCGGTTGGAGGGCATGATGGCGCTTCTGGTCTCGTCATCGGGGGCATGGAGAGAAACCGACAGCGTTAATTGTAACCGAAGGGCGGCCAGTTTGTCAATTTTTTCAGTCAGCCCGCAGGTGGAAAGAGAGATATGGCGCATGCCGATATTCATTCCGTCAGGGCTGTTGACCAGGGTGAGAAAGCGCAGCACCGTGTCAAAATTGTCAAGTGGCTCGCCGATCCCCATCAGGACGATGTTGGAGATGGGAAGGCCGGAGTCCAACTGGGTGAAAAGGACCTGATCGAGCATCTCGGAGGGCGTCAGATTGCGCACCTTTCCGGCCAGGGTGGAGGCGCAGAACGCGCACCCCATGGCACAGCCCACCTGGGAGGAGATGCAGACAGTATTCCCATGATGATAGCGCATCAAAACAGTCTCGATGCAGTTTCCATCCTTTAGACGCCACAAATACTTGATCGTTCCGTCCTGGGCGGATACCTGCTTTCGCTCTACCTGGGGCACGGTGATGTAGCAAAGGCCGGAGAGCTTATCCCGCAGCGCCTTGGAGAGGTTGGTCATCTCGTCGAAGGAACGGGCGCCCCGGTGGAGCCACTGAAAGATCTGTTTGGCGCGGAAGGCGCTCTCCCCCTGCTGTTTGAGCCAGGCCTCCATCTCGGGGAGATCCATGGATTTCAGGTCGAGCACGCCGTCACCTCCTTTCGCCGTCAAAGCTTACGGCGCAGTTTTGCAAAAAAGAACCCGTCCGTCCCATGGCGGTGCGGCCACAGGGTCAGCATCCCCGCCTCACAGCGGCCCACAGGTCCGGGCAGGGTGAAGCCCTCGGGGACAAAATCCGTCCGCCGGGTCAGGAATCCATCCACCACAGCGCGGTTTTCCCGCTCCAGCAGCGTGCAGGTGGCGTAGAGCAGGACGCCGCCGGGGCGCACATAGCGCCCTACGTTATCCAGAATGGCGCCCTGCACCGCCGGCAGGCCGGAGAGGGGCGCAGGGTCCTTGTAGCGGATGTCCGGCTTTTTCCGGATGATGCCCAGGCCCGAGCAGGGCACATCGGCGATCACCAGGTCGAAGCCCCCCTCCCACTCCGGCACGGCCTGTTTGGCGTCCCGGGTCATGGCGGTGATGCACGTAAGTCCCAGCCGCTCCGCGCCGGCGCGGATGAGCTGCTCCTTGTGGGGGTGGATGTCGCAGGACACCACCGCGCCCTTGTCCCCCATGGCGATGGCGGCGGCAAAGGACTTGCCGCCGGGCGCGGCGCAGGCGTCCAGCACCCGCATCCCCGGCTCCGCCCCCGCCGCCATGACGGCCAGGCGGGCAGCAGGGTCCTGGATATAGATGATCCCGTCCCGGAAGGCCTGGGAGCGCTCCAGGTCCCCGGTGCTCCGCAGCAGCAGGCAGCCCCTCAGCCAGGGATGCTCCTCCGCCTCCATCCCCTCCCGGTGCAGCAGCGCCAGGGCCTGGGAGACGTCGGAGCGGAGAAGATTGACCTGGGCCATGGTGGGGACCTCCTGGTTGTCCGCCGCCAGAAGAGCCTCCAGCTCCTCTGCATCAGGAAGTGAGCGGGAAAACTCCTTTACAAGCCAGTCCGGGTGGCTGTACCGCGTTCCCAGGTCCTGGGGCGCCTGAAGGGTGTCCCTGCTGCGCAGCAGATTGCGCAGGATGCCGTTGACCACCCCGGCCGCCCTGGGATTTTTTCCGTACCGCCTGGCCAGATTGACCGATTCGTTCACCGCCGCGCTGGGCGGGACCCGGTCCAAAAAGAGCAGCTGATAGGCGCCAAGGCGCAGGCACTCCACCACCCGTTCCTCCATCTTCTCCAGAGGAAAGTGGGACAGCTGCCCCAGGTAGTGGTCCAGCAGACCCTTGTTTTGCAGCACGCCGAAGCACAGCCTGGTGCACAGGGCCGCGTCCCGGCTGTCCAGGGCGGCGTCCCGGATTGCCTTCTTGAGATAGGCGTTGGACCAGGCCCCCTGCTTCTCGCAGGCGGAAAGGGCCAGGAGCGCCACCTCCCGGGCACTGCCGCCCGATTCCCTGCCCGTCCTCATGAGACGTGGATGGGGTGCCCGCGGAGATAGTCCGCCGCGCTCATGCGCTTGCCTCCGTCGGCCTGGAGCTCGTTGATCCTCAGGACGCTCCCATCGCCGCAGGCGATGCGGATGCCGTCCTTGCCGGCGGAGAGAACGGTACCGGGGGCGGCGTCGGAGCGGTCCTCGCACACGTCAGTTGAAAACACTTTACACCTTATGCCCCCCAGCTCCGTCACCGCCACAGGCCAGGGCTGCAGACCCCGCACCTGGTTGTGGAGCTGCCAGGCGGTGCGGCCAAAGTCCATGGGAGAGAGCTCCTTGCTCAGCATGGGCGCGAAGGTGGCCGCGGCGTGGTCCTGGGGCGTGCGGGCGGCGGTTCCGGCCCCGATCTGGTCCAGAGCCTGCACCAGGGCCTCGCCGCCCAGAGCTGCCAGCCGGGTGAACAGCGCTCCGGCCGTCTCGTTGTCGTCGATGGCGGTGCTGCGCTGGAGGATGATGTCTCCCGCGTCCAGCTCGGAGGCCATGTGCATGATGGTCACGCCGGTCTCACGCTCCCCGTTGAGGATGGCCCAGTTGATGGGGGCCGCTCCCCGGTACTTGGGCAGCAGCGAGGAGTGGACGTTGATGCAGCCCTTGGGGGGATACGCCAGAATATCATCGGGCAGAATACGGCCATAGGCCGCCACCACGATGAGCTCCGGGTCCAGCTCCTCAATGAGGGCCAGGGCGGTCCCGTCCCGCAGCTTGGCGGGCTGGTAGACCGGTAGCCCCAGCGCCTGTGCCGCGGCCTTGACGGGGGTGGGCTGCAGCTTGCCCTGGTGGCGGCCCACCGGCCGGTCGGGCTGAGAGAACACGCCGCATACGGTATGCCCCGCCGCCGCTATGGCCTCCAGGGAGGCCACGGCGAATTCGGGGGTACCCATAAATAAGATCCTCACGACTCTTCCTCTTCCTCCTGTGCCATCATTTCATCCAGTTCCTCGGTGGTATAGAGCTTGTCTGCATGCTCCACGAAGAGATGGCCGTCCAGATGCTCCGTCTCGTGGCAGAAGCAGCGGGCCACAAGGCCCTCCCCCTCCGCCTCAAAGAAGGCGCCGTTGCGGTCCTGGGCCCGCACCTTCACATGCATGGGCCGCTTGACCACGCCCCAGCGGCCAGGGACGCTCAGGCAGCCCTCAAAACCCTCCTGCTCCCCTTCCTGGAGGATGATCTCCGGGTTGATGAGCTCCATCATCTCTCCGTCATCGTTCATGACAATGACGGCCCGCCGCAGAATGCCGATCTGCGGCGCGGCCAGGCCCACGCCGTTTGCCTGGGCCAGGGTCTCCTTCATGTCGTCCAGCAGGTCGTGAAGGCGGCTGTCAAAGTTGGTGACGGGGTGCGAGGTCTTGCGCAGCACCGGCTGTTCGTCGGTGAGGATTTCACGGATTGCCATATGGATCGCTCCTTTGTTTATTCCATGGGGTTGCAGTCCCCGAATACGGAGACGCCCCTGTTTTCCTTGTCGGTCTGCGCCAGTCTGATCAGCTCGGAGAGCATGGCGCGGATGGTGCGGGAATTTTTGCACATCAGGGTAATGCGGTAGCGGTAGCGGTTGTTCACCTTCATCACGGGGGCGGGGGCGGGCCCCAGGACCTGATAGGGCGCCTCGTCACTGGCCGCTCCCCGCAGCCAGCTCTCCAGGGTGCGGCGCAGCTTCGTACAGGCCCGCAGGACCGCTGCCTCATCCACTCCGGAGGCCGTCAGCATAAAAATGTCCCGGAAGGGCGGCATCCCCTGGCAGCGCCGGAGCGTGAGCTCCTGCCGGTAAAAGCTGTCATAGTCCTGGGCGGCGGCGGTGCGGATGACGTCGTTATCCGGCGTGTAGGTCTGGATCACCGCTCTGCCCCGCTTCTCGCCCCGGCCTGCCCGGCCCACCACCTGGGTGAGCAGCGAGAAGGTCCGCTCTCCCGCCCGGTAGTCGTCTACATAGAGGCCCTGGTCGGCGGCGATCACCCCCACCATGGTGACGTTCTCAAAGTCCAGCCCCTTTGCCACCATCTGCGTGCCGATCAGAATGGGAATCCGCTCCCGTTCAAAGCGCCTGAGCAGCTTTTCGTGGGAGTGGGTCACCGAGACCGTATCGGTATCCATGCGCAGGATCTCCTGGCCGGGAAACAGCTCCCGCAGCTCCTCCTCCACCTTCTGGGTGCCCACGCCGATGAAGTTCAGACCGCCGCCGCAGTGGGGGCAGCTGTCCGGCAGCTTTTCCGAGTACCCGCAGTAGTGGCACATGAGGCGGACGTTGGCGGAGTGGTAGGTCAGATAGGTGGAGCAGTGGGGACAGCTGGGCGCCTGCCCGCACTCTCCGCAGGAGACCATGCGGCTGCTCCCCCGGCGGTTGAGAAACAGGATGGTCTGCTCCCCCGCCGAAAGGTTTTTCTCTATCTCCTCCTTGAGGGCAAGGCTGATGGAGGTCCCGTTCCCCTGCCGCAGCTCCTCCTTCATGTCGGAAATGAGTACCGCAGGGAGCGCGCGGGTATTGTATCGCCGGGTCAGGGTGAAGAGGTGGTATACCCTCTGCCTGGCCAGATACATGCTCTCCACGCAGGGGGTGGCGGAGCCCAGCAGCAGCAGCGCGCCATGGCGCACGCAGCGGAATTTCGCCACGTCCCGTGCGTGGTAGCGGGGCACGTTTTCCGACTTATAGGTGTACTCCTGCTCCTCGTCCAGCACCAGAAGTCCCAGATCCGAAAGGGGCGCAAACACCGCCGAGCGGGTACCCAGCACCACCCTGGCCTTCCCCGTCCGGATGCGCTTCCACTCGTCGTAGCGCTCTCCCGCCCGCAGGCTGCTGTGCAGCACCGCCACCTCGTCGCCGAAATAGGAGGCGAAGATCCGCAGCAGCTGCGGCGTCAGGGCGATCTCGGGCACCAGCACCATGGCGGTCTTGCCTCTGGCCAGGGTCTCCTGGATGAGCCGCAGGTAGATCTGGGTCTTGCCGCTGCCCGTGACCCCATAGAGCAGGGCGGCGGCGGAGCGCCCCTGGGCGCACAGGGCATTGAGCCCCTGAAACGCCCGCTCCTGCTCCTCGTTGAGCTGGATGGGAGCGGCGGGTGGGGCCTCGCCCACCTCCACCCGGCGAAAGACCTCCTCCTTCTCCAGGGTGAGGATGCCGCTCTTGGCCAGCGAACGCAGGGTGGCCCCTGAGGCGCCGGTAAAATAGCACAGCTCCTTGGCCGAGGCGCTGCCCAGCGCGGCGAGCAGCTCCACCACCGCGTAGCGCAGGGGAGCGATCTTGCGCTTGGGGGTCACCAGGGCCATGGCCTCCTCCGGCGCTATGGCCAGAGAAGCCACCTGCTGCGTTTTGTCTCCCACGCCCCGCAGCGCGCTGGTCTCCAGGACGAGGATGCCCTTCTCCACCAGGCTTTTCAGAGCGAGGCTGGGGTCTCCGGTACCAAAGGCGGCGCGGATCTGTCCCCGCTCCGCCTGGCCGCCGCAGGCAAAAAGAAGCTCCAGAATGCGCCTTGCGTGGTCGGACCGCCCGGCGGCGGCGTACGCGGTCTCCCGGTCCACCCCCGGAGCCACGCGGTAGCGGTCCTGCAGGGAAAAGTACAGCCCCGCCGGGAGCATGGCCCGGGCCGCGTCGTACACGGTGCAGAAGTACCGCTCCCGCATCCACAGGGCCAGCTGAATCCCCTCGGCGTCCAGCACCGGCGTCTCATCCAGCAGGGCGAGAATGGACTTCATTTTTTTGGACGGCTGGGTGGTTCCAAAGGCCAGGATCAGGCCCTCGGTCCTGCGGTTGCCGGGGCCAAACGAGATGAGCACCCGCATCCCCACCTGAGCCAGCGGCTTGAGTTCGTCGGGAAGCAGGTAGTCATAGGGCTTGTCGATGGCATAGGTCGCGGCGCTCACCGCCACCCTGGCGGTCATCACAGGCTCCATCCTACGTTATCGCTCCTCTTCCGAAAAAAGCAAGAGCGGAGCGAACGGCGTCGCTCCCTCTCTTGCCATCGTTTCTTATTCCACAGGGGTCACAAGACCGGCGGCCACCTCACGGATGGCGATGGACACCGGCTTATCTTCCAGCCGGATCCCGGCGTCTTCCGCCTCGCTGGAGATCTGCCGGGCCCGCTGGGCCACCACGTTCACCAGCATATAGCGGCTGGGGATCTTCTCCAGAAGCACATTCATGGACGGTTCGAGCATCATAATACATCAGACTCCTTCTACCAAGTTCATTCTGTTTTTCGTGCGGCAGCTCTCCGCCGTCAGGATGGCGATGATCTCGGCCGCCGCCTGGGAAACCTTATCGTTGACCACCAGATAGTCGTAGTTGGGGATCTGGCGGTACTCCTCCCGCGCCTTCTCCAGCCGCCCGGCGATCACATCCTCCCCGTCGGTATTGCGGCCGTGGAGACGGCGGGAAAGCTCCTCAAAGGAGGGCGGAATGATGAAGATGAAACAGGCGTCGGGGCATTTCTGCCGCACCTTGGCGGCGCCCTGCACCTCGATGTCCAGCAGCACGTCCACTCCCGCCGCCAGCTTCTCCTCGATCAGCTTAAGGGAAGTCCCGTAGTAATTGCCCACATACTGGGCGTATTCCAGCAGCTCGTCTCCGGCGATCATGGCTTCGAAGATCTCGCGGGTGACGAAGTTATAGTTGACTCCGTCCGCCTCCCCCACCCGCGGGCCCCTGGTGGTAAAGGAGACGGAAAAATAGATGTCTTCCCGTTCGTGCAGAAGCTCCGAGATCACGGTGCTCTTTCCCACGCCGGAGGGCCCGGAGAGTACGATCAGCTGGCCCCTGGTTTTTTTCCCTCTCATGTTGTCTCTCTCTCCTCCTCGGTTGCCGGGCCGGTCTCCTTGCCGGAAAGGCGGTCACACACCATCTCCGGCGTCAGCGCCGAGAGCACGATGTGGTCGCTGTCCATCAGCAGCACGGCCTTGGTCTTGCGTCCGTAAGTGGCGTCGATGAGCATTCCCCGCTCTCTGGCCTCCTGGATGGTACGCTTGACCGGTGCGGAGTCGGAACTGACCACGGCAATCAGGCGCTGCGCGGAGATCATGCTGCCGAAGCCGATATTGATCAACTGCATGTCCCTCACCGCCTTACTCGATGTTTTGCACCTGCTCCCGGATCTTCTCGATCTCCGCCTTGATGTCCACCACATAGCGGGTGGTCTCAATGTCGTTGCATTTGGAGCCGATGGTATTGGCCTCCCGGTTGAACTCCTGGATCAGAAAGTCCAGCTTTCTGCCCACTGCGCCCCCCTGGGAGAGCATCTGCCGCAGCTGAGAGAGATGGCTCTTCAGGCGCACGGTCTCCTCGTCCACTGCAACCTTGTCGGCGTAGATGGCGGCCTCCGTGAGGATGCGGCTCTCGTCGATCTGCGTGTTCTGGAGCACCTCCGCCATTTTGGCTGAGAGCCGGGCGCGGTAATCGGCCACGATGCCGGGAGACCGCTCCTCCACCATGGCCACCAGCTCCTCGATGCGTCCGGCCCGGCTGAGGATGTCGTCCCGGAGCTTGTCTCCCTCCCGGGTGCGCATGGCGCTGAAATCATCCACGGCCTCTTCCAGCACCGCCAGAAGCTGCTCCTTGAGCTCCTCCAGGTCCTCCTCCCCTTTTTCCGCGGTGAGCACATCGGGGAAGCGGGCAAGCTCGGTGATGGTGCAGTCCTCTTGCAGCTGCTTTCTCTCGTCCAGCTGGGAGAGCTGATAGAGCGCCTCCAGATAGGCTTTGGCCAGAGGCTCGTTGACTGTAACGGTCACAGACTTGTCACCGGCGCTGACCACCGTGACAAACACATCCACCTTTCCCCGGGCCACAAGGGCCTGGATACGCCCTTTCAGCGCGTCCTCGGCGGAAATGTAGGCCCTGGGCATCTTTACGGTGCAGTCCAGATATCGGTTGTTGACGGAGCGCAGCTCAATGGTGACGGTGCGAGACCCATATACGCGCTGAGCCCGGCCATAGCCGGTCATGCTTCTGATCAAAGGGCAGCCCCCCTTTTTGTTTATCAAATAAGTATACCAAATTTTTTGGCATTTGAAAAGGGCTATTATCTCTTTCGCAGCAGCGGCTCCACCCGCTTGAGGTAAAAGCCGATGAGCTTGGAAAAGCCCAGGTCATAGATCACAAACACCACATTGCCGGCGGGATAGATGATCCAGAGGGGAAGATCCTCCACCGGAAGAGAGGCAAAGAAAACCGAAGAGAGCCCAAACAGAAACACCGAAAGCAGGCCGTTGAAGAAGAGCAGCTTGAGCGCCCACTCCGCCGGCAGCCTGCGCAGGCGCTCCACCCCCGCCTTTACCAGGGCGTAGAGCCCGAAAAACAGGCAGTAGAGGATGGCCGCGTCCTTGCCGGGGGCCAAAAGAAGGCCCAGGATGGCGGTGGCGCCGTAGCACAGCGCCCCGGCGCCCAGCCCCCCCGATATGACCGCGCAGGCCGGCACCAGTCCCGCCACCGCGGCCAGCCCCATCCGTCCGCTGGGGGCCATGGAGGCCACATAGAGCAGCACCACGGAGAGGGCGGTCAGCACCCCGTTCAGCGCTACCACCTTGGGGGAAATACGGCCCTTGTCCCGTCTCGTCATGCGCTCACCGACCGCAGCCGCCGCACAGGCATTGCGCACACAGCAGCGCCGAGCAGCAGTCCATGGCGTCCATTCCGCCGCCGCCATAGACCCGGTAGGCCTGTCCGCCCTGCTGCATCATGTTGAGGGCCTGACGGTACTCCGGATTTCCCGGCTGGGCATTGCAGGCGATCTGATAGTGCTGCCTGGCCTCATCCAGCCAGCCTCTGCGGTAGGCCACACAGCCCATGAGGAAGTGCCACTCGGCATCCTGCGTCCCCACGCTGCTGAGAAGCTGCTCCGCGCCCTGAAGATCCCCGGCGTTGATGAGATTGCGCACCCGGGCGTAGGTGGGGTTGGAGGAGGCGGAGGAATAGCCTTGCTGCTGCCCGCTCCCCTGGTAGCCGTAACCATACCCGCTCTGGTAGGAAGAAGAGGAGGAGGAAGCCCATCCGGCGCGCATTTTGGTGATGGTCTCGTACGCCTCGTTGATCTCCTTCATCTTCTCCTCTGCCAAATCGGCCAAAGGATTGTTCTGGTAATTGTCCGGGTGATACTTTCGCGCCAGCTCCCGGTAGGCCCGTTTGACCTCCTCGTCGCTGGCGTTGGAGCTGAGCCCCAGTACGCTGTAAGGATCGCTCATAGTTGCAGTTCTCCTGTTTCCGGCGGTATGGCCGCCAATTTCTATTATTGGGGATGCCGGGGAAAGAAACGGCGCTCGGCCGCCTTCCATTCTCCCCGGAAGACCAGCTCCTCCACCGCGGGGAGCCCGAGATCAAGAATGTTTCCTATGGGTCCGCTCCAGCAGCCCGTGTCCAGCAGGCCAAAGGCCGAGCGGGCCAGATTCAGGGAGTGGCGCAGCGTGGTGCGCAGGTATTGGCGCTCCTCCTGCTCCCGCCCCTGGAATCTGGCGTGGATGGGATTATAATTTCCCTGGGCCTTGTCCTCATCCAGGTCGTCCCAGGCATCCACCAGGTAGATCCACCGCCCCAGGTGGTAGAGCAGTTCTCCCCTGCTTCGGTCCACGGCGGTGACGCCGCTCTCCGGCGCCGCCGAGCGCAGAATGCGGGCAAAGGTGTCCGCCGTACGGTCCAGGGACGTGCACCCCTCCTGCTCCAAGGTCCGCAGCTGCTCCAGGCTCTCCCGCACGCAGCGGTCAAAGTCCGGCTTTGCCGCGGCGGCGCGGCGATAGCCGCCCCGGCACAGGCGCGCCAGGATTTTTGCCCCCAGCTTTTTGACGCCCTTCCCGTCCTGGGCCTCATCCCGGAGCTTCCAGTAGGTGAGGATCACGCTCTCGTCCGCGGCTGTCTCCATGCCCTGGCTGGAGACGCAGACCCCCTTCTTTCGGTGGGGACAGGCCACACAGCGCCGGTACTCCAGGGTGGGCCGCTCCTCCTTTGGCGCCAGAAGCATGGCCAGAAAGGTCAGATCATAGCTGAGGAAGAAGCGGGAGAAGAAGCCGTACCGGCGGCCCAGCGCGTGGCAGAGCCCGCAGTAGGCCGCTTCATAGGCCTCCAGCTCCCATACCTTCAATTCTCCCCGGTAGGGTCTTACATATCCAAACACGGCTTAACCCCGGATCAGGTTTACCACCACGGTATACCTGCCCACCGCGCCCACGCTGCTGCCGCCGCCGTCCACATGCACGGTGGCCGAGACGGTCTGACGGCCACCACCGCTGCCATCCAGCTGGGAGAGGTCCGCCTCGATCCGGATCTGGCCCTGGAAGATCTCATCCAGCTCCTCCTGCGGGCCCCGGATCAGGACAGACTTGCTCAGGGTCAGCAGCTCGGCGTGGTACCCCTCCGGGATATTCACCAGGTCGATGTTGTCCACGTCGGTAAATTCACGGGTGGAAAGTCCCGTGATGGTGAGCGTCACAGTGGCCTCCGTGATGCCGCTCTCGTTTGTAATATTGTCAGACAGTCGGATGGGGAACGTGATCTCATAGTTGGGGGTGTTGGTCACGATGGACAGATCCACCTCGCCGATGATCAGCTCCGTAAGGTTGGCCAGCACGGAGGCCGGGCCGGACACGCTGATGGACGCAGGGTCGATCCGGAAGCTCTCCGGGTCCACGTTGGCCGCCGTGGCTCCGCCGCCGGGCAGGAAGGATACGGAAAGAGGTATCTCCTTTACCACCACCACCGGGTAAATGACATAGACCGAGGTCTCGTCACAGCGGATATCCAGGCCGGTCAGCTCCTCGCCGTTTTCGTTCATGAACACAAGGGGAAGCTCTCCCTCAAACGTGGCCTCCATATCCTGCTGTCCCAGAACCACCTCGGCATAGGCCACCTGGCTGATGTCCTCCTCCTTGCCCCGGATGACCACTTTATCCGGCGTAACGGTGAACTCGCCGCCCTGATAGCCCTCCGCCACGCTGCCGGTGAATTTGGGCCGGACATCGATCTCCTTGGACGCGAGAGGGGCGACGGTAAACTCGATGTATCTGGATTCGTCATTTTCGATGGAGATATTGCTGCGGGATATATTGCTGGGGTAGATGATGTCCGCATAGAGGCGGTAGCGGCCGGGCTCCGTGATATTGCTCACGGACACGACCAGGCTGACGCTCTCCCGGTCCAGCTTGCTCGCCGTATCCCGGTCGGTGCGAAAGCGCAGCGATACCGTCTGCTCATTTCCCTCTGTAATCAGCAGGTTTCGGCTCTCCAGCAGATCCTCTCCCTGAAATTCCACCGGGATGCCGGTGATGGTCTGCTCGTGGGTAGGATTCACTTCCCCCACCACATAGCTCCAGATCAGCACGGAGAGGAGTATGGAGAGGACGACATAGAACGTCTTACTTTCTTTGATCTTTTTCCACATCGTCGGCGTCTCCCTTTTTGGCCTTGAATAGGTTGATCAAGTTGAACTTGCGGCCGTTTCCGCTCTCTTCCTCAGAGATCAGTTCGTTGCGCAAAAGCCGCTCCAGCGTCTCAGGCGCCAGGTGGCGCTTGAGCATTCCGCCCACCGCCACGGAGATAGAGCCGGTCTCCTCCGAGACGATGGCCACCACGGCGTCGGACTGTTCACTGACGCCGATGCCGGCCCGGTGGCGCATGCCCAGGTCCTTGGACAGGTTCACATTGCTGGACAGGGGGAGCATGCAGCCCGCTCCCGCCAGCCGTCCGTTGCGGACGATGACCGCGCCGTCGTGGAGGGGCGCCTTGTTCCAGAAAATGTTTTTCAGCAGCTCGCTGTTGACCTCGGCGTCCAGGGCGGTACCTGTTTTCAGCGCGCTGTCCAGCCGGTTGCTCCGCTCAAAGACCATGAGGGCGCCGGTCTTGCTCTGGGAGAGGGAGGCGTAGGCCTCCACGGTCTGCAAAATGGCGTTTTCCATCTCGGTGGGGGTATCCGGGTGGGAAAAGACGTTGTTCAGGCCCAGCCTGCCGCTGCCCATTTGCTCCAGGAAGCGGCGGATCTCCGGCTGGAACAGGATGACCAGCGCGAGAACGCCCAGCTCCAGTGTGCGGCTGAGCAGATAGCTGAATACCGTAAGCTGGAAAAAAGACGCCAGTCCGAAGGCCACCAGCACCACAAGCACACCTTTGACGACCTGGCCGGAGCTGGTACGGCGGATGAGCATCATGAGCTTGTAGATCAAAAATGCCATGATGAGAATATCAAGGATATCGGAAATGCGGATGAGACTGAGATTACTCACCCAATTTATCAGTAAACTTGACAGCCAGTTCATCCACCATCACCTGCAGTGTAGTTCTGAGTCGGCAACCCTCTCCGCCTCAGGGTATGCGACTCCATATTTGATTATTATATAGCCCTGCGCACAAAATTGAAAGCCTTGAAAGCCGCGGCTTTCAAGGCCCTTTGGCTTTGTTCGGTCGCAAGGCTCCGGGGGGCAAGGTCGTCTACTCCCCCTGCGCCTTCCGCTGGCGCGAATAAACCGCAAAGCGGTTTATTCAGTAGACATCATTATACTTGATTGCAGAAAAAATGGCAAGAACAAGAGCGGTGAATTTTCTTTGAATTCGTTAGAAAAGGCTGCCGAAAACCCGCGGTTTACGGCAGCCTTTTTTCAATTTGAACGCAGGCCCTTCCCGCTGGAAATGCCGCGCACCGCCCTGGCAAGGGCATCGGCCTCCCGGGGGGTGTTGAAGGCAGAAAAGCTGGCCCGGACCGTACCGCTCTCCAGGGTAGCGGCGGTGCGGTGCGCCAGCGGGGCGCAGTGGAGCCCGGAGCGCACGGCGATCCCCCGCTCCCCCAGCGCCGCCCCCAGCTCCTCACAGTCCATCCCTTCCACCACAAAGGACAGCACTCCGCCCTGGCTCTCCCCCGCTCCGCCGGCAAAGACACGGACCCCAGGGAGCGCGGCAAGCTGCTGTGCCGCCCGGCGGCAAAGCCCCAGCTCATGGCGGAAAATGGTCTCGGTGCCGGTGCGCTCCACAAAGCGCAGGCCCTCCAGCAGTCCGGCAATGCCCGGGATGTTGTGGGTCCCCGCCTCCAGCCGGTCGGGCAGGAATTCCGGCATAGACGGCGATTGCGACAGGCTCCCGGTGCCTCCTTCCAGCAAGGGAACGCTCTCACAGTCCCCGCACAGCAGCAGTCCGGTGCCCTGGGGTCCATAAAGGCCCTTGTGGCCCGGCATGGCGATAAATGCGGCCCCCAGCTCCTCCATGTGCACCGGCAGACAGCCGGCGGACTGAGACGCGTCCAGGATCAGCGGCACCTTCCGCTCACGGCACAGCGCCGCGATATGGGCAATGGGCAGCACATAGCCAAAGACATTGGAGACATGGGTACAGATCACGCAGGATACCTCCGGCGTCATCTGTTCCCGGAACGAAGCCACCATGGCCTCCGGGTCAAAGAGCGGCGCGGCGGCGACCTTTACCGTTACCCCCTCCAGAGCGGCCAGAGGCCGTGTGACCGCGTTGTGCTCAAAGCCGGAGATGAGGACAGTGTCACCGGGCCGGACAAGGGATTTTATGGCAATATTCAGGGCATGGGTGGCATTGAAGGTAAATACCACCCGCTCCGGGTCACTCACATGAAAAAGCCGGGCGGCGGTCTCCCGGCAGGCAAAGGCGGTCTTTGCGGCCAGCATGGCGGGGCGGTGTCCGCCCCGCCCGGGGCTGGCCATGGAGCCCATGGCGGCAGAAACCGCCCGGGCGACGGCAGGCGGCTTTTGCAGTGTGGTGGCTGCACTGTCCAGATAGATCACAGCAGGCGCACCTCTTTGTAGCTTCCGTCGCTGGAAATGATATAGACCCGCTTGGGGGTTAGATTCACCCGGCTCAGGACCACCAGCGACTCGGACAAATACCGCTCCGACACCTTGACCGAGTGACTGCACCCCTCGCCGGAGATCACCTTGGGCGAGCGGAGGATGTGGGCCGTAATGCCGGAGCGCTCCAGCGCGGCGGCCGTGCGCTGGGCATAGGTAAGCGAACGGCAGACGATGAGATAATAGACCATAGCAAAACGCTCCTCTCGTGCCAGTGTATGCACGCAAGGAGCGTTTGGAGATTCCCTATTGCGCCGGGCTCAGCAGGCAGACTGCGTGGGCGGCCATGCCCTCTCCGCTACCGCTGAAGCCAAGGCCTTCCTCGGTGGTGGCCTTCACGTTGACTCTTCCTTCCCCCAGGATCATTTCCAGATTTTTTATCATCTGCGGGATGTGAGGCATCAGCTTGGGGCGCTGGGCGATCATGGTGGCGTCAACATTCTCCACCTGCCAGCCCTTTCCCCGCACCCGCTCCACCACCTGCTCCAGCAGTTTGAGACTGTCGGCTCCGGCGTAGGCGGGATCGCTGTCCGGGAAGAGCCGCCCGATATCGCCCTCCCCTGCCGCGCCCAAAATCGCGTCCATCACCGCGTGGACCAGCACGTCCGCGTCAGAATGGCCCAGCAGTCCCATTTCCCACGGAATGTCCACCCCGCCCAAAATGAGTCTGCGCCCCGGCACAAGCCGGTGCACGTCATACCCGTGTCCGATCCTCAACGTGATTCCCTCCAGTTCAGGATGGCCTCACCCAGTGCCAGGTCCACCGGTGTGGTGATCTTGATGTTCTCGTAAGACCCCTGGGTCAACGCCACGGGGAAGCCCAGCCGCTCTACCGCGCTGCAGTCGTCCGTCAGCTCAGCGCCGTCAGCCATGGCCTTGCCCAAAGCCCCCCGGATCAGGTCGGCCTGGAACACCTGCGGGGTCTGTACGGCGAAGAGCTCCCGCCGGTCCGGGGTGCGGATCACCATGGCGTCCCGCGCCTGCTTGACGGTGTCCTTCACCGGCACCGCCGGCGCGGCGGCGCCGCACTCCCGGGCCCGGAGGATGGCCTCGTCGATGATTTGCGTGGTGACCAGCGGCCGGGCGCCGTCCTGTATGGCGATGAGCTGCACGTCCTCCCTCACCTCGCGAATGCCATTGAGGACCGATTGGCAGCGGTTTGCCCCGCCTACGACGATATTGGTGACCTTTGCAAGGGCCGCGTCCCGGCACAAAACGCTCACCGGCACGATCAGGTCCTCTCGGGTGACCACCACGATCTCCCGGATCAAATCGCTGTTTTCCAGCGCCTTGAGGGTATGAAGCAGCACCGGCCACTGGCCCATGGGGGCAAGTATCTTGTCCACGCCCTCCATCCGGCTGGCCGAGCCCGCCGCGGCCACCACCGCCGCGCAGGCCGGCTGCTCCGCCCGGCGGCGCAGCAGCTTATCAAGCAATCCGCTCACCCGTCCCACACTCCTCAAAGGCCCCGTGTGCGGCGCGGGGCGGCTTTTCACAGCAATCTATTAGGCCAGAGCTGTATTTATGCGCTCCTCCACGTCCTCATAGCTGGCGTTCTGAGAAAGGACGATCTCGGAGATCAGGATCTGCTTGGCGGAGTGGAGCATCTTCCGCTCACCGGTGGACAGGCCCCGGTCCGTATCCCGGAGCATAAGACCCTTCACCACCCGGGCCACCTCAAGCAGATCGCCGCTTTTCAGCCGGAGCATATTCTCCCGGTAGCGGCGGTTCCAGTTCTGGGTCATATCCACCTCAATCTCCGGGATGGCGGCGAGGATCCTGTCCGCTTCCTCTCCGCGGCAGACCGGGCGCACGCCGATCTCCTCGCTGTTTTCTGTGGGGATCATGACCAGCATGCCGCCCACAGGCAGCTTGAGGATATAGTACTCCCGCACCACTCCGTTGAGTTTTTTCTGCACGATGCCGTCAACGATACCGGCGCCATGCATCGGGTGTACGATCTTATCGCCCACCTGAAACATGATCCCACCTCCCAATATGGCAAATAAGTTCCTCATTCGCCCCGAGCCTGGGACTGCCGAAGGTATTTTGCGCGTTCTCGGGGCAGGAGCGGAAGAAAACTGCTCTCCCACATGTTTATATGGATCATTATATCGTTTTTTTGAATCTTTTGCAAGTAAAATAAGGCGAAAATACTTGTAAATAAAAAAAGACACCCACTTCAAAAAGAAATGGGTGTCTTTTCCTTTTCTCTCGGGATATTACTCCTCGGTATAGGCGGGGTCGATCTGGGTGCCCTCGCCGTCGGCGGTGGCCACCAGAGCATCCTCGCCGTCCTCAGCGTCAGCGGAGGCGGCGGCGCCGTCCTCCAGCAGAGCGCGGATGGACAGGGAGATCTTCTTGCGGTCCATATCCACGTCGGTGATCTTCACGTCCACCATCTGGCCCTCGCTGAGCACGTCGCCGGGCTTGTCGATGCGGTGGTCGGCGATCTGGGAGATGTGGATCAGGCCATCCACGCCGGGCACGACCTCAGCAAAGGCGCCGAAGGTCATCAGCTTGACGATGCGCACATTGGCCACGTCGCCCACGCCGTACTTGGAGGTGAACACAGTCCAGGGGTCCTGGCTGCGGTCCTTCATGCCCAGGGAGATCTTCTTCTTCTCCTTGTCGGCGGAGATCACATACACCTCCACGGTGTCGCCCACGTTGACCACCTCGGAGGGGTGCTTGATGCGGCTCCAGGACAGCTCGGAAACATGGACCATGCCGTCCACGCCGCCGATGTCCACAAAAGCGCCGTAGGAGGTGAGGGACTTGACGGTGCCGGTGTAGCGCTTGCCGTCCTCGATGGTCTCCCAAACCTGGGCGGCCTTCTCGGCGCGCTCAGCGCGCTCCACGTCGCGGATGGAGCCCACCACGCGGCGGCGGGCACGGTTGACCTCGGTGATGCGCAGACGGACCTTCTTCTTGAGCAGCTCGCTCATGGCAGTGCCACGGGGCAGGCCGGTCTGAGAGGCGGGCACAAAGACCCGGACGCCCTTGATGGAGACCACCACGCCGCCCTTGTTCTCCTCGGTGACCACACCTTCCACCACGGTGTGCTCCTCCTGGGCCTGCTCGATGTCGTCCCAGCTCTTCACGCTGTCCAGACGCTTCTTGGAGAGGGTGACCACGCCCTCCTGATCGTTGACGCGCATGACATAGGTCTCGATCTCATCGCCCACTTTGACCAGGTCCTCCACCTTGGCGGTGGGGTCGTCGGTCAGCTCGGCCACGGGTATGTAGCCGGCGTGCTTGGTGCCCAGATCCACATAGATCTCGGTGGGGGTGATGCCAGTTACGACACCGGTGACCTTCTCTCCTGTATGCAAAGTTTTGATCGATTTCTCCAGCATTTCAGCAAAGGATTCCTCGATCTCAAGCTCGATCTTGTCGCTCATTTTGTTATAGACCTCCTTTATAATCCACCCGGGCGTGGATGCGCCCGCGGTGATTCCGACAGAAGCCTTCCGGTCCAGGGTGGAAGGTTCCAGCTCCTCCGCATTCTCGATCCAGAGGACTGTGGGACACAGTGCACGGCACAGCTGATAGAGCTTACCGGTGTTCGCGCTTTTTCGGTCACCGACGACCACCATAATGTCGCTCTGAGCAGCCAATGCCTGGGCGGCTTCTTGCCGTTTACACGTAGCGCCACATATTGTATCAAAAATTTTGAGATTTGTACACTCTTTTTTTGCTTTTTCTACGCAGGCTGTCCATGTCTCTCTGGTAGAGGTGGTCTGGACCACCATGGTCAGGGGAAGATGGCGGTACTTTTCGTCACTGGAAAGCCAGTTTTCCAATTCCTCCGGCCCGGAAAAAACCAAGGGCTCCGTACACCAGCCCGCGATGGCGGCCACCTCAGGGTGCTCCGGCATCCCGATGATTATGCAGCGCCGCCCCTCCTCTTCGGCCTCTCTCACCAGGCGGTGGATGCGGGCGACGTTGGGACAGGTGGCGTCCTTTATCTCCGCGCCGCCCTCCTCCAAAAGGCGGTAGACCGCTCTCGCCTCTCCGTGGGAGCGGATGAGGACCACCGCTCCCTCCGGGACAGCCTCGGGACTGTCGGCCACCTCCAGGCCCAGGTCGCGCAGCCGGGCGATCACCTGGTCGTTATGGATGAGGTGGCCCAGCATCACGCAGCGGCGGCCCTCACGGGCAAGCTGTTCGGCCATCTCAACAGCCCGCTCCACGCCGTAGCAGAACCCCGCGTGCTGGGCAAGCGTCACCTTCATGCCTGTTCCCCCAGCGCGTAGATCCGTTTCATCAGCTCGTCGGCAATGGCCTTGTACTCCTCCGCGGTCCCCTTCTTGCTCTCCACGGTGGGACGGTAGGGCTCTCCGATGACGATGGTGGTAAAGCGAAACCACTTTTTCTTCGCCGGGATGTAAACCGGGACGATGTCCACCCCGGTGCGCACCGCCAGCATGGCGGCTCCGGCCTTGGCCTCGCTCTCATGGCCGTGCTTGTCAACGCCGTTTTTGATTCTGGTCCCCTCGGGGAACAAAAGCACGTTCTCGCCGCTTTTCAGGAACTTGATGGCGGTCTTGATGGCGCCGATGTCCGACTTGCCCCGCTCCACCGCGAAAACGCCCGCCTTTTTCAGCAGCCAGCCCAAAACCGGCACGCGCATGAACTCCGCCTTGGCCATGGGGCGCATCTGCCGGCGGGGCCCCAGCGCCATGACGAGGCACACCGGGTCGCTCAGGCCGCTGTGGTTGCCGCAGTACAGGGCGCCGCCCTCAGGCAGATGCTCCTTCCCCACCGCCCGGCAGGGATGAAACAGGCTGAAAAAAGGCCAGATGATATACCAAAGGATCGTATAGACAGTTCTCATTCCCCAAACCGCTCCTTCACCGTTTTGAGGAGCATTTGAAAGCTCTCCTCCAGGGTATTGCCGGTGGTGTCCACCAGCACCGCGTCCTCGGCCTGACGCAGGGGAGCGGCGGCGCGGCTTGCATCGTTTTTGTCCCGGGTCGCCATATCGGCCAGGACCGTCTCAAAATCGGTGGCGATCCCCTTTTCCCGCAGCTCCGCGTAGCGGCGCTGGGCCCGGTCCTCCGCGCTGGCGGTCAGAAAGAGCTTGAGGTCGGCGTCCGGCAGCACCACGGTGCCAATGTCCCGGCCGTCCATGATGACATTCTGCCGCCGGGCAAGCCCCCGCTGCATCTCCATGAGAAATTCCCGCACCTCAGGCAGCGCCGAGACGGCGGAGGCGTACATGGAGATCTCCGGGCGGCGAATATCCTCTGAGACGTCCTCCCCGTCCAGATACATGTGCTGCAGGCCGTCCTCCCCGTGCTTGAGGTCAAGGGAGAAGGTACCCAGCATGGCCACTACCCCGGCCCGATCCTCGGGCGCGATCCCCCGCCGAAAGGCGCACAGCCCCACGGTGCGGTAGATCGCCCCGGTATCCACATAGAGATAGCCCAGCTCAGAGGCCAGCAGCTTGGCCAGTGTGCTCTTGCCGGCGCCGGAAGGCCCGTCGATGGCAATGCTCTTATAGTTCATCCCAATCCTCCCAATCCATGTACTCGCCCACGGCCAGAGCGGCGGCCTCTCCGGCGGCGCGGCCGGTGGCCCAGGCGATCTGGAGATTGAACCCGCCGGTATAGGCGTCCACGTCCAGGATCTCCCCGGCAAAGTAGAGGCCGCTTACCTTTTTCGACGCCATACTCTTGGGGTCCACCTCCCCAACTTTGATTCCGCCGGAGGTGACGATGGCGTCCGCCACCGGCCGGGGGCCGGACACCTCCACCGGGAAATTCTTCATCAGCTCCAGCAGACGGCGGCGCTGCTGCCGGGTGACGGAATTGACCGGCAACTCGGGCGCAATGCCCGATCGCTCCACCATCACGGGGATCATAAGCCGGGGCAGCAGAGCCGTGAGCGCGTTGTGGAAGCTGCGGTTGCTCCCGCTGCCGAACTCCCGCACCAGCCGCTCATCCAGCGTTTTCTCGTCCAGCGCCGGCTTGAGGTCGATCCAGACCGTGTAATGCTCCTTCTCATAGTCGCGCATATGGGCGCTGGCGCTGAGGATCAGCGGCCCGGACAGGCCAAAATGGGTGAAGAGCATCTCTCCCTGCTCCTCAAAGAGCACCTTTCCCTTCTGGTTTTTGACCCGCACGCCCACATTGCGCAGGGAGAGCCCCTGCATCCGGGCACAGGCCGGGTCCGGCGAGATCAGCGGGACCAGAGAGGGCTTGGGCGGGACCACGGTGTGCCCCAGGGCCTGCGCCATGCGGTAGCCGTCCCCGGTAGAGCCGGTGAGCGGATAGGAAATGCCGCCAGTGGCAAGGATAACCGCCTTACAGCGATAGCGGCCATGCTCCCCCCGCACGGCCGCGACACGCCCGCCCTCGGTCAGGACATCCGTGGCCCGATCCTCCACGATGTCCACGCCGGTGCGGCGCAGGCGGTTGAAAAGCGCGTCAATGACATCCGCAGCTTTGTCCGACTGCGGAAAGACCCGGCTGCCCCGCTCAGTCTTCAGCGCCACCCCCAGGCCCTCAAAAAACGCCATGACCTCAGCGGGTGGGAATCGGGTCACGCTGCTTGTCAGAAACCGGCCGTTGCACGGCACATGGGCGATCACTTCGGGGCTGGTGCAGTTGTTGGTCAGGTTGCAGCGGCCTTTCCCGGTGATATAAAGCTTGCGTCCCACCTTCTGGTTGCGCTCCAGCAGCAGGACCTCCGCTCCCTTTTCCGCGGCGGTGAGAGCGGCCATCATTCCGGCGGCGCCGCCGCCGATCACTACGATGTCGGTACTCACTGCTCCTCCGCCTTCTGGTCCACCTTTTCGTAAACCTGGTACTCGTCCCAGATGTGCTCCAGGGCCTCAAAGGTGGCGGCCAGGTCGTTGTCTTTCCGGCGGCTCACCGCCACGATGAGCGCGTTGACCAGGCTCAGCGGAGCCACCAGGGAATCCACAAAGGAGGCCATGTCGCTCTTGGCCAGCAGGGCGTGGTCGGCGATGCCGGCCAAGGGAGAGGCCTCACTGTCGGTGATGGCCACCACGGTAGCCCCCTGATCGTGGGCAAACTCCAGCGCCTTCACCGTACGCCGGGAGTAACGGGGGAAGCTGACGCCGATGACCACATCCCCCTCCCGCACCCGGAGAAGCTGCTCAAAGATCTCGCTGGCCGACGCGGTGTTGACCAGGGTCACGTTTTCAAAGATCAGGTTGAAGTAAAAGCCCAGGAAGCTGGCAATGGCCGCGGCAGAGCGCACGCCCAGAATGTAAATGCGCCGTGCCGACAAAATGGCGTCCACCGCGCCGTCAAAGCCCTTCCGGTCGGTCTCCTCCAGCGTCATGCGGATCTTCTCCATGTCGGCCTGGAGGACCATGGAGAGGATGTCCTGCTGGCCGATGCGGTCGTTGGAGACCTCAATGCGCTGGATGGAGGTGAGCTTATTGCGGATCATCTCCTGCAGGGCCTTTTGCATGGCGGGATACCCGTCATAACCCAGCTCCGCGGCAAAGCGCACCACGGTAGATTCGCTCACGTTCACCGTTTTGCCCAGCCTGCTGGCAGTCATGAAGGCGGCTTTGTCATAGGAGCTCAGAATAAAATTGGCAATGAGCTTCTGCCCTTTGGAAAATCCGCTCATATTGGACTGGATCAGCGCCAGGATATCTTTTGACATATCTGCTGTCCTCCCGCCCGCCCTTGTGTCACAAGAGCTGAATTCAACGTTTATCATACCGTCAAACGGCGAAAAATGCAAGCGCATTCTGCAAGACGCGGAATTTTTCCTGCAAAATCAAGGCAAATGCTAGAGTTCCTGCAAAACGCGCACTTCCTCCGCGGTCAGGTACCGCCACTTCCCCACCGGCAGCCGGCCCAGGGTCAGCTTCCCTTCCCGAATCCGCTGGAGCCGCACTACCGCAAGGCCGGCGGCTGCGCACATGCGGCGCACCTGGCGGTTTTTCCCCTCGTGGATGGTAACGGAGAGGGTCCACTCCTCCCCCTGGCCGCTCTTCACCTCCACTTTTGCAGGGTGCAGGCGCTGACCATCCAGCGTCATGGGGCTTCTCAGCACGGGCAGGGCCTTTTCTCCGTCGCCCCGAGTATAGACGATATACTCCTTTTCCACCTGGTGGCTGGGGTGGATGAGCTTGTGGGTGAGGGCGCCGTCATCGGTCATCAGCAGCAGCCCCTCCGAGTTCAGGTCCAGCCGCCCCACCGGCCACACCCGCACGCCGCAGTCCCGGACCAGGTCGGACACGGTCCGCCTTCCCTTTTCGTCTGAAAGGGTGGTCACATAGCCCACCGGCTTATGGAGCATCAGGTAGACATGCTCCTGAGGCAGCGTGACGCGCTGCGCGTCCAACGTGATCTCGTCGCGCTGCGGGTCGGCCCTGTCGCCCAGCGAGGCCACCCGGCCGTTTACCCGCACCCTTCCCTGCGTTATGTACTCCTCTGCCTTGCGGCGGGAGGCCGCCCCTGCTGCCGACAGGATCTTTTGCAGCCGCTCCTCCATGCATCCGCCTCCTCCACGTCATAGGCGGCGGAGCGATTTGGGCCGCTCCGCCGCAAGATCATCCAATATATGACGGCCCAGTCCCTTGAAAGGGGTCTATTTCGCCGCCTTGATATAGCGCTGAAAAAAGTTCCCGATACGCTCCAGCAGGCTCTCGTATTTGGAGAGGTCGGTGTGCACGTCCTGGCTGTAAACCAGATAGGACGTGCCGATCAGCGTCTCGTCCAGGTAAAAGCGGATCTCCCCCGCGATGGAGCCCTTTTTCACCGGCGCCTCCACCTCCCGCGCCAGGGTGAGGACCGCCCGCACCCGCTCGTCCTGGGAGAGGGGATAGTAAATGTCGTTATAAGTGCACACGCCCACCAAGCCCACCAGGCTTCCGCTCACCCGGACCGACCAGGCCTCTTTCCCTGCCCTGGCCAAAATCTGCCGGGGCCAGGTTGCAAAGCCGTAGTCAAACAGGGTGGTGTGGTCCCGCCAATCGTCGGGGGCGTTGAGGGTGACCGCGATCAGGCGCTGGCCGTTGCGCTGCGCGCAGGACACCAAGGTCCGCCCCGCCTCGTCAGTGTAGCCGGTTTTGAGCCCGATGCAGCCCTCATACTGCCAGAGAAGCTTGTTGTGGTTGGTGAGGGAGCGTCCGGCCACCGTGGCGCTCCCTGTGGCCACGATCTCCGCCAGCAAGGGCTGCTCCATCACCGCCCGGCCCAGCAGCGCCATATCCGCCGCGGTGGAGTAGTGCTCCGGGTCATCCAGGCCGTTGGGGTTTGCAAAATGGGTGTCCGCCATCCCCAGCTCCTGGGCCTTGTCGTTCATATAGGAGACGAAGGTCTCCACGTCGCCGCCGCAGCAGCCCGCGATGGCCACCGCCGCGTCATTTCCCGAAGCAAGCAGCAGCCCATAGAGCAGCTCCCGCAGCGTCAGCTCCTCCCCCGCTTTCAGGTACATGGAGGAGCCCTCAATGCCGGTCCACTCCTGGCAGATGGTCAGCTTCTTGTCTGGGTCCAGGCCGCACTCCACCGCCACCAGAGCGGTCATCAGCTTGGTGATGCTGGCGATGCTCCGCTGCTCGTGGGCGTTTTTTTCATAGAGCACCCGTCCTGAGTCGGCATCCACCAGGATGGCCGAGGAGGCGGACACCTCCGGCGCTGAAGAAGCCGCTCCCGCGGGCAGGGTGCCCAGAGTCAGCAAAACCGCCAGCATAGCCACGGCAAGACGCTTCAAACCGCATCACCTCCACAGAGATGATGCTAGTATCGCCCTCAGAAGGTCTCTCTATCCCTCTCCTCGGCTCTGTCCTGCTGCTTTTCAATGAAGCCGGTGACCTTATCGATGACCTCGGGCACCATTTCCACCACTCTGTCCACGGTGCTCCCGGCCGGGGGCGCCACGGGCAGGAGGCGCACGCTGTCCGCCTTCACGATGAGAAAGGCCACGGGCATCACATTGATCCCCGCGCCGCTGCCGCCGCCGAAGGAGTTGTCCGCCTCGGGCTTCTGGTTCTTGGTGGTGAAGTCCGAGCCGCCGGAGGCAAAGCCGCAGCTCACCTTGGAGACGGGGATGATGGTGACCCCCTCCGCCTGGATGGGCGTGCCGATCACGGTGTTGGCATCCACCATCTCCCGGATCTTCTGCATGGTGGTGGTCATGAGATCACTGATGGGGTGCTGCTTGTTTTCCATGGTTAAACCGCCTCTTTCTTTGTATTGTCCGCGGGCGCCTGCTCACGTCGATACGCCCCGTAGATGGCTGAAAATCTCGCCAGAAGTTTGATGGCCAGCACCAGCGCCTGGCCTAGAGTGAGGGTGGCCTCCAGCCGGAGATAGACCGCCGGAGCGGCCCGCTGAAAGTCTGCCCTGGTACGGATGCAGTGGTCCTTGATATTGAAATTATGATCCAAGAGAGGCCAAATCATACCGATGGCGCTGTTGACATATCCAAAGGAGAGGGCGGTCTGGGCCGCTTCCTCCCCGCCGGCGGTAAACTCCAGCCAGAGCATATCCACCCGGACCTTGCGCCGCAGCTCCCCCGCCGCCTGCGCCGCCAGGGGCAGCAGCTTCTTAAGCAGGGCCAGGCTCCCGCCCCGCTTGGACTGGGGCTTCTCCTTCTGCTCTTTTTTCTCTTTTTTCTTCTTTTTCCCGCTGTCCGCTTTCTCCTTTGGGGGAAAGGCCTGGAACCAAAGGGGCCCGGCCTTTATCCGGAGCGAAAAGCCGGACTCCTCATACTCCGCCCGTGCGCCGATCCGAAGCTGTCCCAGAAGGAACAGGACCGCCAGGACGGAGAGCACCACAATCACCGCAGTCATCATGCGCCCTCCGCTTCCTTGCCTTCCTCCCCCGTCGCGCCGGACGCCGCCGCCTCGCGCTGCGCCAGCTCCACCGCCGCGGCCAGGATCTCCTCTTCCGAGGGGGGAGTCTCGCCGCCCTCGCTCTCCTGCTGGGCCTTGAGCCGCTCCACCGCCGCCTGCATCTCCATGGTGATCTGTCCGTCCTCGGGGGTGGAATTGGGCAGCTCGGGCAGCTCATCCAGGCCGGCAATGCCAAACGAGCGCAGGAAGTTCTGGGTGGTGCGGTAGAGGATGGGCCGCCCCGGCACAGCCAGACGGCCGCACTCCTCGATCAGCTCCCGCTCCAGCAGCAGGCCCACGGTGTACGAGCTGTCCACCCCCCGAATCTGATCCACATAGGCCCGGGTGGCGGGCTGATAGTACGCGATGATGGCCAGCACTTCCAAAGCCGGCTGGGAAAGCCGGGCGGGCTTGCGGCTCTCAAACGCTTTGCGGATATAGCCCGCGAACTCCGGCGCCGAGCACATCTGGTAGCTGCTCTCCAGCCGCACCAGGCGTATCCCCCGGCGGTCGTAGCGGTAGCGGTCGGCCAGACGCTGGCACACCGAATCCACCGTGTCCCGGTCCATGTCAAGGGCCATGCACAGCCGCTCTACCCCCACCGGGTCCCCTGCGGCGAACAAAATGCCCTCAATGGCCGCTTCCATTTCCTTCAGTTCCATAAACCTCTCACCTCGCCTGGGTGCAGCTCGCTTCAGTATGTATCGGCGGAAAACTCTATGGCCTCATCGCCATCGCTCTCCATGCAGGTGACGGTGCAGTCCTCTTCGCTGCCCGCCAGCAGAATACGGCGGGCCTTGCACAGCTCCAGTACCGCCAGGAAGGTGGCCACCACCTCCGACCTGCTGCGGTTGCCCTTAAAGAGTGCCCGGAATCGGGTCACTCCAAACGCGATGAGCCGCTGCACGATCTCTCCCGCCTTATCGGACACCGGGTAGGGCTCCCGGCCCACGATGCCCTCGAAGGCGGCCATGGGCGGAGGCAGCCGGTGGTCCACCCGCTCCAGCACCGACGCCATGGCCCGGCGCAGATCCTCCTTCTGGTGGACATACCGGTAGGTCCGCTTGATGGGCACCGCCTCGGGCACCTTTGTGATGTAGTCCCGGCCCACGGCGTACCGGTCAGAGAGCGTGGGGATCACGCTTTTGATCTTGGTGTAGTTCTCGTTGCGCTGGTGCGCCTCCAGCGAGGCGATGAGGAGCTCCATCTCCGAGAGCGCCTCCTCGTCGTTGATGGAGAGGAGCATGCGGGTCTTGATGAACACCAGGTGGGCGGCCATGGTCACAAATTCACTGGCCACTTCCAGATCCAGCTCCTTGCGCCGCTCCATCCACTGCATGTACTGGTCCAGGATCAGGGTGATCTGGATGTCCTTGATCTCCATCTTGTTCTTGCTGAGCAGACTGAGGATCAGGTCCAGGGGCCCGTTGAAATCCTCCATATCGTCCGTCTTGGCCTTGACGACCTTTTCCAGGTGGAAAATGGGGCTTTCCGCAGGCAATTCGCTCACCTCACATCAAAAAAGGAACAGCAGCTCCAAAAAATTGCTTCCCAGCGCCAGCATCTCCATGGGCAGGCCGGTGGCGCTGCACAAAAGGCTCAGCACGCCCTGGATGCAAAAAGACAGCGGCGTGGAAAAGACCCCGGTAAACATCAGCACCAGCACCAAAAGCATAATATACCGCTCATAGCGCATGACGGTATAGTACATCCGGTCGGGCAGCAGAGCGAAAAGGACCCGGGACCCATCCATGGGGGGAATGGGCAGCAGGTTAAAAAGGCCCAGGCCCACGCTGAGCAGCGCCAGATTGCACAAAAAGCCAAATATGCACCAGCCCACCACATTCCGGACAGCCCCCATATGGTAGAGCCCGGAGCAGATCGCAACGGAGATCACCGCCGTAAAGAGGTTTGCCCCCGGACCGGCCAGCGCGGTGATGGCCATGTCCCGCTTGGGATGGCGGAAATACCGCATATCCACCGGCACCGGCTTGGCCCAGCCCACGCCGGCCACCAGCATGCATAAAAAGCCCATCAAGTCGATGTGCCGGATGGGGTTGAGAGAAAGCCTGCCCTGCGTCTTGGCCGTGGGGTCGCCCATGGCGTAGGCGGCCAGGCCGTGGGAGAGCTCATGGAAGGTGAGACACAGCACCACCACCACCATGGTGACCAGGAAGGAAAGCATCCCCAGCCAGTCCATGTGCGCGGCGAAATTTGAGAGTGCGCCCAAGTTGCTTCTCCTTTTCAACTTATTTGATTTAGTATATCAGATTTGCACCCGAAATACAAGGCGCAAGGCGGCCAAGTCCCCACCCCGCGTGTAGGTGTACAATACATGTTGGACAGTTGAATAAAAAAGGATGAAGGATAAGGCCTCATCGGTTAAAGTTGAAGTTGCGGACAACAACGTAACGAGAGGGGGCCATATCCTTCATGAGCAAGAGTATAACACAGGACATGGCATATCGGCAATCCCTGATGAAATACGCAGAGAAATACGGCGTCAGCCGTGCCAGCCGGAAGTACAACAAGAGCCGGTCG
>DVLB01000027.1 GCA_018715695.1 Candidatus Galloscillospira stercoripullorum
GGAGGGCAAGGATGTGGTGGTCAAGCGTATGCTGGAGGACGGCTACATGACCCTGAAGGTCCAGACTCCCTGCCTGCTGACCTGCATCAAGGAGCTGAACACTCCCCGTTACATGAGCGTGGGCGGCATCATGGAGTGCTACTCCAAGCCTCTGGCCGTCTATGACTATGAGGCCCTGAAGAACGATCCTCTGATCGATGTGGATACCATCGGCCTGAAGGGTTCTCCCACCAATGTGTACAAGTCCTTCTCCCCCCCGGTGAAGGGCGCCGGCATGATGCTGGAGGGCGAGGGCAAGGAGACTGTGGATCAGCTGGTCTCCATCCTGGACGCCAAGCACATCATTTAATGGAAAGGAGAAGCTGAACATGGCTGGATTTGATAGCAAAGACACCGCCGCCTTCAAGGGCGTGTGGGTATTCTGTGAGCAGCGTGAGGGCGTGATTATGTCCATCAGCTACCAGCTGCTCTCTGAGGGCCGTAAGCTGGCCAACGACCTGGGCGTGGAGCTGTGCGGCGTGGTGCTGGGCAGCGGCGTCAAGGAGGAGTACATCAAGGCCCTGGGCGGCTATGGCGCGGACAAGGTCTATGTCTGCGACCATCCCCTGCTCAAGGACTACACCACCGATGGCTATGCCAAGGTGATCTGCGACCTGGTGGAGGACAAGAAGCCCGAGATCTTCCTCATCGGCGCCACTAACATCGGCCGTGACCTGGGCCCCCGCTGCGCGGCCCGGCTGCACACCGGTCTTACCGCCGACTGCACCCACCTCGACGTGGACGTGGCCAAGTACAAGGAGTTCCTGAAGACCACCTCCACCATCGACGTGGACAACACCGCGTTTGAGGAGAACACCAACCTGAAGATGACCCGTCCCGCTTTCGGCGGTCACCTGATGGCCACCATCATCTGCCCCCGCTTCCGTCCCCAGATGTCCACCGTCCGTCCCGGCGTGATGCAGACTCAGCCCTATGACGAGGCTGGCGCTGCCAAGACCGTCCTGGAGAAGGTGGACGTGAAGCTGGACAAGAGCGACATCAAGGTGGAGGTCCTGGAGATCAAGAAGGCTGCCAAGCAGCTGGTTGACCTCATCGGCGCTGACGTGGTGGTGTCCGTGGGCCGCGGCATCAGCAAGGACCCCAAGAAGGGCATCGAGCTGGCTGAGGAGCTGGCCGGTGTTCTGGGCGGCGTCGTGGGCGCCTCCCGTGCCGTCATCGACGCTGACTGGCTCTCCGCTGACCATCAGGTTGGCCAGACCGGCAAGACCGTCCATCCCCGTATCTACGTGGCTCTGGGCATCTCCGGTGCCATCCAGCACAAGGCTGGCATGCAGGACTCCGAGTGCATCATCGCCGTGAACAAGAACGGCAGCGCCCCCATCTTCGAGTGCGCTACCTACGGCATCACCGGCGACCTGTTCAAGGTGACCCCCATGCTCATCGAGGCCATTCGTGCCGTGAAGGCCAGCAAGTAAGATCTGCGGCCAAAGTGATAGAAGGCGCCCGGTCCCTTTTGGGACCGGGCGCCTTTTTCCTTTTTGAAGGGGGATTAGGTCAAAGTGTTGAGGTAGCGGACCGCCCCCTCTGCAATGCCCCAGGCCAGGCAGTTCTGGTAGGCCGGGTCAGTGAGCCGGGAAAGCTCCTGCGGGGAGGACATGAAGCCGGTCTCCACCAGCACCGCTGGCATGGCGGTCTCCCGGACCACCACGAAATTATCCAAGGCAATCCCCCGGTCGATGGCCCCGGTAAGGGCGCAGGCCGGTCCCTGGATGGTCCGGGCCAGCTCGGAGCCCCGGACACTGGTGGGATAGTGGTATGTATAGAGCCCCTGGAAAGCGGAATTGTTTACAGCGGCGTTGGCGTGGACGCTGATGAAGATGTCCGCTCCGGCGGTGTTGGCGATGGCGCAGCGCTCGTAGAGCCCCACATCACGGTCGTCCTGCCGGGTCATGATCACCCGGTATCCCAGCGCCTCCAGCCGCTGCCGGAGCAGCAGGGCCACCGCCAGATTGATCTCCTTTTCCGCCACACCCTGGTAGGAAGCGCCGGTGGCGCTGCCGCCGTGACCGGGGTCGATGGCGATGGTGAAGCGGCCGGGGGAGCGGGGGAGGGCAAAGTCCTCCGGCGCGGCAGCGCTCTCCGCCGAGGCGATCCAGGCGGAGGAGGTGGCGCCATCCCACGCGGCGGCGGCCCCCAGCTGTTCGGCCACAAAGCGCAGGGGGGCCATGGTGCAGGATACCCCGCCCCGCCGGACAATGGACGCGCCTATGCCGTCAGGCAGGGAAACGCTCCTGCCGTTTACCAGAGCGGTGGGGGAGCCCAGGGGGAGGATGAGGGTGGTGTCCGCCGTGGAAAGAATGGCCCGGCGCTGTGCCCCGTCCCAGACCACCTCCGCCCCCAGGGCCTCTGCCAGAGCCCGGAGAGGGACCAGGACACGTCCTCCTGTGAGCAGACCGGGGAGAGGAGAGGCAAGCTCCGTCCCATCCAACAGTACCGTTACCTCCCGGCAGGAAACCGGGGAGAAGGTGCGTCGGGTCTCGTCATAGAATTCAAATCCCCCACCGCTGCCCGCCGTCCGGGCGGGGAGGAGGGCGGTGAGCAGCACCGCGGCCAGGAGCACAAAAAGGGAGCGTTTCATAATGGGTTCCTCCGATGTTAGGTGACATAACTCGTCAACATTCTATCGGAAAACCCGTGTATGGTCAATAAAATGCAGGAAAATAAGTTGACATAAATTATGGAAAGGAAGGGAGGAGACACCTGCTTTTTTTCCTCCTCCCTTGCGTTTTTTGTTGGGATTTGGTATATTCAAAGGCAGAAAATCCACAACGAAGGGAGCTTCGACATGATCAAGATCAAAAGCGGCGCCATGTGCTATCAGGGCGGCGCGTTTATCCCTGCCGGTACCACGGGCCTGCCTGAGGAGGAGGGGCGGAAGCGGACCATGGCCCACGCCATTCTCGCCGCCCACAATACCTGCAATGACGAGAAGGCGCTCAAGCTGCGCTTTGACGCCATGGCATCCCATGACATTACTTATGTGGGCATCATCCAGACCGCCCGGGCCTCGGGCATGACGGAGTTCCCGCTGCCCTATGTGCTCACCAACTGCCACAACTCCCTGTGCGCCGTGGGAGGCACCATCAACGAGGACGACCACGTTTTCGGCCTGTCGGCGGCCAAGAAGTACGGCGGAGAGTTCGTCCCCGCCCACCAGGCGGTGATCCACTCCTACATGCGGGAGCGGTATGCCGCGCCCGGGAAGATGATTCTGGGCTCCGACTCCCACACCCGCTACGGCGCTTACGGCACCATGGCCATTGGTGAGGGCGGGCCTGAGCTTGCCCGGCAGCTGCTGCGCAAGACCTACGACATCGCCTATCCCAAGGTCATTGCCATCTACCTCACCGGCGCGCCCCGCCCCGGCGTGGGCCCTCAGGACGTGGCCCTGGCCCTCATCGGGAAGACCTTTAAGGAGGGCGTGGTGAAAAACGCCGTCATGGAGTTCTTCGGGCCCGGCGTGGGCAACCTCTCCATGGACTACCGCTCCGGCATCGACGTGATGACCACTGAGACCGCCTGCCTCTCCTCGGTGTGGTGCACCGACGAGCGCACCCGCGCCCACCTGGAGCTGCTGGGCCGGGGCGGGGAGTACAAGGAAATGGCCCCCCAGGACGGGGCCGTGTACGACGGCCTCATCGAGGTGGACCTCTCCGCGGTGGAGCCCATGATCGCTCTGCCCTTCCACCCCTCTAACGCTTACACCATCAAGGAGTTCAAGGCCAATATGGCCGACCTTCTCCACCAGGTGGACGTGGACGCCGAGGAGCAGCTGGGGGTCAAAAATGCCCCGGCCCTGGCCAATAAGATCGTGAACGGACAGTTCCATGTGGACCAGGGAGTCATCGCCGGGTGCTCCGGCGGCATCTACCAGAACCTGGTGCGCGCCGCCCAGATCCTGGCTGGCCACAGTGTGGGCTCTGACGCCTTCTGGCTCTCCTGCTATCCCGGCTCCATGCCCATCAACCTGGAGCTGACCCGCAAGGGGTACATCTCCTCCCTGATGGCCGCTGGCGCGTCCGTGCGCTCCTGCTTCTGCGGGCCCTGCTTCGGCGCGGGGGATACTCCGGCCAACGGGGCCTTCTCCATCCGCCACTCCACCCGCAACTTCCCCAACCGGGAGGGGAGCAAGCCCGGCGACGGCCAGATCTCCTATGTGGCTCTCATGGACGCCAGGTCCATCGCCGCCACCGCTCGGATGGGCGGCGTGCTCACCGCCGCTGACGAGCTGCCTGACTGCCCGGCAGACGCCCCGGAGGAGACCTGGGCTTATGACGACAGCGCCTACAAGTCCCGGGTGTACTACGGCGTGGGCAAGCCCCGCAAGGACGAGGAGCTGGTCTTTGGCCCCAACATCGCCGACTGGCCTGAGCAGGTGCCGCTGCCGGAGAACCTGCTGCTCACCGTGTGCTCGGCCATCTATGACAGCGTCACCACCACCGACGAGCTCATCCCCTCGGGCGAGACCTCGTCCTACCGCTCCAATCCCCTCAAGCTCAGCGAGTTTGCCCTGAGCCGCAAGGACCCCCAGTATGTGCCCCGGGCCAAGGCGGTGCTCTCCCTGGAGAAGCTGCGCCGCACCCAACCTGACGCGCCTGAGGTGAAGGAGGCCCTCATGGGCCGCGACGGCCGCACCACCGGCCTTGGCAGCCTGGTCATGGCCCTGAAGCCCGGCGACGGCTCGGCCCGGGAGCAGGCCGCCTCCTGCCAGCGGGTGCTGGGCGGCTGCGCCAACCTGGCGGAGGAGTACGCCACCAAGCGTTACCGCTCCAACGTGGTCAACTGGGGCATGCTGCCCTTCGTGGCCCAGGGTGTGAAGGAATGGAACATCCGGCCGGGGGATAAGCTCTGCCTGACCGGTATCCGCAAGCTGCTGGAGGGAGACGGGGAGACCATCCAGGCCACCCTGATCCAGCCCATCGGCGAGCGCACCGTGGAGCTCAGACTGCCCGGACTTACCAGAGAGGAGCGGGACATTATCCTGGCCGGCTGCCTCATTAACTACTACGCAAAATAATGTCCCGCTCCTCCCCGCCGCGGGTGCGGCGTCCAAGGGTTTTACCGGGGGTAAACCCCTTGATGCCGGTCGGATTCACTCCGACCGAGCAGATCAAAAGGGGAGGGGTCCCCGTCCGGCCTACCGGATGGGGCGCGGGACATCATCCTGGCCGGCTGCCTCATCAACTACTACGCAAAATAATGTCCTCCGCCGCCCCGGGACTCTTTCCGGGGCGGCGGCTTTGATTTTCTGGACCTCTTGCCAAAAGACGCACCGGCGGAGTATAATAATAAACTGGATTTATTTGACCAGGAGGTAGCACATATGGACCCCCAGCAAACGCCCCGGCCGCTCTGGACCCGGGATTTTACCATCCTGACCCTGGGCAGCGTGGTCTCCATGGTGGGCAACGTTCTGGCCAACTTTGCCATGAGCCTGCTGGTGCTAGACCTGACCGGGTCGCCCATGCTCTACGCGGTGTATATCGCCCTCTACGCGTTGCCCCAGATGATCGTGCCTGTCTTTTCCGGGGCCATCCTGGACCGGTTTTCCCGCAAGCGGACCATTTACACCCTGGACTTCATCTCTGCGGGGCTGTTTGCCCTGGCCATGGCGGCGCTGTGGGGCGGATGGTTCAACTTCCCGGCCCTGGTGGCCTTCAGCGTCATCACCGGGTCCATCGACAGTATGTACTCGGTGGCCTACCAGAGCTTTTACCCCCTGCTCATTACCGAGGGAAACTACTCCAAGGCCTATTCGGTGGCCAGCCTTTTGGAGATGCTCACCATGGTCATGGCGCCTGTTTCCGCCGTGGTGTATAACGCCGGGGGCATACTGCCCTTGTTCGGCGTCAACGCTGTGAGCTATTTCATCGCGGCGTTGATGGAAATGCGCATCGGCGCGGAGGAGAAGTATACCCAGGGACGGCGGGAGGTCCTCAAGAGCGAGAAGAATGCCCTGAGCCGCCTTCTGCGGGACGTGAAGGAGGGCGTGGAGTACCTCAGGGGAGAGCGGGGCCTTGCGGCAGTGGCGGTGTATTTCGCCTTCTCGGCCATGGTGGGCGGAGCCACCTCCGCCCTGACCCTGCCCTGGTTCAAGGCCACCTTTGCCAATGGGGAATACTATTATATCCTGGTCCAGGGGGCGGCCATGGCGGGCCGGGCCATCGGCAGCAGCTACCACTATAAGCGGCAGCTGCCCGCCCGCTGGAAGTACACCGTGGCCCTGACGGTGTATATCGTCTTGTCGGTCATCGACGGGATCTATCTCTTCCTGCCCATCTGGGTCATGGCGGTACTCTTCCTGATCTACGGAATGCTGGGCGTCACCAGCTTCACCATCCGCATTTCAGCAACCCAGAGCTATGTGCCCGACGAGAAGAAAGGCCGCTTCAACGGGGTGTTTGAGATGCTCAGCACCACCGGCATGTTCGCCGGTACCCTGCTCGCCGGGGCGCTGGGGACGGTGCTGCCCCAGCGGGGGGTGATCCTGGCCTTCAGCGCCGTGGGCCTGGCCGCCGCGCTGATCTTTATCGGCGGCCGGGGCCGGGACGTGGCCGCCGTCTACAACAGACAACAATGAGAGGAATCCATCCGATGAAAAAGACCATTGCAATGCTCCTGCTGCTCTCCCTGCTGGGCCTGGGCGCTTGTTCCGCCCCTAAGGAGGGGGAGGAGGACACCCTTACCCTGGTGGCCACCACCTATCCGGTCTATCTCTTTACCACCGCCGTCACCCAGGGGGCCGAAGGGGTGGAGGTAAAGCTGCTGGTCAACCAGCAGACCTCCTGCCTCCATGACTATACCCTTACCGTGGGGGACATGAAGGCCATCGAGGGGGCCGACGTGATCGTCATGAACGGCGCGGGGCTGGAGGATTTCCTCTCCGACGCCTTGGCAGGCTCCCAGGCTGCGGTCATCGACTGCTCCGCGGGGGTGGAGATGTTGGAGGAGAGCGGCCATGAGGGCCACGACCATGACACCACCTGGGACCCCCATATCTGGATGGATCCGGAGCGGGCGGCGCAGATGACGGAGAACCTGGCCGAGGGCCTGGCCGCGGCGGACGAGGCAAACGCCGCGCTTTACCGGGAAAACGGTACGACCACGGCGGAGCAGCTGCGCGCGTGCGCCGAGGAATGCCGCGCTATGGTGGAGCGGTCGGAGGTAACCTGGTCCCTCATCACCTTCCACAACGGCTTTGGCTACTTTGCCGACGCTTTTGGCCTGACTATCCTCAAGGCCATCGAGGAGGAGGAGGGAGCGGAGGCCAGCGCCCAGGAGATCAGGGAGATTGTCGCCCTCATCGGGGAGTATGACCTCCCCGCCATCTTCACTGAGGTCAACGGTTCCGACTCCACCGCCCAGGCCATCGCCCGGGAGACGGGCTGCGGCGTGGCGCAGCTGGACATGATCATGAGCGGCGACGGAAGCGGCATCCAGCCCTATCTGGACGCCATGACCCAAAACGTACAGACTCTGGTGGACGCTTTGGGTGAAGGAAAGGTCTGAGCAAGATGAGCGTACACAAACACGGCGACTTATCCAGCGGCTGCAGCGGCTCTTGCTGCCTGCGGGTGAGCGGGCTGGGGGTGGACATGGGGGATGGCGTGCTGCTGCGCGATGTGTCCTTCCACCTCCACTGTGGAGAGATCGTGGCGCTGATTGGGCCCAACGGTGCGGGGAAATCCACCCTGTTCAAGACCATCCTGGGCCAGTTGAGCCACACCGGTGAGATCGCCTTTGAGCGGTTTGGCGGCGGGCGGGAGCGCCCTCTCATCGGCTATGTGCCCCAGTCCCCCGCCTTTGACCGGGGGGACCCGGTGAGTGTGCTGGACTTTTTCGCTGCGGCTATCTCCGACTACCCGGTCTTTTTACCCATTCCCCGGAAGCTGCGGGAGCGGGTGAAGACGTGCCTGGAGCGGGTCCACGCGGGGGAGCTTATCGACAAGCGGATGGGAGCGTTGTCCGGGGGCGAGCTGCAGCGGGTGCTCATGGCCATGGCCCTGGAGCCCCTGCCCCATATCTTGATCCTGGACGAGCCTCTCTCCGGCGTGGACATCGACGGGGAGCGGCAGCTTTTGGATATGCTTGACGAGATCCGCACGGCGTATGATCTCTCCATCCTCCTCTCCACCCACGACTTCTCCACCCTGCGGCAGTACGCCGACAAGGTGATACTGCTGCGCAAGACGGTGCTCAAAGTGGGCAAGCCGGAGGAAGTCCTCTCCTCGCGTGAGTTTCAGGAGGTCTTCCACCTGGACCTGGGAAAGGGGGGCGTGTGATGGAGCTTTGGTACGCGCTGGTGGATCTGCTGCCCTTCTCCTGGGCGGAGCCGGGGCAGATGTACTTTATGAAAAACGCCCTGCTGGCGGTGCTGGTCATCTCGCCGCTGTTCGGGCTTTTGTCCACCATGGTGGTGCAGAGCCGGATGTCCTTTTTCTCCGACGCCCTGGGCCACTCCGCCTTTACCGGCATGGCCATCGGCTCCATTGCCGGGCTTTTCGCCGAGCCGCTGTGGTGCGCGGTGCTCTTTGCCATCGCCTTTTCGCTGCTCTTCTCCTTTGTCCGGCGGCGCACTAGCCTTGCCAGCGACACGGTCATCGGGGTCTTTTCCTCCACTGCCGTGGCTCTGGGCATCTTCATCGCCACTCTGGACGGAGGGAGCTTCACCCGCTTCAACAGCCTGCTCATCGGCGATATTCTCAGTGTGGAGCCGGGGAAGATCGGCCTGCTGGCCGTCATTTTGCTCCTGACGGTGCTGCTGTGGGTTCTTTCCTTCAACGGCCTGATGCTCTCTGCCGTCCATCCCGCCCTGGCTGACAGCCGGGGGGTGCGGGTGTTCTGGCAGGAGGCGCTCTTCTCCGCGGTCATCGCCGTGGTGGTGACCATCGCCATGACTTGGGTGGGCCTCATGGTCATCAACTCCCTGCTGGTACTGCCCGCCGCGGCGGGGCGCAACCTGGCCCGGAACATGCGGCAATATCACCTGCTCTCCGTGCTGGGAGCTCTGGTCGCCGGGATTGCGGGACTTATGACCTCGTATTATATCGACGCCTCCGCTGGCGCCACCATCACGCTGTATCTGGCGGCCTGGTTCGCCGTTACCTTTCTGCTGCGCAAGGGGCGGCAGTGAGTAGGATGCCTCTTCGCGGGGCACGCTGAGAGAAAGAGAAAGGAAGGAGCCTTTGTTATGAATCACCTGAAGAAGATCGCCGAAAAGCTGCCCGAGTACGGGCTGGACGCCATGCTCATCACCTCCGAGAGCGGGGAATTCTACGCCGTGGGCTTCCACGGGGAGGGCGTGGTTCTGGTCACGAAGGAGAAGTGCTGGTATGCCACCGATAGCCGCTATATCGAGGCGGCGGGGGCCATTGAGGGCGTGGAGCTGCTGCAGCTCTCGGCGGCCAAGAGCTACCGCCAGATGGTTGCCGAGCTGGTGTCGGAGCGGGGCATCAAGTGCCTGGGCTTTGAGGAGGAGCGCATGTCGGTGCGGGAGTACACCGCCTGGACCGAAGGGGTGCCCGCCCAGTTCCTGCCCGCCTCGGAGCTGCTCGCCGAGCTGCGCATGGTCAAGGACGAGGAGGAGCTCGCTGCCATGGCGGAGGCCCAGCGCATCACCGATGAGGCCTTCACCGAGATCCTGGACTTCATCAAGCCTGGCCTCACCGAGTCGGAGGTGGCGGCGCGGCTCACTTATATCATGGCACGCAAGGGGGCCATGCGCAACTCCTTTGACCCCATCGTAGCCTGCGGCGCCAACGGCTCCAAGCCCCACGCCATTCCGGGGAGCAGCGTCATCAGCGCGGGGCAGTTCGTCACCATGGACTTTGGCTGCGTGGTGGGGGGCTACTGCTCGGACATGACCCGTACCGTGGCGGTGGGGGAGCCCAGCGAGGAGATGCGCCTGGTGTACGACACCGTTCTCAAGGCCCAGAAGGCGGGCATCGCCAAGGCGAAGGCCGGCGTGACGGGCCGTGAGGTCCACATGGCGGCAGCGGATGTGATCGCCGCCGCAGGCTATGGGGACTATTTCGGCCACGGCTTTGGCCACTCCCTGGGGGTGGAGATCCATGAAGATCCCCGCTTCAGCCCCGCCTGGGACAAGCCCATCCCCGCCGGGGCGACCCTCTCGGCGGAGCCGGGCATCTATCTGCCTGGACGCTTCGGTGTGCGCATCGAGGACGTGGTGGTGCTCCGGGAGGGCGGCTGCACGGACATCACCAACTCGCCCAAGGAGCTGATTATTCTCTGAAACCCCTTGCCAACTGGGGAATTTTAGGGTAAAATAGTTTCGCTAAATGTCAAAAGCTTATTTTGGAGGATGAAACCAATGATTTCTGCCAGTGATTTCCGCAACGGCATGACCTTTGAGATGGACGGCCAGGTGATGCAGGTCGTCGAGTTCCAGCACGTCAAGCCCGGCAAGGGCGCCGCCTTCGTGCGCACCAAGATGAAGAACGTCATCACCGGCGGCGTGACCGAGACCTCTTTCAACCCCACCGCCAAGTTCGAGGAGGCCTTCGTGGAGCGCAAGGACATGGAGTACAGCTACAACGACGGCGAGCTCTATTACTTCATGGACCCCGAGACCTACGATCTGGTGCCCATCGACGGCCATGTGCTGGGCGACAACTTCCGCTTCGTCAAGGAGAACATGCCCTGCAAGATCAACTCCTATAAGGGCAAGATCTTCGCTGTGGAGCCCCCCACCTTCGTGGAGCTGGAGGTCACCGAGACCGATCCTGGCTTCAAGGGCGACACCGCCACCAACGTCACCAAGCCCGCCACCGTGGAGACCGGCGCTGAGATCAAGGTTCCTCTGTTCATCAACCCCGGCGACAAGATCAAGATCGACACCCGCACCGGCGAGTACCTGGAGCGCTGCAAGGCTTAAGCGTCTGAGCCGTCGCGAACAGCGCGGATGGACCGTAGCGAGGGGGAGGCCAAGGCCGCTTGCGGCATGGGCCGGAGCCCGAGACGGATGGAAGCCGCGCGTCGTGAGCAGGCGAAGCGTGATAACTTAAGCGTCTGAGCGCCCGGGAGCAGGCGCACAGCGAGCCGCGCAGACGAAAAAACAGTTGCGCCGGAGGCGCAAGGCATTTTTCGCGCAGCGGAGAGCAGTGTGCCGTGGCGGAGGGCGCGAAGCGTGATAGTTTAAGCGTCTGAGCGCCCGGGAGCAGGCGAAGCGTGTATCCATGGTCAACGGCCCTTTGCGGCCGACTGCTGAGAAAAGGAGAGCGTAATATGACCATTTCTGAGAAGGTAGCCTACCTCAAGGGCCTGGCCGAGGGCCTGGCCATCGACACCGAGAAGTCCAAGGAGGGCAAGCTCATCGGCGTCATCATCGACGTGCTGGAGGAGATCGGCCTGTCCATCGAGGACCTGGAGGAGAACACCGTGGCGCTGGGCGAGGAGATCGACGCCCTGTCTGACGACCTGTCCGATGTGGAGGATGTGGTCTTTGAGGACGAGGACGACGAGGATGACGAGTGCTGCTGCTGCGGCGACGATGAGGACGAGGATTTCTTCGAGACTCCCTGCCCTCACTGTGGTGAGGACCTGGTCATCGACCAGGCCGTGCTGGATGCCGGCGTGGTGGAGTGCCCCAACTGCAAGGAGAAGTTCTCCGTGGGCTGCGAGGACGACGGCTGCGGCTGCGGCTGTGACCACGACCACGAGTAAGTAAAAAAAATAAGAGAGGCCCGGCGCTTAAAAGGCGCCGGGCCTCAGTCTATCGAAAAACCTCCTCGCAGGGAAGTCTCACAGAGTTCCGTCGTCCGCAGACGACGGAATAAAATCAAAATCCGTTATTTCCGGGGACCTCAAACTCCCTCCTCGCGGCATAGCCGCTGCGGCCTACGCTAAAAATGTGCCACCGGCACATTTTCTTTACGCTGCGGCCTCGGAAATGACACTTCTCATGACGGATGGGGTGACAATTTCGTAAGAAATCGAGCCCCGTCCGTCATGCAGACTTTTGTTTGAAAAGACCTTTTGGTCTTTTCAAACAGTCAAACCATCCCCCGCCCTTGTCAACAAGAGCGGGGGATGGTGGAGATCTTATTCATAACGCAGCGCGTCGATGGGGTTTAAGCGGGCTGCCTTGTCGGCGGGCAGGTAGCCGAAGAGCACACCCACCGCCAGAGACACCCCGGCGGAGACCAGGATGGCAGTGAGGGAGGCCTTGGCGGTGATGCCCACGATGCTTCCCGCCACTGTGGCCAGGATCACCCCCAGCACGATGCCGATGACGCCTCCCAGGATGGAGGTGGTGCCCGCCTCAATGATGAACTGCCGGCGGATGTCCCTCCCCTTGGCCCCCAGTGACTTGCGGATGCCGATCTCCCGGGTGCGCTCGGTGACCGAGACCAGCATGATGTTCATGATGCCGATGCCGCCCACCAGCAGGCTGATGGCGGCGATGGCCACCAGGACGGTCATCACCGTGCCCTGGATGTTGCCCATCATGGTCATCATCTCGCTCATGGAGATGACCAGGTAGTGCTCATCGTCGCCGTAAAACCGCTCCAGCGTGCTCTCGATGAGGGCCTTGGCGGCTGCGTTTTGCTCCTCCCCGGCGGCGGAGAAGAGGTACTGGCTGATGCTGGCGCTGCCGTTTAAGCGGGTGGCGTTGGTGTAGGGGATATAGACGGCGTTGTCGCCCCCATAGGAGGTGTTGTCGGCCTGCTCGGTGAGGATGCCCACCACGGTGTACTCGTTGCCGTTGAGGCGCAGCGTCTCTCCCAGGCCGTCGCCGCCGAAGGCCTCCTCATCCACATAGGAGCCGATGACGCACACGTTCTGCATCCGCTCCACGTCGATATACTGGATGAAGCGCCCTGTCCGCAGCTCCAGGCTTTTGACGGCCAGGTACTCCTCCCCCACGCCGGTGACGGAGGTGCTCAGGGTCTCTGCCCCCGTCTTGACCGCCGCGGCGCAGGAGACGCTGGGGCTCATGGCGGCGATGAGGGAGGGGTTTTCCTCCTTGAGGGCGTACATCTCCTCCTGGGAGATGCTGCTTGCCGCGCCCCGGTCCATGATCTGGACCTGGAGGAGGTTGGTGCCCATCTTCTCAAACTCGGAGTTGATCATCTCATTCATGCCGTCCCCCAGGGAGATGATGACAATGACCGCCGCCACGCCGATGATGATGCCCAGCATGGTGAGCAGGGAGCGCATCTTGCTCACCGCCAGGCTCTTGAGGGCCAGGCGGAAGGACTGTGCCGCGCTCATGCCTCCACCTCCTCTCCCTCGTCGTGGGGCTGGACCACGGCCCGGGGATCGTGGGCGTCCCCGTCGTAGATAACTCTGCCGTCCTGGAGGCGGATGATCCGCTGGGCCCGGACGGCGATGGAGTTGTCGTGGGTGATGAGGACCACGGTGTGGCCCTGGGCGTTGAGCCGCTGGAGGAAGGTGAGCACCTCCCGGCCGGTGCGGGAGTCCAGGGCGCCGGTGGGCTCGTCGGCCAGGATGACGGGGGGATTGCCCGCCAGGGCCCGGGCGATGGACACCCGCTGCTGCTGGCCCCCCGAGAGCTGGTTGGGCCGGTTTTTGTACTTGTCGGCCAGCCCCACCTTCTCCAGGGCGGTCATGGCGGCGGCGCGGCGCTCCGCTGCGGAGAGCCCGCCATAGAGCAGGGGCAGCTCCACATTCTCCAGCACGCTGAGGGTAGGGATGAGATTATACTGCTGGAAGATGAAGCCCAGCATCTTGTTGCGGATGACCGCCTGCTGGTCGTCGTCCAGGGTGGACACGTCCGCCCCCGCCAGTTCATAGGTCCAGCTGGTGGGCACGTCCAGGCAGCCGATGATGTTCATGGCCGTGGACTTGCCTGAGCCGGACTGGCCCACGATGGCCACGAACTCCCCCTTCTCAATGGAGAAGGACACCCCGTCCAGGGCACGGACCGCCGTATCCCCCATGGGATAGAGCTTATATACGTCGGTAAAACGGATCATGGCGTCTCCCCCGCTGCGCCGCTCGCCATGCCGCCGGCAAAGCCGCCGCTCATCAGCTGCTCCATAAGGGTGGTAGCCTGGGCCTCATAGACCACCGTCTCCCCCGCCTCCAGGCCGGAGAGGATCTCGATATAGTCCTCATCATTGCGGCCCAGGGTCACCTGGCGCTCCTCCAGACGGGAGTAGTCGGGATTACCGCTTCTGTCGTAGGCGTCGGGGGGCAGGACCTGCACCACGTCCCCCCGCTGCACCATCTCCACGGGGACGGTGAGCACATCCTCGGCATGCTCCACCAAAATCTCGGCGGAGACGTTCATGCCCGGCAGAAGGCCCTGGGCCTGGTCGATGTCCACCGTCACCGGATAGGTGGTCACCCCGTTCATGGCGGTGCCGTTGATGTTCACCCGGCTCACATGGCCCGTGAAGGTCTCTCCGGGCAGCGCGTCGGCGGTGATGCGCACCTCCTGGCCCACCTGGATCTCATTGATATACAGCTCATCCACCCGCATTTCAAAGGTGAGGGAGGACATGTCATAGATCACCGCCAGGTAGCCGGCGGTGGTGGCGTCCAGGTTGTCCCCGGTCTTGTAGTTCTTCTCGATGACGGTACCCGAGATGGGGGAGGTAAGGGTGTAGGCCGAGAGCTGCTCCTGGGCCGACTCCAGGGAGAGCTCGGCCGAGCGCAGGGAGAGCCGGGCGTTTTCCACCTGGCTGTCAGGGGCGCCGCTGCTGAGAAGGCTCTCGTAGCTCAGCCGGGCCTGCTCCACGGCGATCTCAGCCCGCTCCACGGCGATCTCCACGTCCCCGGCGTCGATGCGGTAGAGCAGGTCCCCCTGCTCTACCTGGTCTCCCTCCTCAAAGGGGGCCTCCAGGATCTCCCCCCGGACCAGGGCGGTGAGGCGGTAGGCCTCCGCCGGCTCCACCGCGGCGGTGCCCGAGACCGACACGGTGATGTCCCGGTAGTCGGCGGTACCCAGGGTGTAGAGGCTGCTGCTGAGCTTCTCCCGGGCGCTCATGACGCCGCGCACCGCCAGAATCAGCACCAGCGCCAGCACCACCAGCACGGCGATGAGCGCCGTGCGCCATCTCTTCTTTTTCCTGGGCGCGGGGAGACTGATCTCCGGGGCGGCCGCCGGGGTCTTTTTTTCCTGCTTATCCATAGCTCGGCTCACTTTCTTTCCATGCGATAGATTTTCCTTTTTAGGATAGTGACCTGTTTTAGTTAAGTCAATCGAAACGGGGCAAAATTCTTACAATGTTCATATTTTCCAAGGCGGAGCGAAAAATTTCCCCTGCCGGGGCAATTTTTTCATTTTCTCAGGTATAACCCCTGTCCGACCCGTCCACAATATGGCTCGGAGGTGTTCCCATGAAGAAAAAAGCGATCTTGGAACGCATCGGCGACTTTATGGCGGGAAAGGGCTTCTACATAGTCCTGTTCCTGTGCGTCGCCGCAATAGGAATCTCGGGCTATTATCTCGTTTCCACCATGAACCCCGGCGAGGGCCAGACGGTATCGGGCAACGTCCAAGTGACCGTGAACCCCAGTCCCCTGGTCACCGCCACCCCCAGCCCCACTGAGACCCTCAAGCCCACCCAGACCCCCGCGCCCACGCCCTCTCCCACTCCCGCGCCCACACCCACGCTCTCTCCCACTCCCGTGCCCACCGTGGCGGCCACCGGCTTCACCTGGCCGGTGAAGGGAGAGGTGATCGGCAACTTCTCCCTGGAGGTGCTGGCCTATGACCAGACCATGGGCGACTGGCGGGTCCACTCCGCCCTGGACATCGCCGCCGAAAGCGGCACCCAGGTCCGCTCCATCGCCCGGGGCACGGTGAGCGCCGTGTTCGACGATGACCTGATGGGCACCACCGTGGTCATCGACCACGGGAACGGTCTTAGCAGCATCTACGCCAACCTGGCCATCACCCCCACCGTTTCGGCGGGTGACGAGGTGGACATGGGAGAGGTCATCGGCTCGGTGGGCAATACCGCCATCGCCGAGAGCGCCAAGGCAAGCCATCTCCACCTGGAGATGCAGAAGGACGGCCAGGCGGTGGACCCCATCAACTACCTGCCCGACCTCCAATAATCGCTTTCCACCCGGGAAGGGGGACCCTGATGGTCCCCCTTCCCAGGGCTGTCGGAAAAGGCCAAAGGTCTTTTCCGACAAGGGGTTGCATGACGGATAGGGTTCGATTTCTGGCGAAACTGTCACCCCATCCGTCATGAGAAGTGTCATTTCCAAGGCGCATGTCCTTGGAAATGACGGATTTTGATTTTATTCCGTCGTCCGCTGACGCCGGAACTTAAGCGAGGCTTCCCTGCGGGGAGGTCTTGCCAAACTGTGGGAAGGGGGACAATCAGGGTCCCCCTTCCCTTTTTTTCATCGGTGTGATATAATGCCTGCGACTGGTCTCCAACCCAGTCCAACCGCCGCGGAGAAAGCCGCCCGGAGGCATTGCGTCAGACCTCCGGGGAAGGGACCCGCGGCATTGTGCGGGACGCACGCACTCTAAACAAAAAATGGAGGTATTCTTGTCATGCGCAAATTTTCCGCCCGAGACCTGACCCTCGCCGCCGTGGTGGCGGCCATCTACTTCGTGCTGTGCTACTTCGGCAACATCTTCAGCCTCACCTTCGGCCCGGTGCAGGTGCGGCTGGGAGAGGCCCTCACCGTGCTGCCCTTCCTCTTTCCCGCCACGACGCCCGGCGTGGTACTGGGCTGCCTGCTGACCAACATCCTCTCCCCCTACGGCCCCATCGACATGGTGGTGGGCACCCTGGCCACCGCCATCGCCGCCGTGTGGACCATGAAGATGCCCCGGTGGTATCTGGCCGCCCTGCCCCCCATCGTCATGAACGCCCTATTGCTGCCCCCCATGTGGGCCTGGGCGGAGGCGGGGGCGGTGAACGGCGCTTTCTGGGCGTCCTACCTCTTCAACCTGTGGACCTTTGTGGTGGGCGAGGCCGTGGCCTGCTATGTGCTGGGCACCGTGCTGCTCAAGGCCCTGCCCCGGGTCCGGTATTTTCAGCCCATGATCCCCGCCGCCCGGCTCTCCTGAGCCGCCGGGGCGGCCTGGGTATCCAGAGTAAACGTTGGAGGTTACTGCTATGAAGGTACGCAAGGCCGTCATCCCCGCTGCCGGGCTGGGTACCCGGATGCTCCCCGCCACCAAGACCGTCCCCAAGGAGATGCTCCCCCTGGTGGACAAGCCGGTGATCCAGTACATCATCGAGGAGGCTGTGAACGCAGGCATTGAGGACATCCTCATCATCACCAACCGTTCCAAGTCCGCCATGGACGACTACTTCGACTACTACCCCGAGCTGGAGACCCGGCTCAACCAGGCCGGCAAGGACAAGGAGCTCTCTGAGGTCCGCCGGGCCGCAGACCTGGCCAACATCTTCTACGTCCGCCAGAAGGAGACCAAGGGCCTGGGCCACGCCATCTCCCGGGCCCGGCGCTTCGTGGGGGACGAGCCCTTCGCCGTGCTGCTGGGGGACGACATCATGCGCTCGGACAAGCCGGTCATCGGCCAGCTCATCGAGGCGGCGGAGAAATATGACGCCTCCGCCGTGGGGGTCCAGACCGTGGCCACCGAGGCCATCAGCAAGTACTCCTCGGTGAAGGTCTCCCCCCTGGAGGAGCGGGTGTTCTCGGTGTCCGACATGAACGAGAAGCCCACACCCGCCGAGATGTTCTCCAACTACGCCATCCTGGGGCGCTATGTCCTCACCCCCGACATCTTCGACATTCTGGACCGCCAGACCCCCGGCTACGGCGGTGAGATCCAGCTCACCGACGCCCTGCGCACCCTGTGTCTCCAGAAGCCCATGGTGGCGGTGGACTTTGAGGGCCGCCGGTACGACACCGGCAACCTCAGGGGCTTCCTGGAGGCCACCATCGACTTCTCCCTGGAGCACCCCGAGACCGGGGCGTGGCTGCGGGAATTTTTGAAGAACAAGTCCCACACACTGTAAGCACACAAAAAAGAGCCGGCGGCCCAAAGGCCGCCGGCTCCCTTTTTGTGGTGTCCGGATCAGTCGTCGTAGTCGGTCTCCCAGTCCAGGATGACGCCGGTGACGGCGTTGATGTCGCACTCATACTCGGTGCGGCCGTTGCGCAGCTCCAGCTCGTAGACATAGCGCCCGTCGTCCCGGTCCAGCTCGCACTTGACCACGGTGGTGCCGCTGGGCACCTTGGCAAGCGCGAGGCGCTTAGCCTCGTCGGCGGTGATGAGGTCGTCGCTGGTGACGGTGCCGGTCTGGCCGCCGATGACATAGTCCTCGATGTCCCGGTCATAGCTCAGGATGGCGCCGGTGGTGGCGTCGATGTCGTAGTCATACTCGGTGTTGCCCGCGTAGAACTCCACCTCGTACTTGAGGTACCCGTCATCCCGCTCCAGCTGGTTCTTGAGGACCACGGCGCTGGAGGCGGACACGCCCGCGTGCTTCAGGGCGATCTCCTGGGCCCGGGCGGCGGTGATGGAGGCCTGGGTGGCGGTGCCGGTCTGGCCGGCCTGATAGCCCTCCACGTCCCGGTCATAGCTCAGGATGGTGCCGCTGGTGGCGTCGATGTCGTAGTCGTACTCGGTGTTGCCCACATAGAATTCCACCTCATACTTGAGGCGTCCGTCGTCCCGCTCCAGCTGGTTCTTGAGGATCACGGCGCTGGAGGCGGACACGCCCGCGTGCTTGAGCGCGATCTCCTGGGCCTGGGCCGCGGTGATGGAGGCCTGGGTGGCAGTGCCGGAGTTCCACAGGTCGTGGATGGTGTAATTCTCCAGGTCGTGGTCCACGCTGAGGATGGCGCCGGTAGTGGCGTCGATGTCGTAGTCATACTCGGTGTTGCCGGAGTAGAACTCCACCTCGTAGACCATGCGCCCGTCGTCGAAGTCCAGGCGGGCCTTGAGGAAGACGGCCTCGGCGGCGGTGACGCCGGCGTCGGCAAGGGCGATCTCCTTGGCCTTGTCAGCGGTGATATAGGTGGAGGCGGCGGGGTCGGCGGCCAGGGCCACCTCGCTGGTGGTGAGCTGGGCGGTGTTCTGGTCGGCCACATAGGTCACGTTCAGGCCGGCGGCCTCGCACACGGCCCGGATGGGACCATAGATGGTGCCGTTGTAGTTGAAGAGGGCCACTTCGTTGCCCTGCTCATCCTTGGGGGTGAAGCGGGCGCCGTTGATGGTGACGCGGACGTTGTCGCTCACGGAGATAGTGCGGCTGGCGGCCAGGGCGGACACGCCAAGACCGATGGCCAGGGCGGAAACCAGGACGCCGGAAACGAGACCTCTGACAAATCCTCTGTTCTTCATAGCTTGATTCTCCTTTTCTTCCCGCCGGGGGCGGGGTGTTGTTGGTTTTGTGTCCTTCTGCCCTAATAACGCCCCCGCCCCCGGTTTTATCGCAGGGGGAAGGGAAAATTTTTTATTTTTCTTTTTTGTGCCTTTCGTCTTGACATTTCCCTATTTTCCTATATAATAATGTAGCTTGTTTGCGTGCCATCGCAGGCAATGCGATCCTTGCTCCCGCCAAAGAGCGGGGGCCATATGTCCATAAGGAGGTGCAAAGAAAATGGCGAAACTCAACGCGAACTACGAAGTGGTGATCATCTTCAAGCCCGACCTGGGCGAGGAGGCCACCGCCGCCGCTGTGGAGAAGTTCAAGGCTCTGGTGGCGGCCAACGGCACTCTGGGTGAGGTGGATGAGTGGGGCAAGCGCCGTCTGGCCTATCCCATCAACGACCTCAACGAGGGCTACTACGTCCTGATGACCTTCAGCTCCGCTCCCGCTTTCCCCGCCGAGCTGGACCGCGTCCTCAAGATCACCGACAGCGTGATGCGCTCCATGATCGTCTGCAAGGACGAGTAAGGAGGGGCCTGTCATGCTCAACCGAATCATCCTCATGGGTCGCCTGACCCGCGACCCCGAGCTGCGGCACACCCAGACGGGTACCGCCGTGGCCTCCTTCTCCCTGGCCGTGGACCGGGACTTCAAGGACAAGCAGACCGGCGAGCGCTCCACCGACTTTATCGACGTGGTGGCCTGGCGCCAGACCGGCGAGTTTGTCTCCCGCTACTTCACCAAGGGCCGCATGGCCGTGGTGGAGGGTCGGCTTCAGTCCCGCAAGTACACCGACCGGGACGGCAACAGCCGCACCGCCTTTGAGGTGGTGGCCGACAATGTGTATTTCGGCGACTCCAAGCGGGATGGCGACGGCGGCTCCTATGTGGGCGCCGCTCCCGCTTACGGCGCCCCCTCCGGCAGCTATGCCCCCGCCGCTCCCTCCGGCAACGCCTTCGGCGACCTGGCCGACGACGACGGGGACCTGCCCTTCTGACGGCGCCGGTCTTTACAACAACAAACGGTTTTCCGTGTATCATGGGGCTCTGCGCCCCAGGAAAGTGAGGTTACTACCATGGCTATGGATAGAGAGCGCCCCCGCGGCCGCAAGCGCCGCAAGGTCTGCACCTTCTGTGTGGACAAGATGGAGCACATCGACTATAAGGACTCCGCCAAGCTGCGCCGGTTCCTGTCCGAGCGGTCCAAGATCCTGCCCCGCCGGACCACCGGTACCTGCGCCATGCATCAGCGCCAGCTGACCGAGGCCATCAAGCGGGCCCGTCAGATCGCCCTGCTGCCCTACGTCACCGACTAATATGACGTCAAAAAGGAGCTGTTCCCGTGGGAACAGCTCCTTTTTTGCTGTGCAAACCCATGGACCGAAACGGCCCATACGCGCATAAACTTCATGCGCAGAAGCGGTGCTTGCCGATTACGGTGATCAGCGGGCGGCTCCAGATCCAGGAGCTGGTGGCGGTGGCGGGGTTGAAATAGTAGATGGCCCCGCCGCTGGGGTCGGCGCCGTTGAGGGCGTCCCGGGCGGCCTTGTAGGCCGAGTCGGCCACCGGCTGATCGAACTGCCCGTCCACCATGCAGGTGAAGGCCCCCGGCTGGTAGACCACCCCGGCGATGGTGTTGGGGAAGGAGGGGTGCTCCACCCGGTTGAGGATCACCGCCCCCACCGCCACCTGGCCACTGTACGGCTCCCCGCGGGCCTCGGCGGAGATGACCCGGGCCAGCAGGTCCACGCTCCCCTGCTGGGCCGATGAGGTGCTGCCGCCGGTGGGCATGCCCAGGGCCTCCAGGGTCCTGGGCCCCACGATGCCGTCCACCGCCAGGCCGTTTTTACGCTGGAACTCCTTCACCGCCGCCGTGGTCTCCGAACCGAAGATGCCGTCTATGGCGCCGTCGTAATAGCCCCACCGCTGGAGCTTGGTCTGGATGGTGCGCACCGCCTCGCCGCTGGAGCCCTGGCGGTAGGTGGCCGCCTGGGCGCTCTGGGCCAGGGTGATGATGAGGATGTTCACCGCGAAGATCACCGCCAGCGACGCCATCAGCTTCCTTCTCTGTGCTCCCATGGGCCTTACTTCCTTTCCGCATTCATGTGGCCTTAGTCTACGGTCTTTTCCGCCGGGATATGCGCCCGCGCGCCTTACAAAATCTCCCGCTTTGCGGCATAAGGACGGCAAAGTTGGGCCATACTGGAAAAGGAAAAGATCAGAAAGGAGCGATGACATGGTAAAAGGTGTGTCACGTCGGGTCATCATCGTCAAGGCCCCCGACCCTCGGCTCTTCGAGCAGGCCATTTTTATCGTCCGGGAGGATGCCGCCACTCAGGGGGTCTCCGCCGAGCAGGTGCTCTCCGAGGCCCAACGGGTGGCTGACGGCTATATCCGGCGCAACAGCCGCATGGGGCGCAGGCTCTCCCGGGTGCGGGGACCGGCCTTTCTGGCCGTGGGCGCGGCCCTGGCTTCCCTGGCCTGGGGCCTGGTTCTTCTGCTCTGAAAGCCTGGGGAGGGCAAAAAAAGCCTGACGACAAAATTTTGTCGCCAGGCTCCTTTTTTCTCAGATCTTGGTGAGGGGACGGTTCTTGAAGGTGACGTACTTGCGGATGGGCTCTCCCAGCAGGGGGCGGCACCACTCCACAAAGGCGTCGGTCACATCGTGGCCGTTGGGGTGGATGAACTCCTTGGGCATGGTACGCTCCTCCAGCATGACCTGCTCTATGGGGATGAGCATGGTCTCCACCTTGTATTCCTTGCCCTCCACGCGCTTGAGGCCCACCATCACGCCGTTCTCCCCGGCCAGAGCGGCCTTCACCGCCGTGGCGCCCACCAGGATGGCCTCCTCCCGGTCCACCGAGGACTGGTAGGCCACGCTGGCCCGGCCGGCCAGCCCCGGCTTCTCGCTGCGGGCCTTGATGCCCAGCTTGCGGATGACCAGGTTTGCCAGGTGGGAGCCCACGTCCCCGTAGTACACCGCCCGGCCCACCTGGAAGATGGGGTCCACGATGGGCTTGCCGTCGGCGTTCTTCAGGCCCTCGCTGGCCACCACCACTACGCCGCCCTTCTCCTCGTGGAGCCGCTTGACGTCCCGGAGGAACTGCTCCTCGTCAAAGGGCAGCTCGGGCAGGTAGATGAGGTCGGGGCCGTCCCCGTCGCCGCTGCGGGCCAGGGCGGAGGCGGCGGTGGTCCAGCCGGCGTTTCGTCCCATGGCCTCGATGATGCAGACGTGGATGGGCAGGCTGCGCACGTCCTGGCTGATCTCGGCGGTGGTCTCGGCGATATAACGGGCGGCGCTGGCGAAGCCGGGGGCGTGGTCGGTGACCGAGATGTCGTTGTCCATGGTCTTGGGGATGCCCACCATGTTCACCGTGAGCCCCGCCCGGACGCAGGCCTCATAGGCCTTGCCGCAGGTATCCATGCTGCCGTTGCCGCCGGTGAAGAAGGCATAGCGGATACCGTACTTGGCGATGACCTGGGCCATGCGGTCGTAGTCGTCTTTCTCCATGGGGTCCCGGCTGGTGCCGATGGCGCTGCCGGGGGTTTGCTTGAGAAGCTCCAGCTCCTCCTGGGGCACGGTGAGCAGGTCCAGAAACTCCTCCCGCAGCACCGCGCCGCTGCCGCCGATGGCGGCGTAGAAATGCTCGATCTCAGGATGGGCCTTGGCCTCCATCACCGCGCCGTAGAGGGACGCGTTGATCACCGCAGTGGGGCCGCCGCCGTGAACGATCAGTGCGTTTGCCATGTATCCTTCCTCCTTTATTCCCCGTCCGCCCCGGTCCTCTTCCGAGCCGGACGCGCCTTGTCCCTGTTCTCTCTGTTCCGGCTGCGCCGGCTCCCCCGCCGCGCAGCCGCCACCATTATAGCGCCGGAGCGCCCCTGTGTCAAAGGTCCCTCAGGCGCGGGTGTAGACTACCTCGCCCGCCACCACGGTGGCAGCCACCTCCAGCTCGTCGGTGAGCAGCACCGCGTCGCCGTCCGCGCCCGGGCGCAGGCGGCCCTTCTGGGGCAGACGCAGCAGGTCGGCGGGGTTCTCCGTGAGCAGCGGCAGCACCCGCTCCAGACCTTCGCCAGTGAACTTCACCAGGTTGCGCAGGGCCTGGTCGGTGGTGAGGGTGCTGCCCGCCCGGGTGCCGTCCCGGACCAGCTTGGCGTCCCCATTCTCCACCACCACGTCGTTGACGCCCAGCTTATAGTACCCATCGGGCAGGCCGGCGGCCTGGATGCTGTCGGTGACCGCCACCACCCGGTCATAGCCCTTGCACTTGAGCAGCATGCGCACGCTGCCCGGATGGAGGTGCCGCCCGTCGCAGATGGCCTCGCAGTAGACGTCGCTCTCCAGGGCGGCGCCCATAATGGCCGGCTCGTGCTGGTGGAACAGCCGCATGGCGTTGAAGGTGTGGGTGGTGGAGCGCACCCCCCGCTTCACGCAGTCCATGGCGGCGTCATACCCCGCCCCCGAGTGGCCCATGGCCACGGCGATCTCCCCACTGATGGCGCTCACCAGCTCGGGCACGCCCTCCACCTCGGGGGAGACGGTGATATACCGGATGGCGCCGCCGGAGCGCGCCTGACATGCCCGCACCCAGTCCGCGTCCCCCCGGCGCAGCAGCTCCTCGGGCATGGCCCCCTTATAGGCAGAGGCCAGGAAGGGCCCCTCCAGGTGGATGCCCAGGATGCGGGCACCGCCGGTGGGGGCGGCCATAGCCCGGGTGATGCGGTCGATGCACAGCTCGGTCTGCTCCTGGGTATCGGTGAGGACGCTGGTGAGAAAACCGGTGGTACCGTGGGAGGCGAAAAACCGGGCCAGGGTCCGCAGGTCCTCCTCCGTGGCGGCGTTCACGTCCACGTTCATGCCGCCGTGGGTGTGGATGTCCAGAAAGCCGGGGACGCAGTACCGCCCCTGGGCGGGCAGCACCTGGGCCTCCGGCGCCGAAAGCCCGGCTCCCACCGCGGCGATCTTCCCGTCCCGGATGAGCAGGTCGCCGGGGACGAAGGCCCCGTCCTGGTAGATCCGGGCATCTTTGATGAGAAGCTCCATCTCATTTCCTCCTTGGGCCGCTCCGCGCCGTGGGGAGCGGCAGTCCGTGTTCTATTATTATACACGATTTTCCCGCGTTTGCAAAGCCTGCCGCTCCCTCCCGCTTTTATGCTCTATCTGGTCCCCGCTGTTGCCCCGAATGTAGGTGCAATTTCTTCCAGATATCCAGATGAAACCATCGTCTCTTCTGGTATAGCTGGAAAAAACCTGCGGATACTAAAGCGTGTCAAAGCGAAGAAACCGCAGGAGGAATTTGATATATGAAAGCAACTGGTATCGTGCGGCGCATCGACGACCTGGGCCGGGTAGTCATTCCCAAGGAGATCCGCCGCACCATGCGCATCCGAGAGGGCGACCCTCTGGAGATCTACACCGACAAGGAGGGGGGCGTGATCTTCAAGAAGTACTCCCTCATGGGCGGACTCTCCGATTTCGCCGCCCAGATGTGCGAGACGCTCAACAAGACCACCGGGCAGGTGGCCGTCATCACCGACCGGGACGCCTGCATCGCCGTGTCCGGCGCGCCCCGCCGGGACCTGGTGGACAAGCGCATCTCCGGCGAGCTGGAGCAGCTCATGGAGGGGCGCCAAATCTATCAGCACAAGGCCGGACAGGCTCCCCTCCCCGTCTGTGAGGACGCCGACCGGTACAGCGTCGTCACCGCCGCTCCCATCCTCTCCGAGGGGGACGTGCTGGGCTGCGTGCTCTTCGTGAGCACCGACGCCGACACTGAGGGCAGCGAGACCGATTACAAGCTGGCCCAGACCATCGCCGGCTTCCTGGGCCGGCACATGGAGGCATAAACGAAAAAAGGAGCGGGAGCTTTGTAAGCTCCCACTCCTTTTTCGTTTAGAAATCCGCGTTGCCGACGGTGCGGGGGTGAGGAAGGCCCCAGCGGGGCACGCCCTGCCGGGGACCCCATTTTTCATTTGCCCGGGGCAAATGAATTGCCCCGGACCAAGGTTTTGGGCCTGTGGCCCAAAACGCTTGTACGGCGCGCCGCGCCGCCCCATCCAAGATGGGGCCCCGACGTCCTTCCCCCAAACGCTGGAGAAGATCGCCGGGGCCTCTTACTTCTTACATTAGAAATCCGCGTTGCCCACCGTTCTGGGGTGGGGAAGGACGTCGCGGATATTGCCGATGCCGGTGAGGTACATGACCATCCGCTCGAAGCCCAGGCCGAAACCGGCGTGTTTGCAGCCGCCGTAGCGCCGCAGGTCCAGGTACCACCAGTAATCCTCGGGATTCATACCCAGCTCCTTGATGCGGTTTTCCAGCACACTGAGCCGCTCCTCGCGCTGGGAGCCGCCGATGATCTCCCCGATGCCGGGCACCAGGCAGTCGGCAGCGGCCACGGTCTTGCCGTCGTCGTTGAGGCGCATATAGAAGGCCTTGATGTCCTTGGGGTAGTCGGTGACGAAGACGGGCTTCTTGAAAATCTGCTCGGTGAGGTAGCGCTCATGCTCAGTCTGCAGGTCGCAGCCCCACTCCACCTTGTACTCGAACTTGTCGTTGTTGGGCTTGAGCAGCTCGATGGCCTCGGTGTAGCTCACCCGGCCAAAGTCGGAGGATGCCACATGGGTGAGCCGCTCCTTGAGGCCCTTGTCCACGAAGGAGTTGAAGAAATCCATCTCGTCGGGGCACTTGGCCATGACGGTGTTGATGATGAACTTGATCATCTGCTCGGCCACGTCCATGTCGCCCTGGAGGTCGCAGAAGGCCATCTCCGGCTCGATCATCCAGAACTCGGCGGCGTGGCGGGTGGTGTTGGACTTCTCGGCCCGGAAGGTGGGGCCGAAGGTATACACATCCCCGAAGGCCATGGCGAAGTTCTCGGCGTTGAGCTGGCCGGAAACGGTCAGGTTGGCACTCTTGCCGAAGAAGTCCTGGCTGTAATCCACGCTGCCGTCCTCGGTGCGGGGCAGGTTCTCCAGGTCCAGGGTGGTGACCCGGAACATCTCACCGGCGCCCTCGCAGTCGCTGGCGGTGATGATGGGGGTGTGGACGTAGACAAAGCCCCGGTCCTGGAAGAAAGTGTGGATGGCGTGGGCGGCCACGCTGCGCACCCGGAAGGCGGCGGAGAAGAGGTTGGTGCGGGGCCGCAGGTGAGCGATGGTGCGCAGGTACTCCACGCTGTGGCGCTTCTTCTGCAGGGGATAGTCAGGGGTGGAGGGGCCCTCCACAGCGATGGAGGCGGCCTTGACCTCCAGAGGCTGCTTGGCCTCGGGGGTGAGGACCACCGTGCCGGTGACGGACAGGGCGGCGCCCACGTTCTGGGCGGCGATCTCCTTGTAATTGGCCAGCACGCCCGCGTCCATGACGATCTGAAGGTTGCGGAAGCAGGAGCCGTCGTTGAGCTCGATAAAGCCGAAGGTCTTCATGTCCCGGATGGTGCGGGCCCAGCCGCAGACGGTGACCGTCTGCGCGCCAAAGCGCTCCTGGTCGGCGAAAATCTGCGCGATTTTGGTGCGTTCCAAAGTGAATCCCCCTTGATCCTCGGTATGTTGTCCCTAAAGTATAGCCGCTTTCTTCGTATTTTGCAAGGGGGAGCCGTGCATCACCCGATGTAGAGTGGGATCAAAAAGGTCCAGGGTGCGGTGACGATGGCCATGGTGAGGGCCACCACGTGCTTTTCGCGCCCGGTGAGCAGGCCGCACCTTCTCATGGCCAGCTTGTCAAAGAAGTAGATGCACACTCCCGCCAGGACCACGCCGGAGAAGATGAGCATAAACCCGGGGAGGGACCGGAAGGGGTTGAGATAGGCGCCGCTGAAGATCTCGGAAAACCAGGGCAGCGTCTGCTGGGTAAGGCTGGCCAGCAGCCAGATACCGGTGAGCCAGAGGGTCCCGATGAAGTCGGCGGCGAAGCCCAGCAGCCAGAACCGCCACCAGAGCGTTTTCATGACCCCCTTCTTGTCCCGGTGGCGGAGGGCCAGCAGCGTGAGGAAGAGCACCAGGCAGTCGATCACAAGGTTGCCGGGGACGACGATGACCCACAGCTGCGGAAAGAAGTAGAGGATCCAGACGGGAAAGAGCACATTATAAAGTCTCACATCACGCTTCACGGTCGTTCTCTCCTTTCTTCTCTCTTTTGGGGACGAGACCCAGCTTTCTCCGCATGGCGGCCAGCTCCAGGTACCACCCCACCCAGCGGCACAGCCAGATGAGCAGGTAGACCGCCGACAAAAGCCCCAGGTAGATGGCAAGGGGCAAAATCTCCCCCCAGTTCCACCCGCACAGGACCACCAGTGCGGCAAAAACAGCGGCGGTGGCGGCGAAGTGGGCCAGGGAGCGCAGCACCAGCGCCTTTCCCCCGTCGGCAAAGGGCAGGGTGGAAAGGCCCACCACCGCCCCCATCAGGAAGTAGAGCAGCAGCTCTGCGGCCAGGGCCAGGGGGACCGAGCCGGTGAGCCGCTCCAGGTCATAGCTCACCAGTCGGAAGGGGGTGTGGTTTCCCATGGCGATGAGGCCGCCGCTCACCAGGTCGTTGAAGAGGCCGCCCAGGGGGACGAGAACGGCCACGCCAATGAGTCCACCCAGAAAAATGCGGATGAGCCACTGTCTGCGTATCTCCGTCATGCTCTTCCCTCCTCTCACAGTCCAAGAGCTTCCTTGATCTTTTTCACATACCGCCGGGACACATAGCACACCGTGCCCCCCGCCAGGGTCATTTTGATGGTGCCCGTCAGCTTCAGGTCCAGGGCGGTGACCTTGTGAAGGTTCACGATCTCCGACTGGGAGATGCGCACAAAGGTGTGCCGGTCAAGCCGCCCCTCCAGCTCGTAGAGCCGCTCCCTCAGGTCGAACACGCCGCTGGCGGTCTGGGCCTTGACCCCCTTGTCCTCCCCGTAGCACCGGAGCAGCTCCTCCGCCGGGAGCGGAAAGGCCTCTCCGTCCCGCCAGCCCAGGAGCGTCTCCCCGCCCTCCAGCCGCCGGGCCAGGGCCTTCACCTCGTCGGTAAGGGCGCCGGCCGTAATGGTCACGGACACGCCCTCACAGCCCGGGTCGATCTGTATCCTGACCTCCATGCTTCCCCCTCCCTTTCGGTTCCAGTATATAGAAAGTGGGGCCGTCTGTCCACCTGCTTTGGACAAACGGCCCCACCAGCGGGACATTCGGCTTTACCGCCGCCCTCCGCGGCGCTTGCCCGGCTTGTGCCTGGGCGGCTTGGCCTTGGGCTGCGGCTTGGGTTTGCGCTCCCGAAAGCTCCTGCGCCCCTTGTTCTCCGGCTCTTGCCTGGGAAGTTCTCCGCCGGGGAGGATGAAGGTGATCTCCCCGCTGGCCGGATCTGCGGCGGCGCACACCACGGCCAGGGCCATGCCGAAGGAGAACACCTGTCCGGTGTGCTCCCCCCGGAGGGTCATGCGCTCCTCGTCGTGGTGCCAGCGGTCCCCGGGCAGGGCGGACAGGGGCAAAAAGCCCTCCACGCCGCTCTCCAGGGCCACGAACAGCCCCGACCGGGTCACGCCAGACACCGTCCCCGCCATGGTCTCCCCCACATGGGCGGCCATATACTCGGCCATATAGAGCTTCTCGATCTCCCGCTCGGCGTTCTGGGCGGCGATCTCCCGCTGGGAGGACTGCTCTGCGGCCCGGGCCGCGGCGGCGGACAGGCGCTTCTCCCATGGCATGGTCCGCCCCTCCCCGGCCTCTCCGTCGGCGATCACCTGGCTCAGGATACGGTGGACCATCAGGTCAGGATAGCGACGGATGGGGCTTGTGAAGTGGCAGTAATATTTGGCGGCCAGGCCGAAGTGGCCCAGGTTGCGCACGTCATACCGGGCCTTCATCATGGAGCGCAGGACGATGGCGGAGACGACGGGAGCCTCCGGCTTGCCCCGGACGTCGTCAAGGATCTTCTGGAGGGTAAAGTGGTCAGCTTCCGCAATGGTGTACCCAAAGGGGGCAAGCATGGTCTTGAGGCCCTCGGCCTTGTCCGTGGAGGGCTTCTCGTGGACCCGGTAGACCGCAGGCTTGCCCAGGTCGCACAGGTGCTTGGCCACCGTCTCATTGGCCAGGAGCATGAAAGACTCGATGAGCTTCTCGCTCACCCCCTGCTTCCGGGCCGCTATGTCCACCGGACGGCCGGCCTCGTCGCAGATGATATAGCTCTCGCTGCTCTCGATGTCCAGGCTGCCCCGCAGCTGCCGCCGCCGCTCCAGTTTTCCGGCCAGGACCGCCATGTCCCGGAGCATGGGCAGGATATGGGCGTACCGCTCCTCCAGGTCCCTGTCCTCTCCAGCGAGCAGCGCGTTGCAGTCCGTATAGGTCATGCGCTCGGTGGAGCGGATGACGCTCTTGTGGATGCTGTGGGAGAGGACCGCCCCGTCCTCCCCGACTGTCATCAGGCAGGAGAGGGTCAGCCGGTCCACGTGGGGGTTGAGGGAGCAGATGCCGTTGGAGAGGGCCTGGGGCAGCATGGGGATGACCCGGTCGGCAAAGTAGACCGAGGTGCCCCGCTCAAAGGCCTCGGCGTCCAGAGCCGACTTCTCGGTGACATAGTGGCTCACGTCGGCGATGTGGACCCCCAGGACCCACCGGCCCCCGGCGTCCCGGGTGAGGCTCACCGCGTCGTCCAGGTCCTTGGCGCTCTCCCCGTCAATGGTGATGATGGTCTCCTCCCGCAGGTCCAGCCGAGCGGCGAGGGCGTCGCTCTCCACCTGTCCGGGGGCGCGCTGGGCCTCATCCAGGACGGCGGGCGGAAAGGCCTCGTCGATGTCGTACTGGTAGAGGATGGCGGCGGCGGAGGCCTCCCGCGTGCCGTCCCGGCCGAAGGTCTCCCGCAGGGCGCCGGTGGGGGGCAGCTTGGCGGTGCCGTAGCTGCGCATCTCCACCGCCGCACGCTCTCCGGTGCCCACGCCGTGGAGCTTGCCCAGCACCTTGACGCTCTCGCGCAGCTTGTCCGAGGTGGGCTTGAGCCACACCTCCCGCCCCTGGCGGTACAGCACCCCGATCACCGTGCGGTTGGCCCGCTCCAGCACCTTGACCACCCGGGCGGTGGGGCGGCCCTCCCGGCCCGGCGCGTCCTCCTCCAGCACGGCCTCCACCCTGTCCCCGTCCCAGGCCGCGCCCTCCTCACGGGGCGGCACGAAGAAGTCCTCCTGTCCCGGCACGCCCTCCTCCGGAATCAGAAAGCCAAAGCCCCGGCCCGTGGCCTGATACCGGCCCTGGAGGCGGGCCTTCCCGTTCTCGCTCTTCTCTTTTGCCATATGCGCTCCTTCTCCCGCCCTCCGGCGGGGCCGTTTATCCTTAGTATCTCAGTCTCCGGCGGTTTTACCAGAAAATATTGCCGCAGGTGCGCCATCCGTCGGTAAGCCGGATCTCCGTCACCACCTCGTCCGTGGCGGCAAATTCCCCGGTGGCCAGCGTGGCCGCCATCTCAAAGCCGCCCTCCGAGGCCGGGTAGCCCAGCTCCGCCGCCCGTTCCAGGCTGTCTCCCACCCGCAGGCCGGGCACGGTGGAGTAGGTATCGTCGGTGAGCCGCAGCGTGCAGACGAATTCCCGCTGGGGCCCGCCCTGCTCCCCGGCGGCCTCCATGAACGCCTCGTACACCGACTGCCCGTCTGCGATCCCCGCCACCCAGTCCTCCGGGTGCTCCCAGTCCAGGCGCACGGTCTGCACCTCCAGGCCGGGGGCGGTGTAGGTGGTGATGACCCAGGGGGAGGCCAGGTCCGGCCGGGTCTCCAGCAGCCGCTCCTCCCCGCCCCGCGCAAGCTCGGCGCGGAAATCCTCCGGCAACTCGTCCAGGGCCCGGCCCATGATGTCCAGGCCCAGAACGGTGATCATAGCCCGCTCGGCGTCGGCCGCGCCGGGAGAGCTCGTTCCGCCGGGATAGTCCCCCTCGTCTATGGAGGTGTCGTAGAAGGTGTCGAAGCGCCAGCCCGCCTCGGTGCGCACCATGGTGATGGGGAAGCGCAGGGCATACTCGTACCCCGCCTTCAGCCGCGCCTCGCGCGCCTCCGCGCTCTCTCCCTCCAGGGGGTAGGTATAGGAGTAATAGCCCACCAGATAGAAGCTGATCTCGTTTTCCGAGCGGTAGAGAAGCTCGAAGGTGTCGGGGAAATACCCATTTTGCCAGTAGCGCCCGCCCTTGCTGGCAGCCACGAAGCACAGCCTGCCGTCCTTCTCCATATAAATCTTCTGCTCCCCGCCCAGATAGTTGTGCTCCAGGATAAAGGAGTCGGTGAACACCCCGCGGAGCAGGGCGTCGAAGTCCACCCAGTCCCGGTAGAGGCCCTTGGCGTACAGGTAGGTGTACCCGCCCTCCTCAAAGGACTCATAGGGCTCTGACGGAAAGTCGCCGGGGTACTGCTCAGCATACTCCACCCCCGTGGTATCCAGACCGAAGACGTGGACATAGACGCTCCACGCCCGCCGGTAGAGGTCCTGCTGCTCCTCGTCCAGAAAATCGGGAACGGATACGGCCAGCTCCTCCTGTCCCAGGGGCGGCTGGGCCTGGGTGGGCTGTGGGTCGGTGGAGGGCGTCACTGACGCCGTGGGCACAGGCGAGGGCGTCAATGACGCACTGGGCGCGGGGGAGGGCGTCATCGACGCCGTTGGCGCAGGGGAGGGTGTCACCGTTACCGCGGGCGAGGGCGTCACTGACACGCTGGGCGCAGGGGAAGGCGTCTCCGATGCGGATGGCGCGGGCGTGCATCCGGCCAACAGCAGCACGAGCACAGCGCTCATCGCCCGTTTTCCGATCTTCCGGTCCATCTCTCTTCTCCTTTCCGGCACAGGGGGCCGCCTGTCTCTTCCAATCTCATTGTACGGGATATTCCCCCTCAAATCAATCCCCCGCCCCCGCGTCCCTTTGCCTTTTTGATAAATTTTCAGTTGTCATGGCGGCTCCATTGGTGTATAATGCCTAACATAGCCGCTGAGGCCCCAGCGGGGTCCGGCGCTGTCGCAACCCAAATAGTAAGGAGTGGAAACGATGATGAGTTATTCCGCGCAAAACATCCGCAACATCTGCCTGCTGGGGCACGGCGGAAACGGAAAGACCTCCCTGGCAGAGAGCATGCTCTATCTCACCGGCGGGACCGACCGGCTGGGCAAGACCGCCGACGGGAACACCGTTTGTGACTATGATCCCGAGGAGAACCGCCGTCAGATTTCCATCTCCCTGTCGGTGGCTCCCGTGGAGTATAACGGCAGCAAGATCAACGTGCTGGACACTCCCGGCTACTTCGACTTCACCGGCGAGGTGATGGAGGCCCTTCAGGTCTCCGACGCCGCCGTCATCGTCTGCTCGGCCAAGGCCGGCATGAGCGTGGGCGCGGAGAAGGCGTGGAAGTACTGCGAGAAGCGTCGCCTCCCCCGCATCCTCTACATCTCCAAGACCGACGAGGAAAATTCCGATTATAACGCCGCCTTCAACACCCTGCGCGAGCGCTTCGGCAAGAACATCGCCCCGGTGGTGGCCCCCATCTGGGATAAGAGCAAGAAGGTCATCGGCATCATCGACGTGCTCCAGAAGCGGGCCTTCGAGATGGGTGAGAAGGGCGAGCGCATCGAGATCGAGGTGCCCGAGGATAAGCTGAGCGTGCTCGACGAGCTCTATGAGCGGCTCAAGGAGTCGGTGGCCGAGACCAGCGAGGCCTTCATGGACAAGTTCTTCGCCGGCGAGGACTTCACCTACGCCGAGATGATCCAGGGCCTGCGCCAGGGCGTGAAGGACCTCTCCCTCTTCCCCGTGGTCTGCGGCAGCGCCTACTCTGGCCTGGGCACCCGCATGCTGCTGGACACCATCGTGGAGCTGCTGCCCAACCCCCTGGAGGGCCAGCCTCTCATGGGCGAGAACGCCGACGGCGAGATCAGCGAGTTCGTGGCCGCCCCCGGCGCCCTGCCCGCGGCCTATGTGTTCAAGACCGTCTCCGACCAGTACGGCAAGTACTCCTACCTCAAGGTGGTCTCCGGCTCCATCAAGCCCGATATGTCCCTGGTCAACCCCCGCACCGGCGCCACCGAGAAGCTGGGTAGACTGTATGTGATGAAGGGCAAAAAGGCCGAGGAGGTCAAGGAGCTGCAGTGCGGCGACATCGGCGCCGTGGCCAAAATGGACAAACTGCGCACCGGCGACACCCTGTGTGACGCCCGCAAGGTAGTCAAACTGGAGCCCATCGACTTCCCCGAGCCCTGCTACTCCGTGGCGGTGACCCCCAAGGTCAAGGGCCAGGAGGACAAGATCGCCGCCGGCCTCACCCGTCTCTCTGAGGAAGACCCCTCCTTCACCTGGGTCAACAATGCCGAGACCCGGCAGATGGTGGTCTCCGGCGCCGGCGACATGCAGATGGACGTGATCGTCTCCCGGCTCAAGAGCCGCTTCGGCGTGGACGCCGAGCTCTCCGAGCCCCGGGTGGCCTACCGTGAGAAGATCCGCAAGAAGGTGGAGGTCCAGGGCCGCCACAAGAAGCAGACCGGCGGCCACGGCCAGTTCGGCGACGTGTGGATGCGCTTCGAGCCCGGCGAGAGCGAGGAGCTGGAGTTCTGCGAGGAGGTCGTGGGCGGCGCCGTGCCCAAGAACTACTTCCCCGCGGTGGAGAAGGGCATGCGGGAGGCGGTACTCCACGGCGTGCTGGCCGGCTACCCGGTGGTCTACCTGAAGGCCACCCTCTTCGACGGCTCCTACCACCCGGTGGACTCTTCGGAAATGGCCTTCAAGACCGCTGTACAGCTGGCCTACAAGGCCGGTATGCCCCAGGCCAACCCCGTGCTGCTGGAGCCCATCGGCGAGCTGAAGGTCACCATTCCCGACAGCTACATGGGCGACATCATCGGCGACCTCAACAAGCGCCGGGGCCGCGTTATGGGCATGAACCCCGACCACGAGGGCAACCAGGTGGTGGAGGCCGAGGTGCCCATGGCCGAGATGAGCCGCTACGCCATCGACCTGCGGTCCATGACCCAGGGCCGGGGCTCCTTCACCTTCCACTTCGTCCGCTACGAGGACGCCACCCCCGCCGCCCAGGAAAAGGCCATCGCTGCGGCCAAGGCCATGCAGGACGAGGAAGGCTGAGGCTCCTCCCCCCTCGGCTGACGCCGCAGGTGCGGCGTCCCAAGCGTTTTGCCGCCAGGCAAAACCTTGATGCCGGGCGGATTCATTCCGCCCGAGCAGATCAAGTGCGGGGTCCCCAAAAAGCCTCCGCTTTTTGGGGCGCGAAAGCTATCGCCGCTGCCAAGGCCATGCAGGATGAGGAGGGCTGAGACTCCTCCCCTCTGTGCCAAACCAAACCCATAAAGCGAGGTCCCCGGCCCAAATGGGCCGGGGACCTTTTTGTGTTTCGTCAGAGTGCGGATATGGACATCATCCGTCGTCGCGCTCCTCCGGGACGTTCTCCGGCTCCTCGCCGCTGTGCTTCTCCTCCATGGGGGGCGGCGGCGTGATGGGGGCGTCCTCCTCCAGGGCGTCGAAGTAGTCCTCGTCCTGGATCACGGGCCGGCGGTGCCGGATGGCTGAGGTGATAATGGGATAGAGAACGATGGCGATGAGGCCGCCGGAAAAGCCGTTATTATAGAGGTTGATGCCCTCCACCGGCGTGCCGGCGTGGAGGACCACCGAGGAGTGGAGAAAGCCCGCCAGCACGCCGAAGGGCCAGCCGAAGTACCCCGAGATGGGGGCCAGGGTGGTGCAGAACAGGCAGGCCAGCTGCACGGCGCTGTCGTGGATGGACCACTGCATGAGCAGGCTGCCCAGAAAGACCCCGAACATGACGGGCACGATATTGCGGGCGTGCTTTCCAAAGGCGGAAAAGCCCATGATGGTGAAGATACCCCCCAGGGTGGGCCCGTTGAGGTCCCCGCCGGAGAGGAGGATGAAGGCCATGCCGATCAGGCCGTTGACCCCCATGTTCATCAGCACCGGCTCATGGCCGAACATCCGCAGATAGTCGCTGGGGGCCCGGCCGGTGGTCTGGAGCAGACGGCGGTAGCCCGCCCACACCGACCATGCGGGCTTTTTGGTGAAAAGGAACGCAGACAGGATCAGAAAGGCACACAGTCCGCCCAGCGCCAGCCCCAGGGGCAGGTCGTACCCGGTGGCCCAGTGATGGGCGGTGGTGGGGGCGTGGCCCAGGGATGAGAGCACCGGCACCAGCATCATGGCCAGCAGCCCGCAGGCAAAGCCCATGTTATAGAGGTTCATGCCGTTTTGGATGCGGAAGGTATAGGCGGACAGGGGCGGCAGGATGAAGCCGATGCCCGCTCCCACCAGGATACCGGCCACCCAGCCCGTCCAACCGTTGCCGGACAGGCACAGGAAGCTGACCACCGGCGAAAGGGAGGTGGCCAGCAGCGCCACCGAGGCATACCGGGAGAACGGTTCCCGCCTGGCCTTTGCATAAAGCCAGGCGCCCAGAATGATGGGCCAGATGTTCATAAGGTTCTTGCCGAACAGGGCAAAGCCCGCCATCAGGCCGATCTCCACCAGGGTGTAGCCGTTGGGAGACTCCTTGGCCAGCCGGAGCACCAGCACGCTCACCGCCGTCACCAGCGCGGCATTGACAAAGGCCGCCCCCGGTCCGGCGATGGCCACATAGTCGGTGATCAGGGAGTCCTCCGTAATGAGGATCTTCCAAAGTCCTCCCGGGATGTTCTCCGGCCGGTCCAGCAGCAGGCCCAGCAGGGCCAGCACACCTGCAAAGGCCAGCAGGTAGCGGTACACTTTTTGATAGCGCATGGACTCACCTCGGTTGGGTAAACTAATTTTGCAAATGAAGCCGATTTATTTCATTTTATCAAAAAGTCATCACCCTTACAATCTTTTTCTCCCTGCGTTCCCACCGCCCGGAGCGGAAGTCGCCTCAGGTACGGAAAACCCCTGCTGGAGGGTGAAAAAATTCATGAAAGGCTTGCATTCGGGCTCTGCGTGTGGTACACTTGCTACGTTAGTATAGGATCGTTATGGTAAGAGTGGGGCTTGTCTCCGCTCTTTTTGATTGAAAAAATCACTTGTGGATTTTTCTGGAAGTTCCAGGGAGAGGAGTCCTTCCCATGGCGAAAGTCACCGACATCACCGCCGCTCTGGCCCGGCCCATCATCGAGCAAAACGGCTGCACTCTGTGGGACGTGGAGTACGTCAAGGAGGCCGGGGAGTGGTTTCTCCGGGTGTATATCGACAAGGACGGCGGCGTAGACATCAACGACTGCGAGGCGGTGAGCCGCCCTCTGAGCGACGCCCTGGATGAGGCCGACCCCATTGAGGGCAGCTACACCCTGGAGGTGTCCTCGGCGGGGCTGGACCGGGTGCTCAAGCGCCCGGAGCATTTCGCCGCCTTTCTGGGCAGCCAGGTGGACGTGCGGCTCTACCGGCCCCTGGAGGGCCGCAAGGACCACTCCGGTCTCTTGAAAGGCTATGAAAACGGCGACGTGACGGTGGAGCTCCCCGGCGGGGCCGTCACCTTTCCTAAGAAGGACGTGGCCCAGGTCCGCCTGGCCGTGTCGTTTTGAACCGTAGAAAAAACTGGGCCCCGGGCCTGTTAAGGAGAATCAGATATTATGCCCAAACGAAATGCAAAGGCACAGAAGTCCAATGAGCTGGACGCGCCCGAGTTCTTCGCCGCCATCAACATGATCGAGAAGGAGCGGGGCATTCCCAAGGCCTACATGCTCGACAAGATCACCCAGGCTCTGGTGTCCGCCTATAAGCGGGACCACGAGGGCATCGGCGACAACGTGACCGTGGAGGCCGACGAGGAGCACGCCTCGGTGCGCATGTTCATCAAGAAGGACGTGGTGGAGACGGTGGACAACGAGTTCACTGAGATCAGCCTGGAGGAGGCCCGTCTCTCCCTGCCCCACGCCCAGCTGGGCGACCTGGTGCGTATGGAGATCAAGCCCCGCAACTTCGGCCGCATCGCCGCCCAGACCGCCCGCCAGGTGATCATCCAGGGTATGCGGGAGGCCGAACGGGGCATGATTTACGATGAGTTCTCCTCCAAGGAGCACGAGCTGCTCACCGGCGTCATCACCCGCATCGACCCCCGCTCGGGTGCGGTGAGCCTGCGCATCGGCTCGGGCAACGAGGCCACCGACGCCTTCCTCTCTGCCGGAGAGCAGGTCAAGGGCGAGACCTACCGGGAGGGAGACCGGCTCAAGGTGTATGTGGTGGAGGTCCGCCGGTCCACCAAGGGGCCCCAGGTCCTCATCTCCCGTACCCATCCGGGCCTTGTCAAGCGTCTGTTCGAGCTTGAAGTGCCCGAGATTTACGACGGCACCGTGGAGGTCAAGTCCATCGCCCGGGAGGCGGGCAGCCGCACCAAGCTGGCCGTCTGGTCCGCCGACCCCAATGTGGACCCCATCGGCGCCTGCGTGGGTCCCCGTGGCCAGCGGGTGAACAATATTGTGGAGGAGCTCAGGGGCGAGAAGGTGGACATCGTCAAGTATTCCGACGATCCCGCCGAGTATGTGGCCGCCGCCCTCTCCCCCGCCGATGTGATCAGCGTCACCACCCTGAGCGACGGCAAGAGCTGCCGGGTAGTAGTGCCTGACGACCAGCTCTCCCTGGCCATCGGCAAGGAGGGGCAGAACGCCCGTCTGGCCGCCAAGCTCACCGGCTTCAAGATCGACATCAAGCCCGCCTCCGCCCCCGAGGACGAGGAGCCCCTGGAGGAGGATGTGGTCATCGAGGATCAGGATCAGCAGGAGGAGATCCAGGCCTGATCCGCCATCAGCGCGATTTATAACGGGCCGGGGACACCGTCCCCGGCCGACGGAAAGGAGGCGGGAAGGATGCCCAAAAAGATCCCCATGCGCCAATGTCTGGGCTGCCGGGAGATGAAGCCCAAGGGCGAGCTGATCCGGGTGGTCAGAAGCCCCGAGGGGGAGATCTCCCTGGACTTTCGGGGCAAGAAGCCGGGCCGGGGCGCCTATGTCTGTCCCAGCGGCGAGTGCCTGAAAAAGGTGCGCAAGTCCCGCTCCCTGGAGCGCGCCTTCTCCACTCAGCTGCCCCCAGAGGTGTGGGAGGCACTGGAGGAACAGATGGCCCGGGGAGGTGGCGAGACATGAGCGGAAACCTTCTCTCCCTGGTGGGCCTTGCCAAGAAGGCGGGCCGGCTGGAGGTGGGCGAGGAGCCGGTGGGCGCCGCTGCCCGCGCCCGGCACGCCAGGCTCATCCTGGTGGCCGCCGACGCCGCCGACAACACCTGCCGCCGGGCCGCACACTTCGCCCAGGCGGGCAACGTGCCCTGGGTGCGCGTCCCCTTTACCAAGGCCCAGCTGGGCGCCGCCCTGGGGCGGAGCACCTGCGCCATGGCCGCCTTTACCGACGTGGGGCTGGCCTCGTCCATGGCCGCCAAGCTCTCCGCCCTGGACAGCGAGACTTACGGCGAGCTGGCCCAGGCCCTGAGCGGCAAGGCCCAAAAGGCCCTGGAACGACAGAAGGAGCAGCGTGCCCACGAGAAAAAGCTCCAGAAAAACAAGAAGCCCTGGGCCCCGCCCGCCAGAGCGCCGGAACCGCCCGCCGGGAAGGAAAAGCCCGCCAGGACCTATGTGAAGAAGGGCCCCGCCCCCAAGGGCGGCACCCTTACCGTCAAGGGGAAGCTTTCCTTCCCCTCCGGCCCCCGGAAGAAGCCGTGATGGGCCGAGAGTGCGTACCATTCGTAACTGTATTGAACGGACTTGTTCCAATAGGAAAGGGGAAGGAGGTCCTTCCGTTTCCCTATTGGCGCAAGTCCCTATGGAGGTGGCTTATTTGCTGAACAAATACCGTGTGCATGAGGTTGCCAAGGACTTTGGCAAAAATTCTAAGGAGATCGCCGATATTCTCACCGCCTACGCCACAGCGCCCAAGAACCATATGCAGGTGCTGGAGGACAAGGAGCTCTCCCTGATCTTTGAGTATCTGACCCAGCACAACGAGATCGAGAGCATCGAGAGCGTCTTTGCCGAGGTCTACCATGAGCCCAAGGCCCCGGCCGCCGCGCCCAAGGCGCAGCCTGCGGCCAAGGCCGCTGACCACGCCGCCGCGCCCGCCCAGGGCGGCGACGCAGCCAAGAGCGCCGCTCCCGCTCAGAGCGGGGAGGGCAGCGCGCCCAAGGCGCCTCAGCAGGAGAGCGCGCCCCGCAGCGCCACCCGGGTGCCCGAGAAGAAGGTGGTAGACACCCGCAAGGCCACCAACGTGAACCTGGACAAGTACGACGAGCGGCTGGAGAACATCGCCTCCCAGCGCACCCAGAACCCCCATATGCAGGCCGGCAAGCAGAAGTTCCAGGGCCGGGGCCAGCGCCGGGGCGGCGGCTTCCAGGGCAACAAGCGCCGGGCCGAGGAGCAGGAGAAGATGCGCCGTCTCCAGGCCGAGATCGCCAAGAAGCACCCCACCGTGGTCAAGATCCCCGACGAGATCGCCGTGGGCGAGCTGGCCTCCCGCATGAAGAAGACCGGCGCCGAGGTGGTCAAGTGCCTGATGAAAAACGGCGTCATGGCCTCTCTGAGCGAGATCATCGATTTCGACACCGCCGCCATCATCGCCGAGGAGATGGGCTGCAAGGTGGAGAAGGAGGTCATCGTCACCATCGAGGAGAAGCTCATCGACACCGCCGAGGACAAGGCCGAGGACCTGGTGCCCCGGGCCCCCGTGGTGGTGGTCATGGGCCACGTGGACCACGGCAAGACCTCCCTGCTGGACTATATCCGGGACAGCCATGTGGCCGCCGGAGAGGCCGGCGGCATTACCCAGCATATCGGCGCCTACCAGGTGGAAGTCCAGGGCAAGCCGGTCACCTTCCTGGACACCCCCGGCCACGAGGCCTTTACCGCCATGCGGGCCCGGGGCGCCATGATCACCGACATCGCCATCCTGGTCGTGGCCGCCGACGACGGCATCATGCCCCAGACGGTGGAGTCCATCAGCCACGCCAAGGCCGCGGGCATCCCCATCATCGTGGCCATCAACAAAATGGATAAGCCCGACGCCAACCCCGACCGCATCAAGGAGCAGCTCACCGCCTACGAGCTGGTGCCCGAGGAGTGGGGCGGCGAGACCATCATCTGCCCTATCTCGGCCAAGACCGGCATGGGCATCGACAACCTGCTGGACATGGTGGTGCTCACCGCCGAGATGCAGGAGCTCAAGGCCAACCCCAACCGCTCCGCCCACGGTGCCGTCATCGAGGCCCGGCTGGACAAGGGCCGCGGCCCCATCGCCACCCTGCTGGTGCAAAACGGCACCCTTCACCAGGGCGACGTGATCATCGCCGGCACTGCCGTGGGCCGCGTGCGCGCCATGACGGACCACACCGGCAGAAAGGTCACCCAGGCGGGTCCCTCGGTGCCTGTGGAGATCATCGGCATGAGCGAAGTGCCCGGCGCAGGCGACGACTTCCACGCCGTGGCCGACGAGCGCATGGCCCGTGAGCTGGTGGAGCAGCGCAAGCATGAGCAGAAAACCCTCACCACCGGCGGCGTGAAGCAGAAGGTCTCCCTGGACGATCTGTTCAGCCAGATCCAGGCCGGCGAGATGAAGGATCTGAACATCATCGTCAAGGCCGACGTTCAGGGCAGCGCCGAGGCGGTGAAGTCCTCCCTGGAGAAGCTCTCCAACGAGGAGGTCCGGGTCCGGGTCATCCACAGCGCCGTTGGCGCCATCAGCGAGAGCGATGTGATGCTGGCCGCCACCTCCGGGGCCATCATTGTGGGCTTCAACGTCCGTCCCGACAACAACGCCCGGGACAACGCCGCCCGGCTGGGCGTGGATATGCGGATGTACCGCGTGATCTATGACGCCATTGAAGAGATCGAGACCGCCATGAAGGGCATGCTGGCTCCCAAGTTCCGGGAGGTGGCCCTGGGCCAGGCTGAGGTGCGGGAGGTCTTCAAGATCACCGGCGCAGGCATCGTGGCCGGTTGCTACGTCACCGAAGGCAAGATCCAGCGCGGCGCCCAGCTGCGGCTCATGCGGGAAAACATCGTCATCCACGAGGGCGTCATCGCCACCCTCAAGCGCTTCAAGGACGACGTCAAGGAGGTCGCCCAGGGCTATGAGTGCGGCATTACCATTGAAAAGTACGGCGACGTGAAGATCGGCGACGTCATCGAAGCGTTTATTATGGAACAGATCCAGGTGTAATCTCTTCCCGGCAAATCAAAGGTGAAAGGGAGGATTCTTCTATGCGGTGGAAATTCTTTGGACGGCGCTTTGCCGCCGCCGCCCTAGCACTGAGCCTTACCGTCGGCGCGGCGGGCGTCATGCCCGCAGAGGCGCTGAGCGAATACTACACCCAGTACTCCGGATGGGCCGCCGCCGACCTGCAGCGGGCGGAGGACATGGGCCTTTTGATGTCCTACTACATGGAGGCCGACCTTAAGGGGGACATCACCCGGCATGAGTTCGCCGTGCTGGCGGCCAAGGTCGCCCGTGAGCTGGGCCTCACCCTGGACTTCGACGTAGCCGACTGTCCCTTCACCGACCTGCCCTACAAGAGCAGGTCCTATGTGGCAGCCGCCTGGAAGGCGGGCCTCATCAACGGCGTCTCCGCCACGGAGTTTGACCCCTACCGCACCATCACCCGCATGGAGGTCTGCACCCTCGTCAGCCGGATCATGGACAAGTGCGGCGCCGTCCTGCCCCAGAAGGTGGGCGGTGTGGCGCAGCTGCTGGACTCGGGCAGTGAGGGCTCCATCCCCGCCTGGGCCAAACAGGGCGTCATTGACATCGTGGGTGCCGGTCTCATGGAGGGCTACGGCGGCTCCCTGCACCTGCGGGACTCCCTCTCCCGGGAGGAGGCCGTGGTCCTCATCCTGCGCAGCCTGGACCAGGGCTCCGACGCCCAGGTGGCGGACCTCTTCACCGAAGCGGAGTGGGCCGAGATCGAGCAGCTGCGGGCGTTGGCCGACTTCGGCTACTCCGGCTCTGCCTATGCCCAGATACCGTCCTCCGGCGCCCCCTATGCCCAGGGCTCCCTCAATGACGCCTTCCTCCAGAACGGCCTCAACACCGTCAACTACGTCCGTGCCCTGGCGGGCCTGGATGCGGTCACCCTCTCCGCGTCCAAGAACGACGCCGCCCAGGCCGGGGCCTTGCTGCTGGCCGCCAGCAATTACAGCCACTACCCTTCCCAGCCCGCGGATATGTCCGATGAGCTGTACGCCAAGGGCTACGCCGCCACCTCCACCAGCAACATCGGCAGCGGCTACTATAACCTCTCTGAGTTCACTCTGGACTGTATCGATGACTCCCAGCCCTCCAACATCACCGGCCTGGGCCACCGGCGCTGGCTGCTGGACCCCACTCTCACCTCCGTGGGCATGGGCTATGTGGAGGGGCGGTGCACCACCCAGGTGGTGGACAGCACCTTCCGCAGCTGGCAGAGTTCCGACCAGGACTATGTGCTCTGGCCCTCGGCGGGGCTGTTCCCCTCGGAGCTGTTCCACGACGGGCTGGCCTGGAGCTGTTCTCTCAACCCCAGCGTCTATTCCTCCAAGTCCCAGCCCACCATCACCGTCACCGACGGCCGGGGCAACACCTGGAGCAGGACCGCCGCCTACGGCCAGATCGACCTGAATGACTTCGCCATCATGGACGTCTCCATCGGCTACGGCGGCTCCCCCTGCATCATCTTCGTCCCCTCGGGGCTGGAGTACGCCGTGGGCGAGACCATTACGGTGGAGATCTCGGGGCTCTACCTGCAGTCGGGCGCACCCAACACCATCACCTATACCGTCAAGCTGTTTGAATGAAAACATGGGCCCGTTCCATCCCCAGGTCATGGAGGAGGGGACGGGCCCTGATATTAAGGAGAATCATATGTCTGGAAATCGAATGGGACGCATCAACGAGGAGATTCAGCGGGAGCTCTCCGCTCTCATCCCCACGGTGAAGGACCCCCGGGTCACCGGCCTGATCTCGGTGACCGCGGTGGACACCACCGCTGACCTCAAGTACGCCAAGGTCTATATCAGTGTGCTGGACCGGTCCGACCGCGCCCAGGTCCTCAAGGGGCTCAAGTCGGCCGCCGGCTATCTGCGCCGGGAGCTGGGCCGCACGCTGAACCTGCGCGCCACCCCCGAGCTCACCTTCATTCAGGACGACTCCATCGACAAGGGCGCCCACATCCTGGGCCTTCTGCGGGATGAGACGGTGGTCAAGCCCGCCAACCCCGCCAACGCCCACATCGTGCTCGGCGAGGAGGAGTGACCATGACCATCCAGGAGGCCGCCGCCTTCCTCGCCGCCCACGACGGCTATCTCATTCTCACCCATGTCCGGCCCGACGGGGACACGGTGGGCTCCGCCGCCGCTCTGTGCCGGGGTCTCCGGCAGCTGGGCAAGCGGGCCTTCGTGCTGCCCAATCCCGAGGCTACCGCCCTCTTCACCCCCTATTTTGAGGGCCTGCTCTCTCCCGAGGGCTTTGCGCCTGATACAGTGGTGTCAGTGGACATCGCCGCCCGTTCCCTCTTTCCGAAAAACGCGGAGCCCTATGTGGAGCGGGTGGATCTGGCCATTGACCACCACCCCTCCCAGGAGTTTTTCGCCCGGGAGACCTGTCTGGACAGCGGTCGGGCTGCCTGCGGGGAGCTGATGTATGACATTCTCCGGGAGCTGGGCCCCCTGAGCGCCGAGATGGGAGAGGCTCTCTATGTGGCCGTGTCCACCGACTGCGGCTGCTTTGTTTACAGCAACACCACCCCCGACACCCACCGGGTGGCGGCCGCGCTCATGGAGACCGGCTTTGACGCCTTCCCTGTAAACCGCCGCTTCTTCCGCACCAAGTCCTTCAAGCGGCTGAAGCTGGAGGGGATGCTCACCGAGGGCATGGAGCTGCGGGACGGCGGTTCCACCGCTCTGGTCTTCCTCACCATCGCCATGGTGGACGCTCTGCAGGCCACCGAGGAGGACATGGACGACATCTCCGCCTTCGTAGGTCAGATCGAGGGAGTACGCACCGGGGCCACCCTGAAGGAGACCCGGGACGGGAACGTGAAGATCTCACTGCGCACCGACCCCGCCGACCTCAACGCCAGCGCCGTGTGCGCTCTGCTGGGGGGCGGCGGCCACGCCGCCGCCAGCGGTGCCATGCTCCGGGGAGTCACCATGGCCCAAGCCCGGCAGGCCTTGGTGGACGCCATGGAGAAGGTGCGCCATGGCTGACGGCATCCTCATCATCGACAAGCCCGCCGCTTGGACAAGCATGGACGTATGCGCCCCACGCCCAAGGATGGGCGCGGGGACCCCTAAGATTTTCTCATCCTCGGCGGAAATGAATTCCGCCTGCGGCAAGGTTTTGCCTCCGGCAAAACGCTTGTACGGCGCAAAAGCGCCGGATCTTGGCGCACGGGAGGCTCTCTATGGCTGACGGCATCCTCATCATCGACAAGCCCTCCGGGTGGACAAGCATGGACGTGTGCGCCAAGCTGCGGGGCGTGTTCCACGAAAAGCGCATCGGCCACGGCGGCACTCTGGACCCCATGGCCACGGGGGTGCTGCCCGTCTTCATCGGCCGGGCCACCCGGGCAGTGGAGTTTGCGGACAAATCCGACAAGGAATATGTGGCCCAGTTACAACTGGGCGTGATCACCAACACCCAGGATATGAGCGGCACGGTACTGGAGCAGCGGCCGGTTTCCGTGACGGAGGAGGCGCTGGACGGGGCACTCTCCCTCTTCCGGGGGGAGATCGACCAGGTGCCCCCCATGTACTCCGCCATCAAGATCGGCGGACAGAAGCTCTACGAGCTGGCCCGGAAGGGCCATGAGGTGGAGCGGCCGCCCCGGCGGGTCACCATCCGCTCCCTGACGGTGGAGAGGCGGGAGGCTCCCGACCGCTTCACCCTGCGCGTGCGCTGTTCTAAAGGTACCTATGTACGCACCCTCTGCCACGACATCGGGCAGGCCCTGGGCTGCGGCGGGTGCATGGCCTCTTTGCGCCGGACCGAGGCGGCGGGCTTTTCTTTGTCAGACGCCGTTACCCTGGAGCAGGTGCTTGAGGCCGAAGATCCCCTTGCCCTCCTGCTGCCGGTGGACGCCTATTTTGCCGGCCGGCCCATGCTCATCCTGCGGGGAGCGGAGGAGAAGAAGCTGCGCAACGGCATGACCCTGACCGCCCCGCCGCAGCTCTCCCCGGGCGAGCTGCGCGTCTATGGCGAGAACGGGGAATTCCTCGCCCTGTGCCGCTGCGACGGTGGGCGGCTGATTACCATCAAAAGTTTTTTCAAGGTGTGATAAAATCCATGAACAACCCCAAACGCGTCATCGCCCTAGGCTTCTTCGACGGGGTCCACCTGGGTCACGGAGCGCTCCTCCGCCGGGTTTCAGAAGCCGCCGAAGTCCTGGGCGCCACCCCCGCGGCTTTCACCTTTGACCGCCATCCCGGCAGTGCCATCACCGGACACCCCACCCCCCTGCTCACCTCGGTGGAGGACCGGGCGGGGCTCATGCGCCGGCTCTACGGCATCCAGGAGGTCATCGTGGCCCCCTTTGAAGCTATGCAGCGCATGGACTGGGAGGACTTTGTGACCGACTACCTCTCCCGGGAGCTGGGCGTGGTCCATGCGGTGGCGGGGCATGACTTCCACTTCGGCTACATGGGCCAGGGCAGTCCCGAGCGGCTGAAGGCCAAGTGCGCTCAGCTGGGCATGGGCTGCGACATCATCCCCCCGGTGACGGTAGAGGGCCGGACGGTCTCCTCCACCTACATCCGCACGCTGGTTGCCCAGGGGGAGATGGAGCGCTCGGCCCTGTTCCTGGGCCACCCCTATACCCTCACCGACACCGTCTCCCACGGCAAGAAGCTGGGCTCCACCCTGGGCTTCCCCACGGTGAACCTCCGCTTCCAGCCCGGAGTGCTGGTTCCCGCCCGGGGCGTGTACGCCACCCGGGTGTGGTTTGAAAACGGGGAGAGCCGTCTTGCCGTCACCAACGTGGGAGTGCGTCCCACGGTGGACGAGAACGGCGAAGTCAATGTGGAGGGCTATCTTCTGGACTTTGACGGCGATCTCTACGGGCAGCGCGTGCGCATGGAGTTTTTCCGCCACCTGCGCGGTGAGGAGAAATTTCCTTCCCTGGAGGCGCTGCGCCGGGAGGTGGAGCACAACGCCCAGCAGACCCGGGACTATTTCGCAAACCTCCCTCAGCAATAAAAAGAGCGCGCAGGCCGCTTGGCCTGCGCGCTCTCTTCATTTTCTTAAGCGGCGGGTTTCTGGAAGATGTTGAGTTCCTCCAGCTCCAGGTCCTCCTCATAGGGGTTGAGAATGGTGTTGACCGTCTCCAGCGTCTTGTCGGGGTAGAGCTGGTAGACACTGGCTCCCTTGTAGCTCACCGCGCCGTTGCCCTCCAGGGTGGCAGTGGTGATGTTGTTGGGAAGGTCCACACTCTGATAGGCCTTGCTGGCAAACCAGAGCATGTCGTTGACGGTCAGATTGGTGGTGACGTTCTCGTTGGCGATCTCGATGTACTCGTTGATCCTGGTAAGGCTCCCCCAGGAGAGCATCTTCTTCCCGATGGCCATGAGCAGCTGCTGCTGGGTGCGGGTACGGCCGATGTCCGAATCGGGGTAGGCGGCGTAGTAGCCGCCGTTGACGTTGGGGTCCCCGTCGTTGTTCTGGCGGCAACGGGCGATCTCCATGACCTGCTGTCCGGTAAGGCCGTAGTACATCTGGGGCTCATAGTGGATATGCAGATTTTGGGTAGGATCGTCGTAGCTCATGTGGACGGGGACCTGGAAGTCAATGCCGCCCACCGCGTCCACCAGGCGGATGAAGCCGTTGAGGTTGACCCGGACGGTATAGTCGATGGGGATACCCAGCAGATCGGTCACCGCCGCCTTAAGCTCATCCATGCCGCCGTAAGAGTTGGCGGCGTTGATCTTGATGTAGCTGTGGCCGTTTACCTCCCGGTTGACCAGGGTGTCCCGGGGGATGGAGACCATGCCCACGGACTGGTTCGGCACGTCGTAGGTGACCACCATGATGGTGTCGGTATTGCCACCGGTGGCATCGGTGGCCGCCAGCAGGAAGGTATAGACCTGCTTGCGCCGCTCATGGACCGGCCCGGGGTCCGGGGTGAGCTGGCTCTCATCGATCTCGGTATTGGGATCGTCGGTGGGCGTGTCCACACCGGCGGTGGGCGGGGCAGCCATCTCAGGCTCCCGGATGGCCAGCACCACTCCCACATAGACCGCTACAATGATGGCCGAGATTACCACCAAGGTCCGATATGCGTACCGGAGGACCCGCTGCCAGACGGGACTGCCCGGTTTCTTTTTCTGTACGCGCTTTCCTTGCGTGGTCACTGTGCTCACCTTTTCCTCTGTTGTGGGGTTATGTCAACGATGTGCTTTCTTAGTATACTGAATTTGACGACATTCGGCAAGGGAAAGTTGCATCCTTTATAATTTTTTCATTTTTCCCATGGCCGGTCACGGCCCTTCCCGTCCAGCCAGCAGGGCAGTGGCCAGGGCTCCCTGCCCCTCCTGCAGCTGCTGCAGGAGCAGATTCTGCCGACATTCCTCTTCCAGCAGCCGTCCCAGCAGCAGGTTCTGCTCCCGGATCAGGCAGGACAGGCACTCTCCGCCGGCCTGGGGGACAAAAGCTGGATTGGGGTAGCGGCGCATGGGGACCTCCTCCGCTGCCCTCTCCGCCTCATGCGCTGCAGCGCGCAGTTCTTCCGCCGCGGCACGCAGCTTTTCCTCCGCGCTGCGGCAGCTTTGCTCCGTGTTTCTCACCATAGGGCATACCCTCCATTTCTGAGCCATTCTATGCCGCTCTCACCCATTGCGGGACAAAAGAAGAAAAAAGCCGCCCCCCACTTGACATTCCGCATTTCCGGGGGGTATCATTTTTCTGTTAGTCACATTACGCTGCCGGCAGCCCTGTGTTTCCGCAGCGTCTTTTGTCCCACAGTCTGCACAGAAAGGAATCTCGCCATGAAACGACTCACTTTTCCGGCCCTGGTCCTGACCCTGGGTCTCCTGCTCACCGGCTGCGTGGGGAATCCTCAGCCCTCTCCCACCGCCGATCCCACCCCGTCTCCCACCGCCACGCCCACCCAGGCACCCACCACTTCCCCCACCGCCGGCGATGACCGCCCGGTGGTCAATGTGGTCATGCTCAGCGGCCCCACGGGCATGGGCTCGGCCAAGCTCATGGCCGACGCCGAGGCCGGGACCACCGCCCTTGACTACCGCTTCACCGTGGACCCCGACGCCACCGCCATCCCCGCCAAGCTCACCAGCGGCGAGGTGGACATCGCCGCCATTCCCACCAACGTGGCCGCCAACCTGTTCAACAAGACCGGCGATGTCCAGATGCTGGCCCTCAACACCCTGGGCGTGCTCTATATCCTGGAGCAGGGGGACTCCATCTCCTCCATGACCGACCTGATCGGCAAGACCATCTACGCCCCTGCCAACACCCGGGGCGCCAACCCTGAGTTTGTGCTCAACTTCCTGCTGGAGCAAAACGGGCTCACCCCCGGGACCGACGTGACCATCGAGTGGCTGGCCGCCGATGAGCTCACCGCCCAGGCCGCCAGCGGCGATATTGACGTGTGTATGCTTCCCGTGCCTGCCGCCACCACCGTGCTCATGAAAAACAGCGACATGTGCCAGGCCCTGGACCTCACCGAGGAGTGGGACCTGACCGTCACCGACGGCAGCGTGCTCACCATGGGCTGCGTGGTGGCCCGTACCGAATTCATTGAGGCCAACCCCGGCGTGGTGGATACCTTCCTCACCGAGTATGCCGCCTCCATCTCCTACGTCCGGGATAACGCCGAGGAGGCCTCCGAGCTGGTGGCCCAGTACGGCATCACGCCCAGCGCCGCCATCGCCGCCGCCGCCATCCCCCAGGCCAACCTGGTGTGCGTCACGGGGCTTGACATGGCCGCCTCCATCCAGGGCTACTACGAGGTGCTCTGGGCCGCCGATCCCACCTCTATCGGCGGCAGCATCCCCTCTGACGGGCTTTACTATGTCCCCTGACCGTGCCGCCGGGAAAAACCGGCGGTCCCTTGCCCGCCGGGCGGCGGTGGTGGTGTTCTGGCTGGTGGTGTGGCAGGCTCTGGCCATGTTCACCGCCCGGGAGTCCATCGCCCAGGCGCTGACCCAGGGCAGCATGAGCGAGCTGCTGCGCGCCCTGGAGCAGGGGCATATTCTGCTGCTGCCCGCCCCCGTTCTGGTGGCGGAGACCCTGTTCTCCCTGGCCCTCACCCCCTCCTTCTGGGCCATCACGGCCGCGTCGCTGCTGCGCATCTTCTCCGGCTTCGTGGCCGGGGCGGTCCTGGGCGGGCTGATCGCCTGCCTGACCGCCTTCCTCCCCTGGGCTGACACACTCTTTTCCCCCCTCATCCGCATTATCCGGGCCACCCCGGTGGCCTCCTTTATCGTGCTCATATTGCTCTGGGTGCGCACCGGCATGGTGCCCGGGGTCATCTCGGCCCTGATGGTGCTGCCGGTGGTGTGGGGTAATGTCCACGCCGGTCTCGTCTCCGCCGATGGACAGCTTCTGGAGATGGCGGACGCCTACTCTCTGGGCCCCTGGCGCACCCTGGGCCTGGTGCGTCTGCCCTCTGCCCTGCCCCACTTCGCCAGCGGCTGCACCACCGCCCTGGGTCTTGCGTGGAAGTCGGGCGTGGCCGCCGAGGTGCTGTGTCTGCCCCGGCAGGCCATCGGCACACAGGTGTACTACTCCAAGCTCTCCCTGGAGACCCCTGCCCTCTTCGCCTGGACGGCGGTGGTCATCGTGCTGAGCTTCGCCCTGGAGAGCCTGCTGCGCCGAGCCCTGGAGCGGCTGAAGGGAGGACGGCGATGGAAGTAAAGGACCTGCACGTCTCCTTTGGAGACAAGGCAGTGCTCAGCCGCTTCTCCCTCACCCTGCCTGACCGGGGCATCACCGCCCTGTCCGGCCCCTCGGGCTGCGGCAAGACCACCCTGCTGCGGGTAATGGCGGGGCTGGAGAGCGGCGGCGGGACGGTGTCCCTGCCGGGCCGGGCGGCCCTGCTTTTTCAGGAGGACCGGCTGCTGCCCTGGCTCACGGCGGAGCAGAACATCGCCGCCGTGCTCCCCCGCGCGCTTCGGAGCGAAGCGGGGCGCTTTCTCGCCCTCACCGAGCTGGAGGAAGAGGGAGGCGTCTACCCCGGGGAGCTCTCCGGCGGCATGGGCCGGCGACTCTCTCTGGCCCGTGCCCTGGCCCTGGGCCGGGAGGTGCTGCTGCTGGACGAGCCCTTCACCGGGGTGGACCTGCCCCGCGCGTCGCGTATCCTGGATCGCATCCGCGCCCTGGAGGTCCCGGTGGTGCTCACCAGTCATGAGCCCGGCATCCTCGCCCTGTGCGACGCCGTCTTTTCTCTGGACGGCCCGCCCCTGCGCCTCATATCCCCCTGAAACCCTTGTCTCCCAACGCCGGAGCGCACCAGTGCGCCCCGGCGTTTTTTCGTCTTCCGCCCCTTTCCTCCCCTGCCAGTTTGACACAAGGGGTCCCTTTTCCTTGCTTTTTGCCGCTATTTGTCGTATCCTCTAGGTATATCTCAACAAAGGCAAGGAACGAATGGTATGAATCTGCTCACCTCTCCCACGCCCACCATCACCCCCTGGGACAAGCTCCCCGTCGCCGTATGGAAGCGGGGTCTCATCGTGGCGGCTGTCTCCGCCGTCGCCCTTTTCTCCGCGCTGATGGTCTGGGGCGGCTTCCCCTGGGCCGTGTGCCTGGGGTGGGCCCTGGCGGTGTTCGTCCTCATCCCCCTGCGGCTGCGCCTGGGGGAAAAGGCTGCGCTCTGGCTGGGCCGGCTGTGCTTTGTGCTCTACCCCTTCGCGGGCTTTTGCACCGTGGAATTTCTCAGCGGCCTGGACCCCTTTGCCACGCTCTCCCCACTGTATCTGGCCCTCAACCTGGCCTTCTACTACCTGATCGCCCTGCTGCTCTACCTCATCACCGGCCGCACCAAGCTCTCCGCCGGCATCTCCCTGGGGCTGTTCTGGTTCATCGGCCTGGCCAACTGCTATGTCTACACCTTCCGGGGCCGGGCCATTGTGCCGGGGGACCTGCTCACCCTGGGCACCGCCGCCAACGTGGCCGGGAACTACGACTTCACCCCCTCCGCCCCCCAGGTACTCTCGGCGCTCCTCTGCCTGGTGCTGGTGCTGGCGCTGGCGGTCCTCCCCCGGCAGAAGGGCCGCGCCCAGCTGCGTCTGCGCTCGGCCTTGCCGGTGGGCGCGGCGGCTCTGGCATTTTTGATCGGCTTTTTCGCCACGCCCCTGCTCTCGGCCAAGGGGATACAGCCCTCGGGCTGGGACACCCGGACCGACGGCTTCGCCCTTCACTTTGCCCTGTGCATTTACTACTCCTCGGCGGACAAGCCCCAGGGCTATTCCCAGCAGGCCCTGGACGCCATCGTGGACAGCCTGCCCGACTCCCAGAGCGCCATTGGGGACGGCACGGCGGACACCGAGCCCGTCAATGTCATCGTCATCATGAATGAGTCCTTCTCCGACCTCTCGGTGCTGGGGGTGGAGACCAACCGGGACCCGCTCTCCTTCTACCACTCCCTGACGGAGAATACCATCAAGGGCTACGCCTACTCCTCGGTCTTCGGCGGCACCACCGCCAACTCCGAATACGAGTTTCTCACCGGCCACACCATGGCCTTCCTGCCCCCCGGCACCGTGCCCTACCAGATGTATGTGGAGCCGGGGGCAGACTCCCTGGTGGGTCAGATGGACGACTTGGGCTACACCACCATCGCCATGCACCCCTTCTACGCCTCGGGCTGGAACCGCCCCACGGTCTACGCCGACTTTGGCTTTGACCAGGTCCTCTTCTACGACTCCTACCAGAACGCCTCCTGGATTCGTGCCTTCATCTCCGACCAGTCCAACTACGAGAACATCGTGCGGCTGTGCGAGGAGAAGGAGGAGGGAGAGAAGCTCTTCTTCTTCAACGTGACCATGCAAAACCACGGCTCCTACGATCAGGAGTGGGTCAACCTGCCCCGGGAGGTGTGGCTCACCGGGGAGCTGGAGGGGCTCTATCCCACGGTGGACCAGTTCCTCTCCCTGATGTACCAGAGCGACCTGGCCCTGGAGTACCTGGTAAACTACTTTTCTCAATCTGAGGAGCCCACGGTGATCCTCCTCTTCGGGGACCATCAGCCCCAGGTCTACGGCACCTTCTACGAGGACGTGCTGGGCACCGATCTGGACGCGGAGACCGCCCAGCGCAAGCAGGCGGTGCCCTTCCTTCTCTGGGCCAACTACGACATCCCTGAGGCCGACGGCATGGAGCTGTCCATCAACTACCTCTCCTCTCTGCTCACCGAGTGCGCGGGCATTCCCCAGACCAGCTACCAGCGCTTCCTCGCAGCGCTTTGGGCGGAGGTGCCGGTGGTCAACGCGGTGGGCTTCCTGGACGGCGACGGGACGTGGAGCTACGACGCCACCCAGCTCTCTCAGGACGCGCAGCAGGGCCTCGCGTCCTACGAGATGCTCCAGTATAACGCCCTGTTTGAATCGCCCCGCAGCCGCCTGGAGGACTTCTTCTCCCGGCCCTCTACCTGACAGCACACGCAAAGGAGCCCGCCCGCGCCGAAATGGCGCAGGCGGGCTCTTTTGCGTGCTTTTTCACTCCAGCAGATCGGGGCCGGAGAGGTCCATCTTCCGCTTGCGTGAGGCGGAATAGTCCAGTTTTTTCGCCAGGGCCTCCCGGTCTCCTGAGGCGATGGCCTCGCGGTAGGCGTGGAGGTTGTCCTCCAGCCGGTCCAGGGCGGCGAGGAGGGCGGGCGAGTTCATGGAGAACAGCTGCGTCCACAGCCCCACATCCAGGGCGGCTACCCGGGTGCAGCCCCGGAAGGAGCTGCCCTCAAAGCCCTTGCAGGTGAAGAGCATGGGATCGTCGCACACGGACACGGCGATGATGTGCATCATCTGGCTGGTGTAGGCCAGGATGGCGTCGTGCTCCTCCGGGGTGGTACGCACCACGTCGGCACAGCCGATGTGGTCGGCCAGCCGCTCCATAAGAGCCAGGTGCTCGGCGGTGCTGCTCGCCCGGGGGGTGAGGATCAGGTGGGAGCGCTGGAACATCTCGGGGAAGGCGTGCTCGATGCCGGAGAACTCGGTGCCCGCCATGGGGTGGCAGCCGATGAAGTCCACCCCCTCGGGCAGGACCTCCGCCCCCTCCATGATGGCGGTCTTGACGCCGCACACGTCGGTGACCAGGCACCCGGCCTTGAAGTCATCCCGGTAGCGGGCCATAAAGTCCACGATGCCCCGGGGGTGCATGCACAAAATGACCACGTCGGCGCGGGGGAGAACCTCCAGCGCGTTGGCGGTGACGCAGCTGGCCACACCGTGCTCGGAGGCGTAGCGCACCGTGGGCTCGGAGACGTCCACACCCACGATCTCAAAATCCTCAAATCCCTTGAGGGCCATGGCCATAGAGCCGCCTATCAGTCCCAGGCCAATGACTGCGATGGTTTTTGACGTGCCAGTCTCCCTCCCCGCTTACAGCTCTCTCCCCACACACCCGGCCACCTGGGAGAGCTTGGGCATGAGGGCGGCGAAGTCGTAGGGGGTGATGGACTGGGCCCCGTCGCACAGGGCGTTTTTGGGGTCGTTGTGGACCTCGATGATGAGCCCGTCGGCCCCGGCGGCGATGGCCGCCATGCTCATCCGCTCCACCATGGCCGCCCGGCCGCAGGCGTGGGACGGGTCCACCACCACCGGCAGGTGGGAGAGGGTCTTGACCGCCAGCACCGCCGAGAGGTCCAGGGTGTTGCGGGTGTAGGTCTCAAAGGTGCGGATGCCCCGCTCGCAGAGGATGACCTGGTCGTTGCCCGCGGCCATGATATATTCCGCCGACATGAGCCACTCCTCAATGGTGGAGGAGAGCCCCCGCTTGAGCAAAATGGGCTTTTTCATCTTGCCCACCTTCTTGAGCAGGTCAAAGTTCTGCATGTTCCGCGCCCCGATCTGTACCAGGTCCACCTTCTCCTCAAAGAGGGGGATCTGGTCGGGGCTCATAAGCTCGGTGACGATGGGAAGGCCGGTCTGCTCCTTGGCCTCCAGCAGCAGCTCGATGCCCTTCTCCCCCATGCCCTGGAAGGAGTAGGGGGAAGTGCGGGGCTTGTAGGCCCCGCCCCGCAGGGCGGCGGCCCCGCTCTCCTTCACGGCGCGGGCCACGGCGGTAATCTGGGTCTCGCTCTCCACCGAGCAGGGGCCGGCGATGACGGTCAGCTTCTTTCCCCCCACCTTCACGCCGCCGCCGATGTCGATCACCGAGTCGTCGGGGTGATACTTGCGGTTGGCCTTCTTGTAGGGCTCGCTCACCCGCATGACCCGCTCCACGCCGGGCAGCTGGGAGAGCTTCTCCTCATCCAGCCCGCGGGCATCGCCCTCTGCGCCCAGGATGGTGGTCTCGCTGCCCCGGGAGATCATCACCTTCACGCCGCCCTGCTCCATGCTCCGGACCGCTTCCTCCAACTCCCGCTGGGTAAAGCCCGGCTTCATGATCACTACCATTTATCTCTCTCCTTTCTTTCAGAAAAACAAAAACTGCGGCGAGCCCATCGCTCCGCCGCAGCCAGGTCGTCTTCCCCCGGGGAAGTCCTCCGTCTGTGTGGTGCCGGTCATGGGCAGGACAAAATGCCGCTATCGTAATAGCGGTAATACCCGTATCCACGACCCATGGCAGAGTTCACGGATGACCTCCCCTTTCTCTGTGTCTGAGATGACTTTAGCACTTTTTGGTGCTAAAGTCAAGAAAAAATTTTGTCCTTGAATTCCTAGTAAAATAGTTGTATTATGGTGCATGACCGGATACCGGGAATCCAAGGACAAGGTGATGGACATGAAAATTTCCACCAAGGGGCGTTATGCCCTGCGGCTGATGCTGGATCTGGCCCTCCACAGCGGTGGGAGCGCCGTCTCCCTGCGGGACGCGGCGGCGCGGCAGGAGATCTCGGACAAATATCTTGAGCAGATCGTCACGCAGCTCTCCCGGGGTGGACTGGTAAAGAGCGTCCGGGGGGCCGGGGGCGGGTATCTGCTCACCCGGAAGCCGGAGGAGTACACCGTGGGGGAGATCCTGCGGCAGCTGGAGGGAGAGCTCTCTCCGGTGAGCTGCCTGGCGGGCGGATGTCGGTGCAGCCGGGCCGACCAGTGCGTGACCATTGAGGTCTGGCAGGAGATTCAGGCGGCGGTGGATGGGGTGGTGGACCGCATCACCCTCCGTGACCTGGTGGACCGCTACCACGCAAAAAATCCAGAGTGAAAAAAGCGTGCCGGGAGAGGCTCTCTCCCGGCACGCTTTTATTCCCGGAACAGCCCGGTGGAGAGGTATCGCTCCCCGGTGTCGGGCAGGATGGCCACGATGGTCTTGCCCCGCAGGTCGCTCCGCCGGGCCAAGGCTAGCGCGGCGGCGGCGGCGGCTCCGGAGGACACCCCGGCCAGAACCCCCTCGGTCCGGGCCAGGCACCGGGCGCTGCTGGCGGCCTCTTCCCCGGTGACGGTGACCACCTGGTCCACCACGCTCATGTCCAGGGTGCCCGGCACGAAACCGGCTCCGATGCCCTGGATGGTGTGAGGTCCCGGCTTGCCTCCGGAGAGCACCTGGGACTCCGCCGGCTCCACCGCCACCACCCGGACGGCGGGATTTTGCTCCTTGAGGTACCGGCCCGCCCCGGTGATGGTACCCCCGGAGCCCACTCCGGCTACCAGCACGTCCACCGTGCCGTCGGTAGCGCGCCAGATCTCCGGGCCGGTGGTCTCATAATGGGCCTGGTCGTTGGCGGCGTTGTTGAACTGGTCGGGCATCCAGGCCCCGGGCAGCTGCCGGAGCAGCTCTTGGGCGCGGGCAATGGCCCCGGCCATCCCCTCCCCAGCGGGCGTGAGCACCAGCTCCGAGCCCAGCGCGGAGAGCAGGGCGCGCCGCTCGGCGCTCATAGTCTCGGGCATGGTGAGGATGACCCGGTAGCCCCGGATGGCGGCAATGTAGGCAAGGCCCACTCCGGTGTTGCCGCTGGTGGGCTCCACGATGACCCCGCCCTTCTTCAAAAGTCCCTTTGCCTCGGCATCCCGGATCATATAGAGCGCGGCCCGGTCCTTGGCCGAAGAGAGCGGATTGAAGCTCTCCAGCTTGCCCAGCACCCGCTCCCCGGGAGCAAATCGCTCCAGGGCCAAAAGAGGCGTATTTCCAATCAGTTCGGTCAAGTCGGCGGCGATCCTCACGGTTCTTCCTCCTCAGCGTGCATAGTGTCTTGCCCTTCCCGGCAACCTATGGACAGTGTATCGGCTCCGGCCGCCCTTGTCAAGGCGGCGGAACGGGGGCGCGATTTTGATTGACTTGCCCCAGCCCCGGTGATATAGTGAAAGTGGAACCATTTTATCCCTGGCAGGAGGAGCGTGACTATGGACAGAAAACTTTTCCGCAGTATCCTGTGGATCATCACTTACGCCGTGCTGCTGGTGCTTTTCATCGTACAGTTTAACGAGCTGCGGGCTCTGGCGGGCACTGTACTGGGTATCTTTCAGCCGCTGTTCATCGGCTTTGCCATCGCCTTCGTCCTCAACCGCCCCTGCCACATGCTGGCAGTGCTCTATGACCGGGCATTGGGAAACACCCGGGCCAAAAAGCTCTCCCGCCCCCTGGCGGTGGGCACCTCCTACCTGATCCTGCTGGTGCTGATCGTGGCCTTCTTCGCCATTGTCCTGCCCAAGCTGGTGGAGAGCATCACCCTTTTCGTCAACAGCATCAACGGGTACCTTGCCAACCTCCAGACCTGGCTCACCCCCCTGCTGGATCTGCTCAATCTGGAGTCCTTCAACCTCTCCAATCTCTCCGAGTGGATTCGTACCGCCCTCAACGGCGTGCTCAACACCCTGACCACCGCGGTACCCCAGATCATCAGCACCGCCATGGCCGTGGTGTCCATCGTGGTTACCGCTTTCCTGTCCATCATCTTCTCCATCTATATGCTCTCGGGCAAGGAAAAGCTTCTCTCTCAGTGCAGGCGGGTCCTTCTGGCCTATGTGCCCAAGCGGGTCAACAGCGTGGTCCTGGAGGTGCTCCGCCTCACCGCCGATACCTTCACCGCCTTTGTCACCGGCCAGCTTTTGGAGGCCTGCATCCTGGGTGGCCTTACCACCGTGGGCATGCTCTTCATTCAGGCCGACTATGCCCCCCTGGTGGGTATCATCGTGGGGGTCACCGCTCTGGTGCCTATGATCGGCGCCTTTGTGGGCGGCGCCCTGTCCGCCATTCTGCTGCTCATGGTCTCCCCTATCAAGGCCCTTATCTTCCTCATCTTCATTCTCTGCCTCCAGCAATTTGAGGGCAATGTCATTTACCCCAAGGTAGTGGGCTCCTCCATCGGCCTGCCCGCCATCTGGGTGCTCACCGCCGTCACCGTGGGCGGCGGACTGCTGGACTTTGTGGGCATCCTCATCAGCGTGCCCATCGCCTCGGTGTTCTATACTCTCCTGCGCCGGGACGTCCACAAGCGCCTGGGAGAGCCCGCCCCCAAGGAGGACTGACTCCCCATTTCCCCTCTGAATATCAAAGGGCCCGCCGTCTGTTTTGACGGCGGGCCCTTTTCTGTCTTTCGGTTTCTCTCAGGCGCAGTCTTACCGCATCTGAGCATCCCAGCGCTCCATCGCCTGGCGGAGGATACCCTCCACATCAGCACCCCACACATCCAGTCCCTCTGCCTGGAGGCACTGGACCTGGGGAATGTGGAAAAACGTATCCGCCAGGGCCTTTATATAGTCATAGCCCAGGTTCTGCCCGCCCATGGGTCCGCCTGAGGTGGTGACGTAAATCAGCCGCCGCGCCCGGCACAGACCCGCAGGCACACCCTGGTCGTTATAGTGGAAGGTCACCCCGGTCACCGACACCCGCTCCAGATAGGCCCGCAGGACGGCGGGAAAGGACAGGTCCCAACAGGGGGCGGCGATGAGGATCTGATCCGCCCGGGCAAATTGCCGGGCATAGTCCAGCAGGGGGTCGTCCAGCGCCCCCGCCTTCACCAGTCGCTCCCGCCGCTCGGCCTCCTCCGCGCTCAAAGGAAGGACCTGCCCCAGGCTCAGGTCCACCTCCTCCGTCCGGCCGCCCAGCCCCTCCAGTACATGCCGGGCCAGGCGCAGGGTGCGGGACTGGGGTCTGATACAGGCGTTGACAAAGAGAACCTCATCCATGGAACATGCTCCTTCCTGTTCTTCCGTCCTACTTCTAGGGTGGACGGGTATGGGCGGGACGGCTCTGCACGGCAGCTTTTCCTTCCCGGCCTGCTCTGTCCTTTCAGTATACATCCGATTCATCCGGCAGGACAACCCCATTTCCTCACCACCCGGCAAAGGAGGGATATACAAAAGCGGGGCCGCTGCGCTGGGCTCGCGCGGGGGCCCCAGGAGCTGGGCGAGGTAAAAGGGGCCGCTGCCTTTTGCCCGTGTCCCATAAGGAAACCCAAGGACAGGCAGACGGGCGAGTGGTAAATTGAACAGAACCGGGGACCGGCAAGAAGCTGGTCCCCGGTTTTGTTATGCTCTGGTCCCTGTGTCTATTGTGGTGTGGTAGCAGACAGACCGAGCAGTGCTGTCCCTCTCGGCCCTGCCTATCTCACGCCCCGCAGGGCGTCAGAGCGACAGCAATCCCCACGGGGACGAGGCCACAAGTTACCACCACCAACCGGCGGGGGATTGCGAAGGAGCGTACCCACCTTATTCCCCGCCTTGCTTACGGCTCCGTCACTTGCCCGGCCTCCGCCCGTGGCGGGCCACCGGCTCCCAGCTTACCGGACAAGCCTCTCTCTGAACAACAAAAAGCTCGGAACACTTGTACGCTCAAGTGTCCGGGCTTTTTATGTCTTTTCATTCATGGCTTTCATAATTTCTAATACTGCCATTTTTTGCCGAGACGTTAGATTTGCCCATTGACGGAATACTGCATCCAGTTCCGGGGTCAGCTCCACCATTTCCCCCTCTGCAAAGAACTGTGAAAGTGTTATTCCAAACCCTTTGCAAATTGCTTCTAAAGTGGAGACCGAAGGAATGGTATTGCGCTTATAGATATTTGCTATTGTGGCATGGGACAAGTTGCTGTTTTTTGCCAGACGATAGGTTGTCCATCCTTGACTTTCCAACAGCTGGTGTAGCCTTTCCAGAACATCCATACTTTCAACACCATCCTTTTGTAGCTATTTTATCGTTAAGCTTGATGGTATTATATGAAAGTATTGTAACTATATTATTGTTATGTTAGAATATAATTCGAGCAGCACAGCGAGAGTGCGAATGAAAGCTTGAAAGGACTGATATTATGAGTAACCAAAGCGGCGGCTGGGATACCGCCATTGAGACCCAGAACTACACCCCCAGCGGAGGGGCGGCCCCGCAAAAGGGCGCAAGTATCTTGGTTGACCAGAGCGAGAGCATTGTGTCCACCATCGGCAGCAACTATTTGCAAAATTTCCTTTCCGGCGGCACGGTGTCGAAGGGCGTAGGCGTCCTGACCCAGAGGCGATTTTACTACAAGGGCAGGAATTTCAGCGGTTCGGGTAAAGATATGAAAGTAACCACTGAGGAAGGGGTCGTATCTATTGAGGATATTACCTTCAGCAATTTTTCTTACACAAGAAACATTGGTGCCTTGGTTGTAGGCTTACTGCTGGCTGTTGTAGGTGCTTTTTGTACTCTTTTTTTAGGCGGCTACGGCAGCATCGGCGGACTTGGACTGTTAGGAGTTGCTGCTTTCCTGTTGGTCAATTTTTTTGTCAGTCGAAAATCTCTTTTTATCGTTTCCTTCCCCGGCGGCAGTTTTGGTTTTGACATTCGTTATTACCCCATTTCCGACATTCGGGACTTCCAGCGGCAGCTTCACCTATTAAAAGACCACCGCAAGGAGGACGGGAACCTATGAGGGAACAGTACCCCTTTTTCCGGGAGGAGGACGAGCGCACCCGGGCGGTCATCGGCGCGGACGCTGCGGAAGCGGATCTGGGCGGAGAATATCAAAAACCCTACGCTATTCTTACCCAGAAGCGGCTCTACTGTAAGAACGAAGCAGGAAATTTTATTACACAGTCTGCTGACCTGCGGGGAGTGGGCAAAAGTTTTCCACCTGAGCTAACACAATGGTTTTGGGCAGAAGTAGTTTGTATGGTATTGCTCGTTTGTATGGTCATCTTCTATCATTTTGCTCCGTGGGGGCATAACAATTTGAATGATTATTATAGTGCAGTCGGCTCTCTCGCTCAAATGCCTGCATCTGCTTATTTTGACCTGCTTGTGTCTGTTCTTTTGTGCCTCGAATGTGTTATCGCCTATATATTTATTTTTCAGAAAAGTTTTACAGCAGCTCATCGGCTGGTGTCGGTAGCTATAATAACAGCTCTGGCGTATAGCATTTTTTTATGCAGTAAAAGACTTCTTGACCATTCCCTTACTGGTTGGATAGGGGTTAGTTTTGATGATGTTTTTTTACCGCTTATGTCCCTCGTAGCGATTATATCTTTTGTGTTGTCTGTTATAAATAGTTGGCATAGCAAAAGAAATGTTACCTTTCAAATTACCCACAACGCCGGCGCCTTTTCCTTTAACCCCAGACTGTATTCCTCTGCCGAGCTGAAACACTTTGCAGCCCAGGTTAAGACCCTAAAAGCAGGTGACGCAAATGGGTAATAACCCCGGTTTTCTGCTCGGCGGTGCCTCTTGCTCCGCTGTCCTTACCGCCGAAACCGTCACCCTCAGCGGGAACTATTACCGCTATGACATTCACAAACGGCGCAAGGTGTCCGGGACTGTCACGGTGGACTTGCTCAATGTGCTTCGGGTGGGGCTTACCAAAACCTATTCCCGCCTAATGCTGGCCGTCCCAATGTGTTTCGGTTTCGCCGCTTTAGGCATCAAGGCCATTCCCTCTGTCGAGGTAAAAAAGACCCTTTTGGAAATTCCAGATGTTTGGAGCTTCTCCCCTGGCGTTACATTCTGGAGCCTGCCCCACCAGGATTTCCTGTGGAAGCTGTGCGCCGTGCTGTGCCTGCTCACCATCCCCCTGTACTGGTTGAGCTACCGCAACGATTTGGAGGTCAACACCACCCAGGGCCGCTATCTGCTGCCCCAGAAAGGAATGGACGCGGCACAGATCGCCAGCTTCCAGCGAGAGTTTACGCAAGCAAAAATAGCTCGACAGAAGCAGAGCAAGCGTATATAATTCAAAAAGGCGGACGGTCAAAGGGCCGTCCGCCACTTGTTTTTGAGGAGAGGTTATATGAAAAAAGGCTCCAAAAAGATGCGTCCAGAAATTAAGCAGCCGATTTATTATGAAATAGACTGGGGTCGAGCTGGTGTACACTATATCCCGTTGAATAACGGCACCTTTGGCCTAAGTGACATAACCGACGGAATAAAGCATCTGTTAGAGGACCACAGCTATAAAATATCTGATTTGGTAAAGGCATTTGTTTCCTGGAAAGAAAAGAACGGTTTATTGGTGCAGGACGTACCTAGTGAGGATACAAGTCTAAGGCGCTATCTTAACAATAAAATCGTTATGCCAATGGAGGTGATGATTGATGTGTTTTGCGTTTTAGATAACTTGGGTAAGCAACTCCCGGAAGAAGAATCTGTTAAATATTTTGAAACGCTTTGCAAATTGCATAAAATGGCGGCTCAATACCAGTGGGAAACGAATTATTTTAACGAAAAACTTGAGAATCTTCTTGAACAGCTAAATGAGTTAGATGCTGATGATATTATCCGTTTTTTGCGGTCTTTTGAATTACTGTCACTGGGGGAAGAAACTTGGTGTTTCTGGCTTTGTTATGCTACATTGCCTAGAGAAATGAGGGAAGAAACTGAACAGGTCTTATGCCGGTGTACGACACCGCATACATTCCATCGGTTGTTCTCCCGATATCATTTCTATGCAGAGGAAGCCCATGTACTGGACGAAAAAATACTGAGAGCGAAAAGGGCTGCCCAGGAAAATCAAGAGGCGCTGAAAAAGCGCCTGGTCAGCATGGCTCGGGAAACATTTAACAGAGTTCCTAAAACCGATAGCGCCCTAAAACGAATATGTGAGATTATCAATTTGGCACTTCATTTAGACAGTGGCGATTGGATGGTGCTGCTAATGTATGAGTACACGGAAGATTGCAAATCCGCCATAGAGTTTGTATTGTCAGCTATGGAGACCCCAACCAATTACAAAAGTAAATGTCCGGAAGAAGTGGTGCGCTCCTTCAAAGAACGTCTTGTCGAACAGGTAGACCGGCGAGAGCAAGCAGAGTTAGAAATGATGTTTTTGGATGATTAAGCGTAAGTAAATACCCATAAAAACGGCTGGTGTTCAAAAGATGACACCAGCCGCTTTTATCAGCAATAATGCGGACAGTACAAATGATTGTTGCTTTTGACGATGTTTTTTACTTATGGCAGAATATCATCATAGGGACGCCTATTTGAAATATAGCCGCCGCCTTTGGGGTCGCGACCTGGGGGACGGTGGACACAATTAAGAAGAAGGTAATACCATGGCAAAATTCAATATTTCTTTGACCTGTGAACAGGCAACCGGTACCGCTACCCCCTTTCTTGTCGGGGTGTCGGAGGACTGGGAATGGATAGATGGCCCGGACGGTAAGCGCCATCCCGGCTCTACGATTGGGACCCGTTACACCGTCCTCATGCTCCAGAGCGAGTGTGCCCCGCTGGTCGTGAAGACCCCGGAGACCACCCCGGCCGTGAGCGCCGAGGAAGTGGCTGCGGCCTGTTTGTCCGGAAATTTTATCCGGGTCCGATTCGAGGGTTTCACGGCCAGCCCCTACCAGGGCAGGAACGGCCTGGGCATCAGCGCCAACGCTGAGAAGTGCATGGTCGTGACCCCTGCGGCTAACACTTCCAAGACCTAACCAACTCATAACCAGCGGCCCCGGCAGGGTCGGGGCCGCCCTCATTGTTAATAAAGGAGATGAATACTATTAAAACTTTAATTGCTTTCTTTGCTGCGCTTGCATCTCCGCTGATCAGTCAGTGGACCAAGTGTGGCCAAGCCATTGAGGACCGGGACCCCCTGGGGGCTGTGTTTCATTTCCTCCTGGTGGTCCTTTATATCGGTGGGCTGAGCGCCGCTGCCTGCGGGCTTGTGGCTCTGGTCTGCGAGTTCTGGTTTTATCTGATTATCCCCATCCTTATCGTCTGGCTTATCCTGTATTATGCCGGGAAGAAGCCACAGACCCCGCCTCCCCCGCCTCCACCTCCCCCGCCTCCGGGGATTGAGGAAGTGCGTGCCCGGGCGGAGCGGGCTTATCCGCTCATGCAGCAGGCAGTTTATCTCCTGTTTACTGACCTGTGCCGCTACCTGCCCGGCCTTGTGTCCCCCTTTTCCCTGTCGGCGGTGACAGCCCCGGTGAATTTTGACATTACCGCCAGCCTCGTCACAAGGTTTCACTTTGTACTCTCCAAAGGCCAGTGCAGCGCACCCGTCAGTGATGTAAAGGATATCCTGGACAACATTATCTTCCAGCGTCTCCGTGTCCAGGACCTGCCCATCTCTATTCCGGCTATTTACACTGCGGCGGACGGCAGCACCTGGCCCGGGTTGGTTGTGGACGGTGTCTTTGACTTGGGCAATCAGTACCGGGTGGATTTGGTCATCACCAACGAGGCCGAGGTGGCCGCCCTCCGGGCCAAGGGCCTATCCTGGTCCGAGGACGACGAGGCCGCCGACCCCCAGGACCCGGACCTTTAATCGTCATGCTGATTGGATATGAGTATAACGCCTACCGGCTGGGTGTGGCGCTGGGGGTCCACTGGACCCCTGGCCCCACGGCCCCGCCCCATTGGCTGGTCGTTGGTCCAAGCGGAACGGGGAAAACGGTGTTTTCTGGCCAGCTTGCAGCCCGCATGGTGCTGCGGGAAAATGCCCGTCTGTGGATAGTCAACTACAAGGACGATGATTTTTTCCAATTTCTCCAAGAGGTACAGGGGCGGTATTACCGATTCCGGGACGCGGCCAACGGCATACGGGATTTTTATACCGTCCTGGAGAACAGGCTGGGTGGAGACCCGGACCGCTCCCTATGCCTGCTGTGGGTGGACGAGCTGGCAGCTATGGTAACGGGCCTGGACAAGAAGGAGGGGGAACTTGCGAAGTCCGCTGTGGCCTCCATCCTCCAAACCGGCCGCTCCCTCAACTGTCAGCTGCTGGTCAGCGTCCAGCGGGCGGACAGCGCTTACTTCAACAACGGAGCGAGAGAGAATTTTGGGAATGTGGTGTTCCTGGGTCCCAATATCACAAAGGAGGCAGCGGGGATGTTTGGGATAGACCGGGCAGCTCTGCCCTCTGTGACCGGGCGGGCAGGATACTACATCGTCAACGGCAACAGCGAAGCAATCCGCCCCATCCAGTGCCCCATCATCAAGGACACCGCCAAGCTGAAAGAGGCCCTTTCGTTGGGGTTGACGAGGTGACAAGCTGGGAGCGGCGGCGGAGCCGTAGGCGGAAGCCGCCGCTCCTGTTAACTTGATTCTTTATGAACATTAGCAGAATGGCAAAACATGAGCGCCCACAGCCCAGGGACGATGTAACGGTAAAAGAGTGCGCAAACCTTGTTGAAGTGCGGTACAGCGTGAATACTCCCCCGGAAACGGTCATTCAAAAACTGACAGCAGACCTATACCTGGACAAACGGACGGGAGAAGTCAAGGCTTTCCGGCACACGGAAAACCGGGCAGAAGACAAGTCCAGCGTGGCGCAAAGTCTGTGCAGGCTGCGGGACCTCATCAACACCAATGTGACAGACCCGGACTGGGTTCTATGGGTAACGCTGACCTACCGGGAAAATATGCGTGACCCCTCCCGGCTGTATGAGGACTTCCGCCGCTACCGGCAGCGACTAAACTACTACCTGGACAAACGGGGCCAGCCGAAATGTGAATACATAGCGGCAGCAGAGCCACAGGGCCGTGGGGCGTGGCACCTCCATTTGCTGCTCCTGTTTCCCGACAAGGCCCCATTCATTCCCAACACTGAAATGGCCCGTCTGTGGGGGCAGGGATTTACCAAGACCAAGAGCCTAAAGGGCGTGGATAACCCGGGCCTCTATCTGACCGCCTATCTGGGCGACATGGAACTGACCGAGGCGGTGACGGCTGGACAGTTCCAAGCGGCCCACATCCAGGAGAAGGCAGCGGGGAAAGCGGTGGTAAAAGGGGCGAGGCTACGGCTGTACCCCAGCGGATTCAACTTGTATCGCTGTTCCAGAGGGGTGAAGCGGCCACAAGTCATACAGATGACCGAGGGAGAGGCCCGCCAAGTCATCAGGGACGCCCCTCTTGTCTATGAAAAAACCATAGCGGTCTTGAATAACGAGGGTGAGACAGTGAACATCATCAACTACCGCCAGTACAACCGAGCCAGGGTCGAGGAAGAAACCGCCCCCGCCGTGGCATCAGGAAAGACAGAGGCATGAGCTGTCCGGGAGACACCCAAAGAATAAAATCCGGCGGCAAGCGCCGCCCACCACTAACCCCATACAGATAGCCGTCGCAACGGCAACCGCTAAAAAGGAAATATCCTCCATATCAAGTAAAGGGTAAAACAAGGAGGCAGAACTATGAGTGACCAACAAGAACAAGACCGGGTATTGGTCGTGACCCCCATTATTTTTAAGGAGATAAGCGGGACGATATACGGCGTCTATGGCTATTTCAGCCCGGAGGCAAAGGAAACAGCGAGGGAGAAAATCAGACGGCTTTTGACGAAGGAGCCAGAGAGCAAAACACGGAAGAAAGTTGCAAAAATCATATAAAATGCTGTACTTTTAGGCAGAAATAAGGTATAATATAGACATACCACAAGCCCGTTCTGCCACACAAAGGAGGTTAATTTCATGTGGCAGTACGATACAATCAAAGGCAAATTTATCCCCGGCGAACTTCCCGCCGACGGTGCAAAAATCACTGCTTGCTATGACCGGCTGAGCCAGGAGGACGAGCAGGAGGGGGACAGCGGGTCCGTCGTTAATCAGCGGGACTTCCTGCGGAAATACTGCGTAGAGCATCATTTCCTCAATGTGCGGCACTTCTCAGACGATGGCTATACTGGGACGAATTTTGACCGGCCCGGTTTCCAGGAGATGATGGACCTGGTGGAGCAGGGCCGTGTCTCCGCCGTCATTGTCAAGGACCATTCCCGGCTGGGTCGTAACCGCCTTCTGGTGGGCGCTCTCATGGAGCGGTTCACGGAGGATTACGGGGTGCGATATATCGCTGTGACGGACAACATCGACAGCGCAAAGGGCCTGGACGATATGACGGCAGTGCGGGAGTTGTTTAATGAGTTTTACCCCCGTGACACCTCCAAGAAAATACGGGCGGTGTTCACCAGCAAGGGCAACAGCGGACAGAGGTTGTGTACTCAGGTCCCCTATGGCTACAAGGGCAATAAATACGGCTGGGAGGTAGACGAGGAAGCGGCCCAGGTGGTGCAAGAGATATTCAGCCTGTGTATGGCAGGGTTGGGTCCCATGCAGATCGCCAAGCGGCTGAAAACGGCGGGGGTGCTGACCCCCACGGCGTACAAGCTGGAAAAGGGCCTGTCCGTTACCCATAAGCCGACAGCGGACCCTTGCGGCTGGGACCATCGGGCGGTAGTGAAAATCCTGGAGCGCATGGAATACCTAGGCTGTACGGTGAACTTCAAGACCCGGAAGAAGTCATACAAGTCTAAAAAGACGCTGTACCTCCCCAAAGAGGAATGGAAGGTATTTCCCGACACTCACCCAGCTATTATAGACCAGGAAACATGGAAACGGGTCCAGGAGCTGCGGAAGCACAAGCGCCGTCCCACTAAAGCGGGCAAGCGGGGTTTGTTCTCCGGGCTGGCCTATTGCGCCGACTGCATGAGCAAGCTGTATTTCTCCACCCACAAGGGGTCCACAGAGGACCAGGACCACTATGTATGCGCCAACTACAAGAGCAACACGGGCAGCTGCACCATCCACTATATCCGGGAAAAGGTACTGTCTGCCCTGGTGCTGGCCCACCTGCAAGCCACCCTTGCCTATGTCCAGGCGGACGAGGACGCTTTTACCCGTCTGGTGATGGAAAAGGACGCCCAGGAGCAGCGGCGGGATTTAGCCCGAAAGAAAGCAGAGCTGACCAAGGCGGAGAAGCGGGGCATGGAACTGGACGGGCTTTTCCAGCGGGTCTATGAGGACCACGCCCTGGGTAAGCTGACAGAGGAGCGGTACAACCGCCTCTCCAGATCTTACGAGGCCGAACAGAGAGAGCTGGAGGCCAGAGTGGAAGAACTGCGGCGGGACCTGGAAAAAGGCCAGGAGGAGGCCGTAAATGTGGCCCAATTCGTGGCGCTGGTGAAGAAATACACGGAGGTCCGGGAACTGACGCCCACTATCGTCAATGAGTTTATCAAGATGGTGATTGTTCACGCTCCATCGAAGGTCAACGGCAGACGATTCCAGGCGGTGCAGGTCGTTTATAATCTGGTGGGTGAGGTCACGATACCCGACACCCAGAACAGAGAAACGGCGTAACCCCGTAAGGTTACGCCGTTCTCTCCAAATATTGATACTTCTTTATGGGACATGACCCTTTGGCAGCGGCCCCTTGTGGTATTGGGGAAGATTACCGGAGGTTGAAGAAAGCGCCCTTGCCCAGGTACTGAGCGACCTCGCCCAGCTCCTCTTCGATGCGCAGCAGCTGGTTGTACTTGGCCACGCGGTCGGTACGGCTGGGAGCGCCGGTCTTGATCTGGCCGGCGTTGGTAGCCACGGCGATGTCGGCGATGGTGGTGTCCTCGGTCTCGCCGGAGCGGTGAGACACGATGGCGGTGTAGCCGGCCCGGTTGGCCATCTGGATGGCGTCCAGGGTCTCGGTCAGGGTGCCGATCTGGTTGACCTTGATGAGGATGGAGTTGCCCACCTTCTTCTGGATGCCGTCAGCGAGACGAGTGACGTTGGTGACGAACAGGTCGTCGCCCACCAGCTGCACCTTGTCGCCGATGGCCTTGGTCAGCATGGCCCAGCCTTCCCAGTCGGTCTCGGCCATGCCGTCCTCCAGGGAGATGATGGGGTAGGTGTCGGCGAACTTCTTCCACATGTTCACCAGCTGCTGCTGGGTCAGCTTCTTGCCGGACTTGGGCTGGATGTAGCACTTCTGCTCCTCATCCCACCACTCGGAGGAAGCGGCGTCGATGGCGATCATGAAGTCCTCGCCAGGCTTATAGCCGGCCTCCTCGATGGCCTTGACGATGACCTTCAGAGCGTCCTCATCCTTCTTGAGGTTGGGGGCGTAGCCGCCCTCGTCGCCCACACCGGCGGCGGGGGTGCCGTTCTCCTTGAGGGTCTTCTTGAGCTGATGGAAGACCTCGGCGCACATCTGGAGAGCCTTCTTGAAGCAGCAGGCGCCCACAGGCATGATCATGAACTCCTGGATCTCCACGTTGTTGGTGGCGTGAGCGCCGCCGTTGAGGATGTTCATCATGGGCACGGGCAGGATCTTGGCGTTGACGCCGCCGATATAGCTGTACAGGCTGGTGCCCAGGCTCTCAGCGGCGGCCTTGGCGCAGGCCAGGGAGGCGCCCAGAATGGCGTTGGCGCCCAGGCGCTCCTTGTTGGGGGTGCCGTCCAGATCGATGAGGGTCTTGTCGATGGCGGTCTGATCCAGCACGTTCATGCCCACCAGAGCCTCGGCGATCTCGGTGTTCACGTTGGCGACGGCCTTCTCCACACCCTTGCCCAGGTAGCGGTCCTTATCGCCGTCGCGCAGCTCGCAGGCCTCATAGATACCGGTGGAAGCGCCGGAGGGCACAGCGGCACGGCCCACCACGCCGTCCTCCAGGTACACCTCGACCTCCACGGTGGGATTGCCGCGGCTGTCCAGGATCTCACGGCCCAGCACGTCCACGATCTCAATGATCTGCTTCATGGTGAAAAACTCCTTTCGTTTTTGGGGCGGTTGCCCGCCCTTGGGGAATTTGGATTGTGGGGGGCGGGCTCACGCCCGCCGGGATCATATGGTAAGGGCCCCTTTCTCTCGATGGAGTGCCAAGGCCCGGATACCCGCTTTCAGTTGCAGATAAGGGTGCTGCCGTCCATCTCTTCCGGCTTGTTGAGGCCCATCAGGTCCAGCATGGTGGGGGCGATGTCGGCCAGGCGGCCGTCGCGCAGCTTCACGCTGGCGCCCACGATGCAGAAGGGCACGGGGTTGGTGGTGTGGGCGGTATAGGGGGTAATGCCGTCGTCCTCCACCATGCGCTCGGCGTTGCCATGGTCGGCGGTGATCAGGGCCACGCCACCCATCTTCCGGGTGGCCTCCACCACCTTGCCTACGCACTCGTCCACCGTCTCAACGGCCAGGCGAGCGGCCTCGTACACACCGGTGTGGCCCACCATGTCGCAGTTGGCGAAGTTGAGGATGATCACGTCGTACTCGCCGCTCTCGATGCGCTTTACCGCCTCGTCGGCCACCTCCACGGCGCTCATGGCGGGCTGGAGGTCGTAGGTGGGCACCTTGGGAGAGGGGATGAGGCAGCGGTCCTCCCCAGGGAAGACCTGCTCCACGCCGCCGTTGAAGAAGAAGGTGACATGGGCGTACTTCTCGGTCTCGGCGATGCGCAGCTGGGTCAGGCCCAGCTTGGAGACATACTCCCCGAAGGTGTTGTGCAGCTCGTGATGGGGGAAGGCCACGGTCACACCCGGCATGGTGGCGTCATACTCGGTGGTGCAGACGAACTGGACGCTCTGGAAGCCGTTTTTCCGCTCCACGTCGGTGAAATCGCTATCCACAAAGCACCGGGTGATCTCCCGTGCACGGTCAGGCCGGAAGTTGAAGAAGATGATGCTATCCCCCTCGCTGACCTTGGCGTTCCGCTCGCAGACCACGGGCACCACAAACTCGTCGGTGACCTCGGCGTCATAGGACTTCTGCACCGCCGCCACAGGGTCGTCGCACTTGACACCCTCGCCGCAGGCGATGGCATCGTAGGCCTTCTGCACCCGGTCCCAGCGCTTGTCCCGGTCCATGGCGTAGTAGCGTCCCATGACGGTGGCGATGGTGCCCACGCCGATCTCCCGGCACTTCTCTACGAGTTCGGCCACGAAGGCCTTGCCCGAGGCGGGCGGCACGTCCCGGCCATCCAGGAAGCAGTGGATGAACACCTTCTTGAGGCCCCGCTCCTTGGCCATCTTCAGCAGGGCATAGAGGTGGGTGTTGTGGCTGTGGACGCCGCCGTCGCTCAGAAGACCCATCAGGTGGAGGGCGGTACCCTTCTCCTTGCAGGCGTCCATGGCGGCGATATAGGCGGGGTTTGCGAAGAAATCCCCGTCGGCAATGGCCTTGGAGATGCGGGGCAGGTCCTGGAACACCACCCGGCCGGCGCCGATGTTGGTGTGGCCCACCTCGCTGTTGCCCATCTGCCCCTCGGGCAGGCCCACGTCCAGGCCGGAGGCGGAGAGCTTGCAGCAGGGATTTTCCGCAAACAGCTTATCCAGGTTGGGAGTGCGGGCATTGGCGATGGCGTTGCCCTCCCGGCTCTCCCGGCTGCCGAAACCGTCCATAATGATCAGGGTTGTGGGAGTCTTATTCATATATTACCTCTGCTCTCTTCTTTGGGCGCTTGGCGCCGCGGGGTTTACTCCTGGTTGGCGGACTCGATGATCTGCATAAAGTCGGGCACCTTCAGGCTGGCGCCGCCGATGAGGCCGCCGTCGATGTCGGGCTGGGCAAGCAGCTCAGCGGCGTTCTTGGCGTTCATGGACCCGCCGTACTGGATGGTGACGGCCCGGGCCACGCGGGCGCCGTAGAGCTTGCGGATGACGGCGCGGATGGCCTCGCAGACCTCAGCGGCCTGCTCGGCGGTGGCGGTCTTGCCGGTTCCGATGGCCCAGATGGGCTCGTAGGCGATGACCACATGGCGCATCTTGTCGGCGCTCACGCCGGACAGAGCGGCCTTGACCTGGTAGGTGATGAGCTCCATGGTCACGCCCAGCTCCCGCTGCTCCAGGCTCTCGCCCACGCACACGATGGGGTAGAGACCGGCCTCGATGGCGGCGTGGACCTTCTTGTTGACGGTGGAGTCGGTCTCGTTGTAGTACTGCCGGCGCTCGGAGTGGCCGATGATGACGTACTTCACGCCCACCTCCTTGAGCATCTCGGCGGTGACCTCGCCGGTGTAGGCGCCGGCGGACTCATAGTGGCAGTTCTCCGCGCCGATGGCGATGCGGCACTCCTTGAACATGCGCACAGCGGCGGGGATGTTCACGAAAGGCACGCACAGCACCACCTCGCACCACTTGGGCTTGCCGATAACGGCCTTGATCTCCTCGGCGAAGGCCCGGGTCTCGGAGAGGGTCTTGTTCATCTTCCAGTTTCCGGCAATGATGGTCTTGCGGTATCTTCTGTTCATGGGTGGTAGCCCCTTTCATCTATTTCTTCTTTGGAGAACACACTTGGTCGTTTGCGGAAAACCTCAGGCGTCCAGCAGGCAGGCCTCGTCAGAGCAAGCTACGTATCCCTCGCTTCCGCCTTGCGGCGAAAGCTCGCTCACTGCGCTGCTCCTCCTCTCCCCACCAGACCCGCTTCGCTGGGCTCTGGCGGGGGCCCCGGCGGCGTCACCGAAAGCTCGCTCATTTCGCTGCGGCTCCTTTCCCCACGAAACCCGCTTCGCTGGGCTTTCGCGGGGACCCCGACGGAGCTGCCCGGCCGGAAGGTTTTCAGGCGTCCAGCAGGCAGGCCACGCCGGGCAGCTCCTTGCCCTCCATGAATTCCAGGCTGGCGCCGCCGCCGGTGGAAATGTGGGTCATCTTGTCGGCATAGCCCAGCTGCTGCACCGCGGCCGCGCTGTCGCCACCGCCGATGATGGTGATGGCGCTGGTCTCGCTCAGGGCCTTGGCCACCGCCTCGGTGCCCTTGGCGAAGGCGGGGAACTCAAACACGCCCATGGGGCCGTTCCAGATGACGGTACCGGCGCCCTTCACCGCGTCGCAGTAGAGCTTCACGGTCTCAGGCCCGATGTCCAGGCCCTGCCAGCCGTCGGGGATCTCCCCGGCCTTGACCACCTGGCTCTTGGCGTCGGGGGCGAAGGCATCGGCGCAGACGGTGTCCACGGGCAGGAGGAGCTTGACGCCCTTCTCGGCGGCCTTCTTCACCATGTCGTTGGCATAGGACTCCCAGTCGGCCTCCAGCAGGCTGTCGCCCACCTTGCCGCCCTGGGCGGCGGAGAAGGTGTAGGCCATGCCGCCGCCGATGATGATGGTGTCGGCAATCTCCAGCAGGTTATTGATGACGCCGATCTTGGAGGAGACCTTGCTGCCGCCCAGGATGGCCACCAGGGGGCGCTTGGGGTTCGCCAGCGCGCCGCCGATGATCTCCAGCTCCTTCTGAATGAGGAAGCCGCTCACCGCGGGCAGGTAGTCGGCCACACCGGCGGTGGAGGCGTGGGCGCGGTGGACGGCGCCAAAGGCGTCGGACACATAGATCTCGGCCATGGAGGCCATCTTCTTGGCCAGCTCGGGATCGTTCTTGGTCTCGCCCTTCTCAAAGCGGGTGTTCTCCAGCAGCATGATCTCTCCCGGCTGGAGGGCAGCGGCCTTGGCCTTGGCGTCGGGCCCCACCACGTCGGCGGCCATGATTACGTCCTGGCCCAGCAGCTCGCCCAGGCGTTTGGCCACGGGGGCCAGGGAGAGCTCCGTCTTCCACTCCCCCTTGGGCCGGCCCAGGTGGGAGCAGGCGATCACGGCGGCGCCGTGGTCCAGCAGATAGCGGATGGTGGGCAGAGAGGCCTCGATGCGCTTGTCGTC
>DVLB01000028.1 GCA_018715695.1 Candidatus Galloscillospira stercoripullorum
AGGACATGTGCCTTGGAAATGACACTTCTCATGACGGACGGGGTGACAATTTCGCAAGAAATCGAACCCTGTCCGTCATGCAACCCTTTGTCGAAAAAGGCCAAAAGGCCTTTTTCGACAGTCTCAGCCCCTCCGCAGCGGCGGAGGGGCTTTGAGATTGTCGATAACCCCTTCTGGCCAAAGGGCTCGGAGGGAAAGATAGTGTGAAAGAAAACCGTCAGGGTTGTCTTTCGCGTCTAATCAAACCACTTTTTGAAACTTTTTTGAAGTTTCAAAAAGTGCAGCAGCCTGTCGAAAAGACTTTTTCGACAGGCTGCCGCCTGGTCCCTTGAGGGGACCGGGCGGTTTTGCGCTTTTACAGCCACCGTACCTGGGTGCTTTTGCGGGGGACCGTGCGGCGGTAGGTCACGTCGGGGTAGCCCAGGAGCAGGCAGGCGCACAGCTGGGCGGGGTCGATGTCCAGCAGGGCGCAGGCCTCGCCGCTTGCGGCCAGGGCGGTGTGGATGAAGCCGCTGAACAAAGCACCCAGGCCCTGGGCGTGGGCCATGAGCTCCACGGTGGAGGCCGCCAGGGCCCCGTCCAGGGGGGCGGAGGACAGGACCAGCAGCAGGGCGGGGGCGGAGAAGAAAAGACCGTCGTTTGCCGGGTCGGCGCGGTGGGCCCGGGCCATCAGGCGCAGGGTGGCCCGGTAGCGCCGCCGGGGGCCCTCGCTCCAGTCCTCGCTCTCCAGCAGCCGCTCCAGGCTCTCCCACACCAGCTCTCGCAGCCGGGGCAGCGCAGCACGCACCACCACATACCGCACGTCCTGCCGGTTGCCGCCGGTGGGGGTGAAGCGCCCGGCCTCCAGCACCCGGGCGATGACCTCGTCGGGCACCGGCCGGTCCTGATAGCGGCGGATGCTCCGCCGGGACTTGATGAGCGCGAGCAGGGCCTCGCCGTCGGCGGCCGGAGCGTCCTTGAGCTCCATGACGCCATCCTCCGGATAGCCGCTGATGCGCACCGCCCCCGTGGGGCACACGGCAAAGCAGTGGCCGCACTCCATGCACACGCGCTTGACGTGGGCCTTGCCGTCGGAGAGGAACAGGTTGCGGGGGAAGCAGTCGGCCACGCACCGCCCGCAGCCGATACATGTTTGCGTCAAAATCTCAACCATGGTTTTTGCCTCCGATCAGGATGATGTGGCAGGGGCGCAGCGCCTCACTCCGCCTTTTTGTCAATCCACTGGGTGCGGAATTTGGAGTAGACGATCTTCTGCTCGCTGTAAAGGCCGTAGTAGCCCGAGAGCATGTAGGAGATGCCGCAGCCCAGGGCGTACAGGGGCAGGCCCTCGCCGCCAAAGAGCTCATAGGAGAGGAGGATGGAGCTGATGGGGCAGTTGGTGGCCCCGCAGAACACCGCCGCCATGCCAACTGCGCCGGAGAAGGCGTGGGGCAGGCCCAGCACCGGCCCCACCCAGGCGCCAAAGGCGGCGCCGATGAAGAGGGTGGGGACGATCTCGCCGCCCCGGAAGCCCGCGCCCAGGGTGAGGGCGGTGAAGAGAAGCTTGAGGACAAAGGCCTCCGGAATGGTCTCCCCGGCCAGCAGGCGGCGGATCACCGCGTCGCCCGCGCCGTTATAGTCCTGGGAGCCCACCAGCAGCGTCAGGGCCAGCACCAGGGCCCCGCCCACCGCGGCGCGGAGGAGAGGGTTGGGGAGGAAACGGCCATAGAGCTTGGGGGCGGCGTGGACCACCCGGCAAAGCAGGATGGACAGCAGCGCGCACAGCACCCCTATGGCCGCCACCTGCACAAGCTCCAGCGCCCCCAGCTCCGGCACAAGCTCCACGGGGTAGCCGTCCTCCTGGTGAAGTCCGCACAGCCGGGCCAGGAGGATGGAGGTCAGGGAGGAGACCAGGCAGGGCACGATGGCCGAGTAGTACATCACCCCTACGCTCACCACCTCCATGGCGAAGAGGGCGGCGGTGAGAGGGGTGCCGAACAGGGCGGAGAAGGCGGCAGCCATGCCGCACATGACCAGGATGCGCTCGTCCTTGTCGTCCAGCCGGAGCTTTTTGCCCATAAAGGCCGATATGGACCCGCCCAGCTGCAAAGCGGCGCCCTCCCGGCCCGCCGAGCCGCCGGAGAGGTGGGTGAGGATGGTGGCCAGGAAGATGAGAGGGGCAGTGCGCAGCTTGAGGGGCGCGGCGTCCCGCACGGCGGAGAGGATCTGGTTGGTGCCCTTGTCCTGCTCCATGCCGCACACCCGGTAGAGCAGCACGATGGCCACGCCCGCTGCCGGCAGCAGCCAGATAAGCTCCGGCACCTGGGCGCGCAGCCCGGCGCCCCACGCGATGCCGTAGTGGAAGGCCACGGCCACCGCTCCCACCATAAGCCCGGTGGCGCAGGCATACAGCAGCCACCGCAGGAAAAGACCGCCCTCCCGCACATGCTCCATAAGCCTGAGTGAACTATATTTCACGCAAACCGCTCCTTTGTCGCCCGCCGCCTGTACCCCGGGGCGCGGCGAGCCCATACAGATCCATCATACCACACGGCCGGCCGGATTGCACCCCTCTTTTCTGCCAAATCCTCCAGCCCAATCCCCTGGGGCACAACGGACAGGGAGGGTTCCGGCAAAATGCACCGATGCGCGGTTGACAAAACGCTTTTTTTGTATATAATGGATGCTGTAATTGTGAACAAATTGTGTCGGGGATTTGCTTGCAATGAAAATCGTTAGGAGGGAAACGCATGTTCAAAAAGTTTACCAACGGCTGCGTGCGCGTGGTCAACCGGTGGCTGCCGGATCCGTTCCTGTTCGCCATTATCCTGACCATCATCGTCTTCATCGCCGCCATGATCGGCACCCAGCAGAATCCTCTGGAGCTGGTCTGGGCCTGGGGCGGCAAGGGCACCACCGGCGACGGTTTCTGGGGCCTGCTGGCCTTCTCCATGCAGATGGCTCTGGTGCTGGTGCTGGGCAACGCCATGGCTTCCGCCAAGATCTGTAAGAAGGCCCTGAACGCCATCGCCGGCCTTGCCCACAACAAGATGTCCGCCATCCTGGTGACCACCTTCGTGTCCACCATCTGCTGCTGGCTCAACTGGGGCTTCGGCCTCATCGCCGGCGCCCTGCTGGCCAAGGCTGTGGCCCGCCGGGTCAAGGACGTGGACTACCCCCTGCTGATCGCCTCCGCCTACTCCGGCTTCGTGATCTGGCACGCGGGTCTGTCCGGCTCCATCCCCCTGCAGATCGGCGCTGAGGGCGGCACCACCATCCTGGGTGTGAACTACTACGCCCCCACCACCGCCACCATCTTCCACCCCGTGAACCTGGGCATGGTCATCGTCATCCTGATCCTGATGCCTCTGGTCAACTACGCCATGCATCCCGATAAGGAGCACACCATCCTGGTGGACCCCGCCCTGCTGGTGGATGAGGAGGAGCGTACTTACACCAAGAACACCCCCGCCGAGAAGATCGAGCACAGCCGCATCCTCTGGGTCATCGCCCTGGTGCTGGGCGTCGCGTACATCGTGTACTACTTCTTCCAGAAGGGCTTCAACCTGGACCTGAACATCGTCAACATGATCTTCCTGTTCCTGGGCCTTCTGCTCCACGGTGACCTGCGCAAGTATGTGGACGCCATCGGCGATGCCGCCGGCGCCGCCGCCGGCATCCTGCTCCAGTTCCCCTTCTATGCCGGCATCATGGGCCTGATGGTGGCCGCCAACGCCGACGGCGTGTCCCTGGCCTCCATCATCGCCAACTTCTTCACCAACATCTCCAATGACATCACCTTCCCCATGCTCACCTTCCTGTCCGCCGGTATCATCAACTTCTTCGTTCCCTCCGGCGGCGGCCAGTGGGCGGTCCAGGCCCCCATCGTCATGCCCGCCGCCACCGAGATGGGCATCGAGTACGGCCGCTCCGCCATGGCCATTGCCTGGGGCGATCAGTGGACCAACATGATCCAGCCCTTCTGGGCTCTGCCCGCTCTGGGTGTTGCCGGCCTGTCCGCCCGCAACATCATGGGCTACCTGGTCATCGTCACCATCTTCACCGGCGTGGTGGCCTGCGGAGGCTTCTTCCTCTGGGGTCTGCTGTTCTAAGATCGTCCATACCCGACGCAAAAAGCGCCCGGACCTTCTGGTCCGGGCGCTTTTGTTTTTTCCCCCGGACGCACCCCGGCGCGGGCGTGAATAGAATAGGGCATGACAGGAAAAGGGGGAGAGGACATTGCAGGGAGAATACAGGGCCTGCCGGGGATGCTGGCCGGGCTGCCCCTATGGGGGGATGTGCGGATATTGCTGCGTGCCGCCTTGCCCCGTGGGGCCCACGGGGCCCACGGGTGCTGTCGGACCCACAGGGCCAACCGGGCCCACGGGACCAACCGGGCCCACGGGACCAACCGGTCTCACGGGAGTTACCGGGCCTACGGGAGTTACCGGGTCCGCGGGAACCACCGGGCCTACGGGAGCTACCGGACCCACGGGAGCTGCCGGTCCCACGGGGGTCACCGGAGCCACAGGAGCCACAGGCCCCACGGGCGCCACCGGACCCACCGGACCGGCGGGGGGAGGGGACGGCGCCACAGGCCCCACCGGCCCCACGGGAGAGACAGGTCCCACAGGAACCACCGGTCCCACGGGAGCTACCGGAGCCACGGGACCCACTGGAGCCACCGGAGCCACCGGGCCTGCCGGTGCAGATGGCCCTGCCGGAGCCACGGG
>DVLB01000029.1 GCA_018715695.1 Candidatus Galloscillospira stercoripullorum
GCTTTGACGCGGCCCCCATGCTGGCCTACGTCATCATCATCGGCATCATCGGTATTACTCTTGAAAAAATCATCAAATTCTTGGAAAGGAAGCTGACGGGATGGCAGGAGAAGAGAGAAATCTGATCGTCAAGATCGATAACGTCCGCAAGGTATACAATACCCGCAACGGCGAGATGGTAGCCATGAACGGGGTGGACCTGGACATCTATGAGAACGAATTTATCTGCGTGGTAGGCCCCTCCGGCTGCGGTAAGTCTACCCTGCTCAACATCATCGCCGGCCTTGAGAATTACGACAGCGGCACCGTGACCATGAGCGGCGCACCTGTGGTGGGCCCCGGCCCCGACCGAGGCGTCATCTTCCAGCAGTACGCTCTCTTCCCCTGGATGACGGTGAAGAAGAACATCGAGTACGGCATGAAGTACAAGAAGGTCCTGCGCCCGGCAGGGGAGATCGACCCCAAGACCAACGCCCCCCGTCAGAAAGGCGAGTACACCAAGCTCACCAAGGAAGAGAAGCGAGCCCTGAGCGAGAAGTACATCAAGATGGTCAACCTCCAGGGCTTTGAGAATGCCTATCCCAAGCAGCTCTCCGGCGGCATGAAGCAGCGGGTGGCCATCGCCCGTGGCTACGCCGTGGCCCCCGACGTGCTGCTCATGGACGAGCCCTTCGGCGCCCTGGACGCTCAGACCCGGGCCCAGCTCCAGGAGGACCTGCTCGTCACCTGGCAGGAGGAGAAGAAGACCTGCTTCTTCATTACCCATGACGTGGAGGAGGCGGTGCTCCTGGCCACCAAGATCGTCATCATGAGCGCCCGCCCCGGCAAGGTCATGGAGATTGTGGACGTGAACCTGCCCTATCCCCGCAACCAGGCCACCAAGCTGCTGCCCGAGTTCGTGGAGATGAAGAACCGCATCTGGAACACCGTGTATCAGATGTATCTGGAAGTGCGGAAATAACCGTATTTTACAGGCCTCGCCTGTGAAAAAAGAAGAATGAAAAGGAGGATCCCTTCCATGAAAAAGCGCCTGTCTCTGCTGGCCCTCTGCGCGGCCATGCTCATGTCCCTGCTGGTCGGCTGTACCCCCGAGGCCGCCGATCCCACTCCCACCGCCGGTGGCAACACCGACGACCCCGGTCAGCCCGAGGTAGAGTGGGCCACTGTCAACGTGGGCATCCACAACAACGCCCCCGGCGCCTCCCTCTTCGCCACCGCCCTGAAGATGGGCTACTTTGACGAGGAGCACATCACCCCCAACTACACCATCGTCACTGGCGGCGCTGCTGAGATGGCCGCCATGCGTACCGAGAATCCTACCCTGGACATCGGCTTCATCGGCGCCGGCGTGGCCTGGAACGCCATGGACGCCAGCGGTGTGCCCATCAGCTTCGTGTTCATGGACGATATCTCCAACAACGAGCAGTTCCTGGTCCATGAGAGCCTGGGTCTGACCGAGGAGTCCTCCTGGGAGGACATCTACAACGCCCTCAAGGGACAGACCGTCTTTGTGGACACCAGCACCACCCCCGGCGGCTGGATGAAGGAGTTTGTCAACCGCGTCAACCTGTACGGCGGCCCCGGCGACACCGAGGTGCCCGACAATGAGAAGCTCTGGATCGACACCGAGGACAGCTCCTTCCTGGAGTCCTACGTCAACCCCAACCCCACCGCCGATGAGGCCTACAAGGTCTTCTTCTACAGCATGAACAACGACACCATCCCCGCCGCCTTCCAGTCCGGCGACGCCAAGATCTGCTGCTGCTACTCCCCCTCCACCACCACCATCCGCAACTCCGGCGGTGTGAAGGTGGCCACCGCCGCCTCCCACATGCCCGACTACACCTACATCAACACCTGGGTGGCCAACAGCAGCTGGCTGGAGAACAACCCCGACGTGGCCCAGCGGTTCATCAACGCCCTCATCAAGGCCATGGATTACCGCAGCAGCCACGAGGAGGAGGCCGCCGACATGGCCGAGGAGGTCTGCGAGGCCGCCAAGGACTCCTTCTACTGCGAGGACTACATCGTGTACAGCGCCCAGGACCTGAGCGACTACATGGATGGCTTTGACGAGGGCACCGGCTACGCCTACGAGCTCATGAAACTGCTCTATGACGAGAAGGTGGGCAACGTGGAGAGCGGCAACCCCAGAAGCCTGGCCGAGTCCTGCAACTTCTCCTTTATGGAGACCGCCCTGGAGACCTACCTGGGCAAGTAAGGGAACGCCTCCCTCGGTCCACCCGCGGCCGGCCCCTGCTGCGCAGCGGGGGCCGGCCGTTTTGCACGCCTGCGTAAGCGGGCAAGAGAATTGAGAGGAGCTATGAGGATGCGGGACGTGATGTGTGTGGGGATCGGCTGTCTGGACGTACTGGTCCGTGGAGCTGACCTCTCCGCCCCCTTTCAGGGGGAAGCCAAGAACTGTGACCGGGTGGCCCTGGAAATGGGGGGCGACGCCGTCAACCAGGCGGTGACCCTGCGCCGCCTGGGAGTGGACGCGGGGCTCATCACCGGCCTGGGCCGGGACGAGGCCGGCACCCTCATTCTGGAGGGTCTCCGGCAGGAGAAGGTGCCCACCGGGGACCTGGTCCTCTCCGGCGGCCGCACCCGGATCAACGTCATCCTCATCGACTCCGACGGCCAGCGCCACTTCCTCCACGAAGGAGCCCCGGCCTCCGCCAGTCTCTTCGCCCCGCCCGTGCCCCAGGCCAAAATCATCTCCATCGGCAGCCTGCTGGCCCCGCCCTTCCTCACCCCCGAGGCCATCGAGGACTTCACCGCACGCTGCCGGGAAAGCGGCGCGCTGGTGTGCGCCGACGTGATGTGCAACGGCCCTCTCTACCCCTTGGAGCGGCTCAGGGGAGGGCTCTCCCACCTGGACTACTTCTTCCCCAATCAGGAGGAGGCCGCCCTCCTCACCGGGAAAAAGGACCTGGACGCTATGGTGGATGACCTGCTCGCCTGCGGTATAGGCCATGTGGTTATCAAAACTGGCCGCAGCGGCTGCTACGCGGCCACGCCGTCGGAACGCATGGCCGTTCCGGCAGTCCCTGCCCGGGTCCTGGATACCACCGGGGCAGGGGACAACTTCCTCTCCGGCTTCCTGTGCGCCCTGCTGGAGGGGCGCGGCCTCTACGATTGCTGCCGCTTTGCCGCCGCCACCGCCGCCCTAGCCATCAGCCAGGTGGGGGCCAGCGGCGCCGTGGGCAGCAGGGAAGAGGTAGACGCGCTGCTGCGCAAGATCTCATGAAAGGAGGGAAGGAGCCGTGATCTACTCCTCCACCCTCATCTGCGGCGACCTTCTGAACCTGGGGAAGGACGCGGAGCTGCTCCTCTCCGAGGGCTGCTCCACCTTCCACATCGACCTGATGGACGCCCACCTGGTGCCCAACCTCTGCTTCAACTTCGACCTTATCCGTGCCCTAAAGGACCGCTACCCCTGCACCATCGACGCCCACCTTATGATGGACAACGCCGAGGACTACCTGCCCCGGCTGGCCCAGGCGGGGGCCGACCTGGCCACCATCCACCTCCAGGGCTCCCTTCAGCCCCGGCGGGCTCTGGAAGAGATCCGCGCTCTGGGCATGAAGGCGGGACTGGCCCTCTCCCCCGGGGAGGACCTGGACGCAGCGGAGCCCTATCTGGACATTCTCGATCTGCTGCTCATCATGGGGGTAAGACCGGGCTTTTCCGGCCAGTCCTTCCAGCCCGGCTGCCTGGACACCCTCCGGAGGGCGGACGCGGCCCGCAGGGAGCGCGGCCTTCCCCTGCTTTTGTCGGTGGACGGAGGCATCGACCTGGAAAACGGCCCCAGGTGCGCCGCTCTGGGGGCGGACATGCTGGTCATGGGAGCTTTCACCTTCTACCGGGGGGGCCTGAGCCGGGAGCGCATTCGGGAAACCCGGCAGGTCCTGGACGGCCCGGACGATCCCACATCTTGACAAAGGGAGGAAAAACCATGAAAATAGATACCATGACGACCCGTCAGCTCGCGTCCTATTTCGACTACTCCCTGCTCACCCCTAACTGCCGCCAGGAGGAGTTCGACCGCTTCCTCGCCACCGCCCGGGCGCTGCACCCCTATTCGGTGGCCATCAACGGCTCCTGGGTGTCCTACGCCGTGGACCAGCTCAAAGACAGCGACGTAAAGGTGGGCTCCACCGCCGGTTTCCCCTTCGGACAGATGTCGGTGGCCACCAAAGTATCGGAGGCCCGACTGGCCCTGGACGAGGGCGCCGACGAGATCGACTATGTGCTCAACATCAGCCGGCTGCTGGACCACGACTACGACTACATTGCCCGGGAAATGCGGGAGATGGCCGCGGTGTGCCACGACCACGAGGCGGTATGCAAGGTGATCCTGGAGAACTGTTATCTCACGACCGAGGAGATCCGCGCCGCGTGTCTCACCGCCGTGGCAGAGGGAATGGACTTTGTCAAAACCTCCACCGGCTTCGGCCCCGGCGGAGCAGAGCTCAAGGACGTGCGGCTCATGAAGGAAACGGTGGGGATCCTCGCCGGCGTCAAGGCCGCCGGCGCCATGCGCAGCCTCTACAAGACCGCCCAGATGATCGAGGCGGGGGCCACCCGCATTGGCTCGGCCTTCCTGTCCCAAATCCTGGAGGAGTTCGACCGACGCAATAAAAAATAAGTCCGGCCCACGCCGGTGAGGAGGAGACCATGGAGACAGTGCTCTTCGTTGCGGTGGCCCTTCTGGGCAGCTTCGTGCAGACCAGCTGCGGGCTGGGCTTCGCGGTGATCTGCGTCTCTTTCTGGAGCCTAATGCTCCCCCTGGAGACGGCGGTGGTGCTGGAGCTGCTCACCGGCGTGGTCACCATGCTCTACATGGCCATTCGTCAGTGGCGGCACATCAACTGGAAGCTGCTGCTTTGGCCCACGGTCTTCTCCTGCTCGGCAAGCCTGGTGGGCGTCTTTGCCCTGTTCCAGCTGGAGATGGATGTGCTCTACATCCTGCTGGGCCTTCTGCTCATGGCCTTGGGGGTGTTCTTCCTCTTCTTCAGCCAGCGTTCCTCCCTGCATCCCACCACTGCCACCGGCGTGGCGGTGGGGCTCCTCGGCGGCTTCTTCGGGGGGCTGTTCGGCATCGCCGGGCCACCGGTGGCCGCCTACCTGCTGGCCGCCACCTCCGGCAAGGAGGAGTACTCCGCCACTGTACAGGCCCACTTCGCTATGACCTCTCTGTTCATGATCCTGGTCCACGCCCTCTCGGGCAACATCACCGTGAACGTGCTGCTCATGGGAGGCACCGGCATTCTGGGCGTGCTGGCCGGTCTGGCCCTGGGCCTTCTGGTCTATCACAAGCTCTCCAGCCAAGGCCTCAAGAAGCTAGTGGGAGCCTTCCTCATCTGCATGGGTCTTTTTTACCTGCTGCGAAACCTCTTCTGAATACAAAAACGCGGCCCTCCGGCTTTCATGCCGGAGGGCCGCTTCTTATGTGTTCGTTTTCCGCTGCTCAGGAGTAGCGCTCATCCAGGATGCCAATGATCTGGGCAATGCAGCTCTCGTCGCAGGAGCCCACCAGCCGGGGGCCCCAGGCGCGCACCTCGGGGGCACAGCCCGACGGGGCAAAGGGGATGGCGGACACCGAGAGCATGGGGATATCGTTCTGGTTGTCCCCCACACAGTAGATATGCTCCCGGGAGATGCCCAGCATCTCCGCCAGGCGCAGCACCATGCCCCCCTTGTTGCTGCCCTTGCAGGTGAGCTCCAGGAGCACGGGGTTTGAGAAAATCACCTCATAGTGCTCCCCCCAGTGCTCCAGCATATAGCTTTGGGCGGGGAGGAGGATCTCGTGCTCCTGCTGGAGGATGACCTTGCTCCAGGGCTCTGACATCTTGTCGATGGGGCGCTCCACAAAGTCCACCTGGGCCCGGCAGATATGGCGCATGGTGACGGCGTTGGGGTTATGGACGTAGATGTCGTCGCCGTGATAGGCCTCAAAGCCCAGAGAGGGGAACACAGAGCACAGCTCCTTCAGGTCTTCCTTCACCCGGTGGGGCAAAAAGGTCTCGCAGACGTAGCGCCCCGTGCGGAAATCGTAGAGCGCCGCGCCGCCGGAGAGGATCACGGGGGCGTTGCAGGGCACCTTGGGGGCCTGGGCCTCAAAGGTGCGGTGGGCCCGGCCGGTGGCCACGGTGAAGGTGCCCCCCTGGGCGGTAAAGTACTCGATGGCCTTCACATTCTCCGCCGACACGGTCATATCGGTACCGTAAAGGGTGTCGTCATAATCGCTGGCCAGAAGCACGCCGTCAAATTTCCCCACAGCTTCCCCATTCCTCACATCATTAGAAATCTTTTAATACTGCTTTTTCATCAGCCGGTCCCGGATCTGGGGCACCGCCTGGAACACACCCAGCACCACCAGGTTCACCACCGTCACCAGGGCGATGAACACGCCGTTGGAGAAGGCGGAGTATACCCACGGGTCTACCATAGGCAGGCCCAGGAAGCTCTCAGGCATATACATGTACCACAGAAGGCCCCCGGACAGCGTCAGAGAGACCCAGCGGCCCAGTCCGGCCACCAGCGTGCCCCACAGCCAGCCCAGCTTCCGCCCGGCGGCGAAACCGCAGAAGAACACCAGGGTATAGGCCACCACATAGTCCAGCAGCATGGACTGCCAGGAGATGGCGATGCCGCCGCCCAGGAAATACTGGAGCACGCCGTTGACAAAGCAGCAGCCCAGGCTCCACTTGGGGCCCCACCGCAGGCAGTAAAGCAGGATGGGCACCATGGACAGGTCGATGGACCCGCCCTGCGGGAAGCGGTAGAAGGGGGGCAGGAAGTCCAGGATGGTGGCCAGGGCGATCATCAATGCGCCCTCCACCAGGGCCAGGACCGCGCGGTGGGATTTGGTCGTTTGCATAGTCGTTTCCTCCCAATAAAATGTACCGCAGCGCCAACCGGATATGGGCGCGGTGCGGTACGAGAGACGACTATGGACAGCCACAGGTCGAATCCACTTCCTACGCCGGCATTACCCGGATCAGGTTCGAGGAACCGGGGAGGGCACTACCTCCCACATCTCAGCCGGACTTGCGTCCAGCGCTCCTGGTATTCGGTTTGCTTTGCGGTCGTTCCTTATATTATCCAAACTTCCGCCCTTTGTCAAGGGCGGCGCCCCCTCTCAGCGGCCGCGCAGCTTTTGGAGCACGGCCTCGAACCAGTCGGGCAGGGGGCACTCCACCGTCATGCGCTGAGCTGTTCGGGGGTGGACGAAGGAGAGCCGCCGGGCGTGGAGACACTGGCCCGCCAGGCCCGGGTAGGGCTTCTTGGACCCGTACACCGTGTCCCCCAGCAGAGGGTGGCCGATATGAGCCATGTGGACCCTGATCTGGTGGGTGCGGCCGGTCTCCAGTCGGCATTGCAGGTGGGTATAGCCGGAGAAGCGCTCCAGCACGGTATAGTGGGTCACCGCCTCCCGGCCCTGAAGAAAGTTCACCGCCATCCGCTTACGGTCGGTAGGGTGGCGGGCGATGGGGGCCCGGACGGTGCCCTCGTCCTCCTGAAAGCCGCCCACTGTCACCGCCTCATACTCCCGGTAGAGGGAGTGGTCCTGGAGCTGCTCGGCCAGGGCGAGATGGGCAAAGTCGCTCTTGGCGGCGATGATGAGCCCTGAGGTATCCCGGTCGATGCGATGGACAATGCCGGGCCGCAGCTCCCCATTGATTCCGGACAGTGATTTCCCGCAGTGATATAACAGTGCGTTTACCAGCGTGCCGTCCGGGTGGCCCGCCGCCGGGTGGACCACCATGCCCACCGGCTTGTTGATGACGATGACGTCGCCGTCCTCGTACACCACGTCCAGGGGGATGTCCTGGGGAATGACGTCCACGGGGGCAGGATCGGGGAGGGAGAGGAGCAGCTCGTCCCCCTCCTCGGTCCTGTAGTTCTTCTTCACGGCCCGGCCGCCCAGGGTGACCGCCCCGTCCTCCAGCAGCTTCTGGGCGGCGGAGCGGGAGAGCTGGGGCAGCATCCGGGCGAGGAACTGATCGGCCCGCTCGCCGGAGCGGTCAGCCCTCAGGGTCAGCGGCGTCATGGCCGTCCTCCTTTTTCTCCCTGCTCTCAAAGAACACCACGTACACGCACAGGGCGATGATGCCGCACACCAGGCAGATGTCCGCCACGTTGAACACGGCGAAGTTCATGAAGGTGGTCTTGAACATATCGGTGACGTAGCCCAGGAAGAGCCGGTCGATGAGGTTGCCTACCGCCCCGGAGAGCACCACCGAGAGCAGCACGTTGGCCGCAGTGGAGGAAAAGACACGCCGGATGAGCAGCACCACCAGCACCACCGAGGCCACCGCCGAGATGAGGGCCAGCAGCCAGGTGTGCTCCCGGAACAGGGAAAAGGCTGCCCCGGTGTTCTGCACATAGGTCAGGTCCATGATCCCGGGGAGAAAGCCCACCGAGGTCCCCAGGGGGATATAGGTGCGGACCAGCACCTTCACCACCTGGTCCAATATAACCAGGGCCACGGCGATGACGGCGTAGAGCAGACCCTTACGCATGTTCCTGCTCCAGCACGGCGCGGCAGCGCGGGCACAGGCCGTCCTCGCCCACCTGGGTGTCGAACTTCCAGCAGCGCTGGCACTTCTCGCCCTGGGCGCTCTCCACCGCCACGGTCAGGCCGCTTACCGCCTCGCCGTGGTAGCCCTCGCCACCGCCCAGCACCGCGTCCACATGGGAGACGATGCAGATGGTCTCCAGGTCGTGGGTGTCAAAGCTGCCCAGGGGGCCGCGCCAGAGCTTCTGGGCCTCGTCCCCGTCGAAGTACAGCTTGACAGCGGCCTCCAGGCTCTTGCCGATGCGCTTCTCGCCGCGGGCGATCTCCAGCGCCTTGTTCACGTCGGTGCGCAGGGCGATGGCCGCGTCCCACCGCGCCTGCTCGGCCTCGCTGAGGGCCAGGGCCTCGTCGAAGTCGGGCATATCGTTTAAGAGAACGCTCTCGGCGTTCAAAGCGGCGGCGTGGGGCATGGCGGCCCAGATCTCGTCGCTGGTGAAGGCCAGGATGGGTGCCATGAGCCGGGTCATGCCGGAGAGGATATGATAGAGGGCGGTCTGGGCGGAGCGGCGGCTGCCCTCATCGGCGCAGTAGAGCCGGTCCTTGATGATGTCGAAGTAGAAATTGGAGAGGTCCACCACGCAGAAATTATAGATGCTGCGGTAGACGCCGTGGAACTCGTACTTGTTGTAGTAGCCGCGCACGGCGCGCCCAAGCTCGTTGAGCCGGGAGAGGGCCCACTTGTCCAGGTCGTGGAGCTCTTTGTAGGCCACGGCGTCGGTGTCCGGGTCAAAGCCATTGAGGCTGCCCAGCATATACCGGGCGGTGTTGCGGATCTTCAGGTAGGCGTCGGAGAGCTGCTTCATGATGTCCTTGGAGATGCGCATGTCCTGGGTGTAGTCGGCAGAGGCCACCCACAGGCGCAGCAGGTCCGCGCCGTAGTCCTTGATGACCTCGTCGGGGGAGACGGCGTTGCCCAGGGACTTGTGCATGGCCTTGCCCTCGCCGTCCACGGTCCAGCCGTGGGTGGCGATCTGCTTATAGGGGGCCACACCGTTGACCGCGATGGAGGTGAGCATGGAGGACTGGAACCAGCCCCGGTACTGGTCGCCGCCCTCCAGGTAGAGGTCGGCGGGGTACTTGAGGTAGTCTCGCGCGTCGGCCACGGCGGCCCAGGTGGAGCCGGAGTCGAACCACACGTCCATGATGTCGGTCTCCTTGGAGAAGTGGGTCTTGCCGCACTTGGGGCACACGAAGCCCTGGGGCAGCAGGTCTCCCGCCTCCCGGTCAAACCACACGTTGCTCCCGTGCTCCCGGAAGAGGCCGGCCACATGGGCAATGGTCTCGGTGGTGACGATGTCGGCCCCGCACTCGTCGCAGTAGAAGATGGGGATGGGCACGCCCCACACCCGCTGGCGGGAGATGCACCAGTCGCTGCGTTCGGAGATCATGGACACCATGCGCTCCTTGCCCCACTCGGGCTTCCACGCTATGGAGTCGCAGGCCTTCACGGCGGCGTCCTTGATGGCGTCCACGGAGCAGAACCACTGTTCGGTGGCCCGGTAGATGATGGGGTTCTTGCACCGCCAGCAGTGGGGGTAGGAGTGGGTGATGTTCTCCTTGGCCACCAGGAAGCCCTCAGCCTCCAGGTCAGCCACCACCATGTCGTTGCCCTTGGCGTAGAACTGGCCATTATACCGCTCGTCGGTCATGACGCCCTTGGCGTTCACCGGCACGGGCACCCCGATGTTGGTGAGGCCCGCCTTGTCATACTGCCGGCAGATGGTGAAGTCCTCGGCACCGAAGCCAGGGGCAGTGTGGACGCAGCCGGAGCCGGCGTCCAGGGTGACGTGGTCGCCGTTCAAAATCACGCTCTCCCGGTCGAAGAGGGGGTGCTTGGCGGTCATGAGCTCAAACTCGCTGCCCTTGAGGGTGGCAAGCACCTGGCAGGCGGCATAGTCGATATGGGCGGCCTTGCACACCGATTCGGCCAGGTCTTTGGCCAGGACGTACACGTCCCCGGAGGGCACCTGGAGGAGCACATAGTCAAAGTCCGCGTTCAGGCAGATGGCGTAGTTGCCGGGGATGGTCCAGGGGGTGGTGGTCCAGATGACGAAGTAGGTCTTGGCCAGGTCGGTGTACTGAGCCAGCTTGCCCTTGTCATCGCGCACGGGGAACTTCACAAAGATGGTGGTGCAGGGGTCGTCGGCGTACTCGATCTCGGCCTCGGCCAGAGCGGTCTGGTCGTGGGGGCACCAGTAGACCGGCTTCATACCCTTGTAGATGAGGCCCTTCTCGGCCATGGCGCCGAAGACCTCGATCTGCTTGGCCTCAAACTCGGGCAGCAGGGTGATATAGGGGTTGTCCCACTCGCCCAGCACCCCAAGGCGCTTGAACTGCTCGGTCATCTTGGCGATGTAGCCCTCGGCGTACTCCCGGCACTTAGTGCGAAACTCCGCCGTGGTCATCTCGCTGCGCTTGACGCTCTTGTCCTTGAGCACCGCCGACTCGATGGGCAGGCCGTGGGTGTCCCAGCCGGGGACATAGGGGGCGCACCAGCCGGTCATGTTGCGGTGCTTGACGATCATATCCTTGAGGATCTTGTTGAGGGCGGTACCGATGTGGATATTGCCGTTGGCGTAGGGGGGGCCGTCGTGGAGGACGAAGGTGGGCTTGCCGGTGTTGCGCGAGACCATCTTGGAATAGAGGTCCTTGTCATACATGGCCTGGAGCATCTCCGGCTCCCGCCGGGGCAGGGCGGCCCGCATGGGGAAGTCGGTCTTGGGCAGGTGGATGGTCTGGTTGTAGTCCATGGGTGGTTCTCCTTTATAAAAAATGTGGTTGTCTAACAAAAAAAGCGCCCCTGTCTCCTCAAGAGACAAAGGCGCGAACCTCTGCGGTACCACTCTCGTTGCCCCGCCTGCGGCGGGGCCCCTCCACGGCGATAACGGGGCCACCGTTCCGTCCTGCGGCGCCGGGCGCTTCGGGCGGAACGCTCCGAGGTGATCCTTCGCGCTCCTCCCTCTCCGCCTTGCACCAAAACGGCGGCTCTCTGGGCAGGGAACGGGGCGCTACTCGTCCTCTTCGCTGCGTTTTTTCTATTCAAAGGCACGGAGAAACGCCGCATGAGAGGCGTTTCTCCGTGTATCTTACCTGCTGGCGGCAGTTCTGTCAAGACCCGGCGGGTATTTTACCGGCCGAAGCCCAGGTCCCGCAGGTCCGCAGCCGAGGGGATGCGTCGGGTCTGGGCGGTGACCTCCTCAGCCTGACCCTCCTCGTCCTCCTCACTCTCCTCCTCCGGCTCCTGCACGGGGATGGTGAACTCCCCGGTCTCGCCCTCCATCTGCTTTTCCAGGGAGGCCTCGATCTCCCGGGCGATGGTGGCCTTCTCGTCGGGGCCGGAAACGGCGGGGGCAGTGAGCCGGGACATGCCCTCCAGATACTCCATCTCGTGGCGGTAGAGCTCCTTGATCTTGGCCAGGTAGGCGGCGGTGGCGTTCTGGGCGGTGGTCAGGCGGTACTCCTCGTCGGCGATCTCCTTGCGGATATCCTCCAGCTTGGCCTTGGCCTCCTCCTCCGCGTTCTGGAGCAGCTCGGCCTTGCGCTCCTCGGCGGCGGAGACCATCTCGTCGGCCATCTTCTGGGCCGTGAGCAGGGCCTTGCGCATGGCCTCCTCGGTGGAGCGGTACTCCTCCACCTTGTCCACCAGCACCTTCATCTTGCTCTTGAGGACCGCGTTCTCCTTATAGAGCGTGGTATAGTCCCCGGTGACCTGATCCAGAAACTCGTCCACCATGGCCATGTTGTAGCCGCCGAAGCCGGCCTTGCTAAAGGACCGCTCGGAGACCTCCTGCGGTGTCAGCATATCCTCGCCCCCCTGTTTCTCTTGTCTGCGCGTTCATCTGTCCGGGCGGAACAGATCCGCCCGGCGGTGCGGCGCGGACTGTCTTCTCTTTAGAAATACAGCCCGTTGTTCTCCCCAGCCGGCGCGCCGCGCCGCCCGGGGACCCCTGCCCTTTATCTGCTCGGGCGGAGTGAATCCGCCCGGCATCAAGGTTTTGGCTGCGCCAAAACGCTTGGCACGCCGGACTCCCGGCGACAACGTGGACTGCCTTTTCCTCAGCTCTCTTTAGAAATACAGCCCGTTGTTCTCCAGCTCGTCGATCAGGTCGCCTAAAATATCCACGTTGTAGGGCGTGATGATATAGGTCCGGGCGGCCACCTTCTTGATCTTGCCCTCCTGGGCGTAGGCCACGCCCGCCAGGAAGTCCAGCACCCGGCGGGTGGTCTTGTCATCGGTGGACTCCAGGTTGAGCACCACCGTGCGCTTCTCCCGCAGGTGGTCGGCGATCTCCCAGGCGTTGTCAAACCGGTCGGGCTTGACCAGCACCACCTGGAGCTGGGTGGTGGTGTGGATATTGACCACCTTGTTGCTGCGCCGGTCGCTCTCGGCGGGGAACAGGTTGGCCGAGGTATCGGCGCTGCTCTTGGCGCTCTTTTCCCGGCGGTCGCTGCGGGGCGCCTCGTCGAACTCGTCGTACTCCTCGTCTTCCTCGTCCTCGTAGGGACGGGCCAGTCTCTTGATCTCGTCAATAAATCCCATACTGATTACCCCCAACTCTTTCCTTCCTGATCCTGCGCGGCGCTCATCCGGGGCCCGAACAATGCCGTGCCCACCCGCACCAGGGTGGCCCCCTCCCGCACGGCGTCCTCAAAATCTCCGCTCATGCCCATGGAGAGACAGTCCATATCATATACATTATCGGTCACATTCTGTCTTATGTCAACAAAAAGCTCTCTCATTTGGTGAAAAAAATGCCGGTTGGCGCCCGCTTCATAGGCCACGGGGGGGATCGCCATAAGCCCCCGGAGCCTCACATGGGGCATTTCCAGGGCCAGCCGGGCCAGCTCCGGGGCCTCCAGAGGGGAGATGCCGCTCTTGGATGCCTCTCCGGCCACGTTCACCTCCAGCAAAATGTCCTGGACCACGCCCAGTTTGGCCCCCTGGGCCTCCACCGCCTCCAGCAGGCGCAGTGAATCCACCGACTCGATCAGGTCCACCCGGCCCACCACATACTTGACCTTATTGGTCTGGAGGTGGCCGATGAAGTGGAGCGCGGCGGAGCCGTAGGCGTCGTCATCCAGGTGGGCGGTCATCTCCTGGACCCGGTTCTCCCCACAGGCGGTGATCCCGGCGGCAATGGCCGAGCGGATGGTCTGGGAACTCTGGGTCTTGGTGGCGGCCACCAGAGTGATCTCCTCCGGCGCTCTTCCTACCTCCCGGGCGGCGGCGGCGATCCGCTCCTTCACCGCCGCGATTCTCTCTTCCAGTGTCATGTCCGCTCCTCCTTCAGCCCGTGCGCAGGATCTTGCCGTCGTAGAGGTCCTCCGCCCGGACAATGATCTCGTCACCCGACCGCAGCGCCCGCTTGGTCTCGGCAGTGTTGTCGGGATTCTGGAAGGGGGCGCTCTCCACCAGGAAGAAATCCTCCCCCTCAGCCAGGATGGTTACCGGCTTGAACTCGGCCTTGGCCCCCACCATGGCGTACACCCCCGTCTCCTGGTAGGTGATGACCTCCTCGGTGTCGGGGTCGGTCCGGGTCCGCTGCTCCACCCGCACCGCCTCCTTGGGCACCCGGATGCCGGTAACGCTCTCAAACACCAACTCCACGGTCTGCCGGCGCAGCAGGGTGGTGTCGGCCAGGCTGCGCGTGGCGGAGAAGACCGCCAGCACCGATCCGTTTTCCGGCTCGCTGAGCCGCTCAATGTCCATGGTCACCTCCCCCGACCAGTCCCGGGAGAAGCGCAGGGTGATCTGCTCCCCCTCCACCAGGCGGCGGGCCTCCTCCTCGGACAGGGTGCACACGAAGTACCACCGGGAGTCGGTGATGAGCTTGCCCACGGCGCTCTCGTCGGCGGCTACCGTCCTTCGGGCGATCTCACCCAGCCCCGAGGGGGTGAGGCTCTCCAGCAGGGCGGGGGTGAGCAGGCTCTCGTACCCGTCCACCAAGCCGGAGAACACCCCGGAAACCGGGGCGATGACCACCTGGGTATCCCGGCTGGCACTGGCCTGGAGGGCTGAGATCTGGCTGCGCAGGGAGGAGATGGTCTGCTGAGTGACGGCGACGTCCCCCTCGCCATAGGCAAACTCCCGGCGGTAGATGAGGCTCTTGAGGTCCAGGGCCTCCTGGGCCACCTCCGTTAAGTCTCCCCGGGCCACGTCGGCGCGCAGATCCACAATGTCCTGGAGGATGTCCTGGGTGAGCTTGGCGCTGGAGCGCTGGTCCTCGGGCTTGCTCAGGGTGTACTCCATCTGCTCCAGCTGAAGGGAGAGGGCCTGTATCTGGCTGCGCCGCTCCAGGGCGGAGGCATCCTGGTAGAGGTAGGCCACCCGCTCCCCCTTGGCCACCTTCTCTCCCTCGGCTGGGAGGATGTCGGCGTAGGCGGTCTGGGCGCCCAGGGACTGCTCCTCTCGCACCAGGAAGCCGGTGACCTCTATGGCGTCGTCCACCGAGTAGGTGTAGGACACGGTGGTAAAGAGAGGATCGGAGAGGCTGGTCACCGCCGACACCGCCAGGTAGATCACCACGGCGGCGAAGAGGATGCCCATTACGATTTTATTGACGATCTGGCCTTGTTTCATAGGGTGCCGTCCTTTGCTTTTGTACGCCCCGGAGGGGAGCGCGGGTCAGAGGGAAGCCTCGTCCCCCTCCCGCAGGTCCACCGGCTGCTCGGGCACCACGGTGGAGATGGCGTGCTTGTAAATCACCTGCTGCTTGCCGTCGGTGGTGAGCACTACCACAAAGGGGTCAAAGCCGGTGATCTGCCCCCGGAGCTGGTAGCCGTTGACGAGAAATACCGTCACATTGCGCCGCTCCTTCCGGGCACGGGTGAGGAAGAGATCCTGCAGATTGGTGTTTTTCGACATCTTATGTACATTCCTTTCTCTCTCGGGGGCAACGCCCCGCGGAATGTACCTATACTAATCCAGATTCTTCCATATATGCTGTCGAATTCTGAAGGGCTCTGGAAAAATCGGGGGTTTCCTCCCAGGTGAGCCACTTCACATCGGGGGTGCGGCGAAACCAGGTCAGCTGCCGCTTGGCGTACTGCCGGGAGCGGAGCTTGATCTCCTCTGCGGCCTCGGTCACCGTGCGCTCCCCTCTCAGGGCGGAGATGAGCTCCTTGTAGCCGATGGCCTGCATGGCGGTGCAGTCTGCCCTCACGCCCCGGTGGAGCAGGCCCTTTACCTCGTCCACAAGGCCCCGGTCCATCATCTCGTCCACCCGCCGGTCAATGCGCGTCCACATGTCCGCCCGGCGCTCAAAGGTGAGGCCGAGGCGCACGGCGTCATACCGGGGCGGGAGGGCAGCGGTGCGCGCGTCGTGGTCGGTGATGGTCTCGCCGGTCTCGTGCCAGACCTCCAGGGCCCGGAGGATGCGCTTTTCGTCCGACAGGTGGAGCCGCTGGGCCCGCTGGGGGTCGATGCGGGAGAGCTCGTCGTAGAGGGGCGCGATACCCTCCCGCTCAAGCCGCTCCTGGAGCCGGGCGCGCCACACGCCGGTGAAGGGGGCGAACTCCCGTCCGGAGACCAGAGCGTCAATGTAGAGCCCCGTGCCCCCCACCACCATGGGCAGCTTGCCCCGCGCCAGGATGTCCTCCACCTGGGCGGAGGCCTCGGAGACGTAGCGGCCCACGGAGTAGTTTTCCGCCGGGTCGGCCACGTCGATCATGTGGTGGGGCACGCCCCGCATCTCCTCCGCCGTTGGCTTGGCGGTGCCGATGTCCATATGGCGGTAGACCTGCATGGAGTCGGCGGAGACCACCTCTCCGCCATACCGCTCCGCCAGGGCCACCCCCAGGGCGGTCTTGCCCGAGGCGGTGGGTCCGCAGATGACCAGTATCTTGGGCACGGCGTCCCCTCCTTCCTTGGCTGTCACGTCCGCTTGAACTGCTTTTCCAGCTCGGAGCGCGTAAGCTCGATGGCCACCGGCCGACCGTGGGGGCAGTATTTCACCGCTCCCGACAGCACCGCCGCGGCCACCTTCTCCAGTTCCTCGGGGCCGTTTTTCTGTCCACCCTTGATGGCCGCCTTGCAGGCTATGGTGTGCAGCAGCTCGTCCCGGGCTCCCGCCGGGTCGGCCCGGCCGGTGGTGAGGAGCTGAGCAGCGATCTGGACCAGGGTGGCCTCGGCGTCTCCCGGGTCCACGTCGTCAGGCACGGCGCGCACCATCAGGGTGCCGCCGCCGAAGTCCTCCACCTCAAAGCCAAACTCGGCTAGCAGCGGCAGGTTCTCCAGCAGCGCCGCCCCCTCCTCTGCCGGAGGGGTGAACACCGCCGGGGCGAGCAGAGGCTGCACCATGGGCCTGTACCCCTGGCTCTTGAGCCGGTCGAAATTCATCCGCTCATGGGCGGCGTGCTTGTCGATGAGCAGGGCCTTGTCCCCCTGCTCCACAATGATGTAGGTGCGGAAGAGCTCCCCTGCCACCCGCCAGGGGACCTCCGCCGCCGGAGGGGCGGGGACTTCCCGGGGTGCGGGGATGGTCTCCGGAGCGGAAACCGCCGCGGCTGCGGGGGTCACCGCCGGAAAGCGCTCCGCCGCCGGGGCGGGCTGATGAACGGGAGCGGGGATAGTCTCCCGGGCAGGCTTTATAACGGGGGCCGCCTGCGGGGCGGGGACTTCCACCGAGGCGCTCTTCGCCGCCGGGGCAGGGGAGGGGATGTTGGGCCGGGGGCTCTCCCGCCGGACGGGCGGGGCCCACGCGCCTTTCCCCGTTCCCTCCGTTTCCCGGGAAAGAGGCCGGGCAGCGGCAGGGCGGGGGCTTGTGAAATCGCGCACGGTCAGAGCGCCGCCCTCACGGTATTGCTCCGCCGTCATGGTGCGGAAGGTGGTCTGGTTGGGGGTGACGGTGTCGTGGGAAGGGGCGGGGGTCTTCAGCTCCGGGCGCACCCGGCTCCCGTCTCCCTCCAGGGCGGACTTGACGGCGTAATACACCGTGTCGAATACCCGCCGCTCGCTGCCGAACTTGACCTCCTGCTTGGTGGGGTGGACATTCACGTCTACGGCGCTGAGGCGGCAGGTGAGGTAGAGCACGCAGCCGGGGAAGCGGCCCACCATCTTCTGGTTTTTATAGGCCTCCTCCAGGGCGGCCATCATGGTGCGGCTCTTGACGCAGCGGCCGTTGACAAAGAAGAGCTGATAACCCCGGGTACCCCGGCAGCAGGCGGGCAGAGAGGCAAAGCCCTCCACGCTCATCTCCTCTCCGGTGCCGCTCACCGACAGCATGCCCAGGGCGATCTCCCGGCCCAGCACGGCGTACACGGCGCTGCGCGAGAGTCCATCGCCGGGGGTGAGCAGCTCCTGCCTGCCGTCCCGGATGAACTTCACCGACACCTCGGGATGGCTCAGGGCGATGCGCTGCACGGCGGCAAAGACGGCGGCCCCCTCGGCGGCGTCCTTCTTCATGAACTTGAGCCGGGCGGGGGTGTTGTAGAAGAGGTCCCGCACCACCATGGTGGTGCCCTTGGGGCAGCCCGCCTCCTCCCGGCTCACCACCACGCCTCCCTCCAGGGAGAGGGCGGTGCCCAGGGCGAGCTCCGCCGGACGGGTGAGCAGCTCAAGGCGGCTCACGGCGGCGATGGCGGCCAGTGCCTCTCCCCGGAAGCCCAGGGTGCCGATGGCCTCCAGATCGTACTCCGAGCGGACCTTGCTGGTGGCGTGGCGGAGGAAGGCGGTCTCGGCGTCCTGGGGTTCGATGCCGCAGCCGTCGTCGGTGACCCGAATGAGGGACATGCCCCCATGCTGGATCTCCACGGTGACGGCGCCGGCTCCGGCGTCGATGGCGTTTTCCATCAGCTCCTTGACCACGCTGGCGGGCCGCTCCACGACTTCACCGGCGGCGATGAGATCGGCCACATGAGGATCGAGCTGTTGAATATGAGGCATAGCACAAACTCCTTTCGTGCCTTGGGTCCTCAGTAGATCATGAGCAGCAGCTGCAGTCCATTGAGGAGCACATGGAGCACCACCGCGCCCCAGATAGACCCTCCGTTATCGTAGCACCAGGTGAGGCCCAGGGACAGGGGCAGATATTGAACGGCCAGCACCAGGTAGCGCAGGTCCACCCCCGTGGGCTGGAACACATACTGCCACACACAGGCCAGGGCGTAAAAAATCACCGTCACCACGTAGGCAAGGGGCCTTGAGTAGCGCCGCAGGCTGCCGAAGACCAGGCCTCGGAAGAGCACCTCCTCCACCACCGGCATGAGCAGCAGCACCACCAGCAGCGTGGCCGTGGGGGAGAGGCGCAGCTCCATGGGCCAGTCGTAGAAGGCGGGGTTGACCACCGGATAGGGCAGCAGGGTAGTGAGGAAGTAGAGCGCGCCGCCCCCCGCAAGGCCCGTGACAATGGCGAAGAGATTCTCGGGCAGCCAGTCCAGCAGCAGGGAGAAGGCGTGGCGCAGGAAGCTCCAGAACACCAGCACCGTCAGCACGAAGAGCAGGGAGTAGTAGAGCAGGTTACTCTCGGCCACCAGGGGCTCGGCGTCTCCGGAGAGAAAGCGCTGCAGGGAGCCCATGAGCCGGGGGAACACCAGGATATAAAGGGCAAAAAAGACCCAGCCCCGGTTGCGCTCCGATGCGGTCATCTGGGGCCGCCACTGGTTGTTGTGCATGGGTACACGCCTCCTTTCCCGTTGCGTTTCTCCGTTCAGGATGTCATCTTATCATTGTATCACAGCTTATTCTTGAGCTCAAAGAGGAAATTGAGGGCCTCGATGGGGGTAAGGGTGTTCACGTCCGTCCGGCGCAGCATCTCAATCACCTGCCCGGCCCCCATATCCAGCAGGGAGACCTGGCCCTCCTCCCGCCCGGCGCCGGGGGCGGGAGTCGGGGCGGCGCCGGAGCACTCCAGCTCAGAAAGGATCTCCCGGGCGCGCTGGATGACCCGCTCGGGCACCCCAGAGAGCTTGGCCACCTCAATGCCGTAGCTGGCCTCGGCGCTGCCGGGGACGATCTTGCGCAGGAAGGTGATGGTATCTCCCCGCTTCTTGCAGGCGATGTTGAAGTTCTCCACCCCTTCCAGCACCCCCTCCATGACGGTAAGCTCATGGTAGTGGGTGGCGAAGAGGGTCTTGCACCCCAGTTTCTTCTTGTCGGCACAGTATTCCAGCACCGCCCGGGCGATGGACATGCCGTCGTAGGTGCTGGTGCCCCGGCCGATCTCGTCCAGGATGAGCAGGCTCTTGGCGGTGGCGTTTTTGAGCAGCTCGGCCACCTCGGTCATCTCCACCATGAAGGTGGACTGGCCGGCGGCAAGGTCGTCGCTGGCGCCGATGCGGGTGAACACCCGGTCCACCACCCCCACATGGGCGGATCTGGCCGGGACGAAGGAGCCCATCTGGGCCATGAGCACGATGAGGGCCACCTGACGCATATAGGTGCTCTTGCCCGCCATGTTGGGGCCCGTGATGATGGAGACGAGATGCTCCCCGCCGTCCATATGGGTGTCGTTGGGGACGAAGAGGCTCCCCTTGAGAGTCTTTTCCACCACCGGATGGCGGCCGTCGGTGATCTCCAGGGCGTCGGAGAGGTCCACCTGGGGCATGCAGTAGTTCCCGTCGGCGGCCACGGCGGCAAAGGAGGAGAGCACATCGGTCTGGGCCACGGCGGCGGCGGTACGCTGGATGTCTCCCACCCGGGCGGCGGCGGCCTCCCGTACGGCGCAGAAGAGCTGGTACTCCAGGGCCACCACCTTGTCCTGGGCCGAGAGGATCTCATGCTCCAGATCCTTGAGCTCACTGGTGATGTACCGCTCGCAGTTTGCCAGGGTCTGCTTGCGGATATAGGTGTCGGGCACCTGGTCGTAGTAGGATTTGGACACCTCTATGTAGTAGCCGAAGACCTTGTTGTAGCCCACCTTCAGGCTCTTGATGCCGGTGCGCTCCTTCTCCTGGGCCTCGATGGCGGCCACCAGGCCCTTGCCATTTTGCAGGATGCCCCGCAGCCGGTCCACCTCGGCGTTATAGCCCGAGCGGATGAAGCCGCCCTCCCGCACGGAGAAGGGGGGCTCGTCCACCAGGGCGGCGGTGATCTGGCCGCGCAGCTCCTCCAGGTCATCCAGTTCCTGGCAGAGGCCGGTAAGCAGGGTGGAGGGGAAGGGGGAGAGCAGCTCCCTCAGCCGGGGCACCTTGCCAAGGCCTACGGCCAGGGCCACCAGGTCCCGGCCGCCGGCGGTGCCGTAGACAATACGGGCGATAAGCCGCTCCAGGTCGGTGATCTCCCCCAGGCAAAGCCGGATCTCCTCCCGGGCAATGGCGTCTCCCACCAGGTCGGCCACCGCGCCCAGGCGCTTATTGATGCGCACGGGGGAGAGCAGGGGCCGCTCGATCCAGGTGCGGATGAGCCGGTGGCCCATGGCGGTCTTGGTCTTGTCCAGCACCCAGAGAAGGCTCCCCTTCTTCTCTCCCGAGCGCATGGTCTCGGTGAGCTCCAGGTTGCGCATCGCGCTCCAGTCCAGCTCCATGAACGCGCCCGTGGTGTAATAATTCACGGTGGAGAGGTGGCCGAGGTCGGTCTTCTGGGTCTCGTAGAGATAGGAGAGAAGTCCCCCCAGGCAGCGCACCGCCGCCTCGTCCCCGGCCGGCAGGGTATCAAGCCCAGACTTGAACTGTCCCTCCACCCGCTGCCGGGAAGCGGCCAGGTCGTAGCGCTCCTCGCCCCCCCGCTCGCAGCGGCAGCTCAGCCGCTCCTCCAGAAAGGCGCGCAGGGCATCGTCGTTCCAGGCCTCCTCCGAGAGTACCGCCTCCCGGGGAGAAAAGCGGGTCAGCTCGTTTTGCAGGTGCTCGCCCCCCTCCCGCTGGGGGAAGGAGGTCACCGACACCTCCCCGGTGGAGATGTCGCAAAAGCACACCGCGCACCCGGATTGCCCGCTGCACACCGAGCAGATGAAGTTGTTGCGCCCCTCCTCCAGCATGGTCTCTCCCATGACCGTGCCGGGGGTGATGATGCGGATGATGTCCCGGTCCACCAGGCCCTTGGCCGTGGCCGGGTCTTCCATCTGCTCGCAGATGGCTACCTTGTAGCCCTTGGCGATGAGCCGGGCGATATAGGCCTCGGCGCTGTGGTAGGGCACCCCGCACATGGGGGTCTGCTCCTCCTTGGGCTTGCTCCGGTCCCGGGTGGTGAGGGTCAGGTCCAGCTCGGACGCGGCGGTCTTGGCGTCCTCCAGGAACATCTCGTAAAAGTCACCCAGGCGGAAAAACAGGATACAGTCCGGGTGGAGCTCCTTCATGCGCAGGTATTGACGCATCATGGGCGTGGCCTCAGCGGGCATGGCGCGCCCCCCTTTCTCTTTGCGTTTGGATCGCGCTTTATGATTCGCGCCTGGGGCGCGAACTGCGCGAGGCCGTTTACTCCGCCGGCTCTCCGAAGAGGGCCCAGGTGGAGCAGTCGGTGATCTTCAGGTTGTGGTAGCCGCCGATGAGAGACTCGTCCCCGGTGAAGTGGACCAGCCGCCCTCCGGCGGTGCGGGCGGTAAGGTTGTTGCGCACATCGTCGCTGCGCCCGTCCACCAGGCAACGTACCGTCTTGCCCACATAGGCCCGGTGCTTTTTCAGGGAGATCTCGTTCTGGAGGTCCACCAGGCGCTGGAAATTGGCCTGCTTTTCCTCCTTGCCCATAGGATCGGGCAGGCTGGCGGCGGGGGTGCCCTTCCGGGGAGAGTAGATAAAGGTGAAGAGAGCGTCGAACTCCACCTCCCGGAGAAGGGAGAGGGTGTCCTCAAACTCCTCGGTGGTCTCCCCGGGGAAGCCCACGATCACGTCGCTGGTGAGCACAATGTCCGGAATACGCGCCCGCAGGGCGCGCACCTTCTCCAGGTAAGCTTCCCGGGTGTAGCCCCGGTTCATGGCCCGGAGCACCCGGTCGTTGCCCGCCTGGAAGGGCAGGTGGATGACGGGGGCCACCTTCTCACACTGCGCCATGGCGTCGAAAAGGCGCTCTGTGGCGTCCTTGGGGTGGCTGGTCATGAAGCGGATGAGAAAGTCCCCGGGCACGGCGTTCACCCGGCGCAAAAGCTCGGCAAAGTCCACCCCTTCAGAGAGGTCCTTGCCGTAGGAGTTGACGTTCTGGCCCAGAAGGGTGATCTCTTTGTAGCCCTGGGCGGCGAGCTCGGCCACCTCCCGCAGGATGTCCGCCGAGGCGCGGCTGCGCTCCCGGCCCCGGACGTAGGGCACGATGCAGTAGGAGCAGAAGTTGTTGCACCCGTACATGATGGACACCCAGGCCTTCACGCCCCCCTGGCGCACCACCGGGATCCCCTCGGCGATATTGCCCGGGTCGTCGGCGGTTTCAAAGACCCGGCCCCGGCGGGTATAGATGCGCCAGAGCAGCTCGGGGAACTTCCACAGGGCCTGAGGTCCGAAGACCAGGTCCACATGGCGGTAGGAATTGCGCAGCTTGTCCACGTTGTGGGGCTCCTGAGCCATGCAGCCGCACAGACAGATGATCTGGCCGGGCTTTCTCCGCTTGGTGTGGACCAGGGCCCCCACGTTGCCCAGCACCCGCTGTTCGGCGTGCTCCCGGATGGCGCAGGTGTTGATGACGATGACGTCGGCCTCCTCCTCCCGGTCAGTGAAGGTAAAGCCCATGGCCCGGAGGTAGCCCCGGATGCGCTCGGAATCGGCCTCGTTTTGCTGGCAGCCGTAGGTATCCACAAAAGCCGCCGGCGCGGCGGCCCTGGCGGCATTCATCTCCGCGATACGCCCGCACAGTTCCATCTGGCGGGCCACCTCCTCGGGGGAGATGCGGGTGGTGACTCGGTTCAAATTACTTCCTCCCGACAAATACTGATAGATAATAAATTGTACCACTTTTCCGCCCCGGACACAAGGGTGAAAGCCGCCGGGGGACGGCCCGACAGAAAGCCGCCGGGGGACGGCCCGACGGCGTTGACGCTCCCGGCAGAAAGAGGTATAATGAAAAAAATATCGTCTCATCATTTTCCGCCTCGATCCGAGGCGAAGGGGGAGGTCCCTTATATATGAAAACTCTGGTCATCGAAAAGCAGGCGGTAAAAAACAATCTCTCCGTCATCAAGCAGCGGGCCGGCCGCTCCGTCATCTACGGCGTGCTCACCGGAGACGCCTACGGCGCGGGTCTCACCGAGATGGCCCGGCTTTTGCGGGACGAGGGCATCGGCCGCTTTGCCGTGGGAGAGGCGGAGGAGGCCGCGGCCTTGCGCAAGGCGGGCTTCGTGGATGAGGAGATCCTCATGCTCCGCTCGGTGAGTGACCGAGATGAGCTGGAGACTCTGGTGGACCTGAACGTGGTGTGCACCATCGCCTCGGTGGACACCGCCCTGGCCCTCAACGCCCTGGCCGAGAGCCGTTCCACCGTGGTGGAGGCCCATATCCAGGTGGACGTGGGTCTGGGCTTCGGGGGCTTCCTCACCGAAGAGCCGGACAAGATCCTGTCCATCTACCGCAACATGCCCAACGTGGCCATCTCGGGCATTTACACCCAGATCCAGTCCCAGCGGCGGGACGGCCGGGACGCCGCCACTCAGCTCTCCGGCTTCCAGAAGCTGCTGGAGACCATCCACCAGGCCGGCTTTGAGACGGGCACCGTCCACGCTGCCGGCTCCTATGCCCTCATGCACTATGACTTTGCCCGTCTGGGGGCAGTTCGGCCCGGCTCGGTGCTGCTGGGCCGCTGCCGCCGCACCAAGGGGGACGGTCTGCAGCGCGTGGGCTACGGCGAGGCCACGCTGGAGGAGGTACGCTGGCTTCCCCAGGGCCACACCGTGGGCAGCGAGCATCTCATCACCCTCAAGCGGCCCACCCGGGTGGGCGTGCTGAGCGTGGGCTACCAGAACGGCTTCGGCATCTCCCGGGTCCGGGACCGGGGCCTGTGGGGGGCCATCTGCCGCTGGTGGAGCGGCCGGCACATCACCGTGCGCATCGCCGGGCAGAAGGCCCGGGTCATCGGCGCCATCGGCGCCATGGAGACCCTGGTGGACCTGACCGACCTCAAGTGCTCCGCCGGGGATACCGTCATCTTCGACATCGATCCCATGTACGCCCGGGGCCTGAAGCGGGAATATCGATAACTTTTTGTAATATGGAGCTGTTAATATGCGCGCAGTAGTCACACGAGTGAAGAACGCCTCGGTGGAAATCGACGGCAGGGTCAACGGACAGATCGGCCAGGGCTTCCTGGTGCTGCTGGGGGTGGGGCCGGAGGACACCGCCGACACCGCCGAGCGCATGGTGGAAAAGGTGTGCCGTCTGCGGATTTTTGAGGACGAGGAGGGGAAGATGAACCTGGATCTTGGACAGGTGGGGGGCGCGCTGCTGGTGGTGAGCCAGTTCACCCTTTACGCCGACACCCGTTCCCGCCGTCCCGGTTTCTCCCACGCCGCCAAGCCCGAGACCGCCATCCCCCTCTACGAGGCATTTATGGCCGGTTGCCGGCAGCGTGGGTTTCACGTGGAACACGGCGAATTCGGGGCTGACATGCAGGTTTTTTCCCAGAACGACGGCCCGGTGACCATCCTGCTGGACACCGACAAGAGCTGAGGAGCACCGAATTCGCCACCGCGCCTTTTGGCGCGTCAAGCGTTTTCCCCGGCGGGGAAAACCTTGAAATCGGCCGGATTCACTCCGGACGATTTGAGTCCCATTCCGGGGTCCCCGCGGGGCTGGGCCCCGTGGGGCATTCGGGGCTGACATGCAGGTTTTTTCCCAGAACGACGGCCCGGTGACCATCCTGCTGGACACCGACAAGAGCTGAGGCGGGGCCTTTCCTTATTTTCTGTACGGAGGTAATGTATGATCGTAAAACAGATGCCCGTGGGCAGCCTGGGCACCAACTGCTATCTCCTCTCCGACGAGGTAAGCGGCCTGGGGGCCGTCATTGACCCCGGCGGCAGCGCCAAAACCATCCTCGCCGCGGTGGCGGAGGCACGGGTCACGGTGACCATGCTCCTGCTCACCCACGGCCACTTTGACCACACCGGCGCCGTGAAGGAGCTGCGAGAAGCCTTCCCCGGAGTAAAGGTATACCTCCATCCCGCCGACAAGGCCCTGCTGGGGGACGCCATCATGCCGGCGATCGGGGAGACCGAGGACTACGGCGAGGGGGACGTGCTCACTCTGGGTTCTCTCTCCATCCGGGTGCTCCACACCCCCGGCCACACTCCCGGCGGGGTGTGCCTGGCGGTGGAGAACGTGCTCTTTACCGGGGACACCCTCTTTGAGGGCTCCATGGGCCGCACCGACTTCCCCGGCGGCGACGAGCGGGCCATGTTTTCCTCCCTGCGGCGGCTGGGGAAGCTGGAAGGAGACTATCAGGTCTGTCCCGGCCACATGGGGACCACCACCCTCAGCGCCGAGCGGGCATACAACTACTACATGCGGGAGGCCATGAGAGGGTGAAACTCTTACTCAAGGGCCACGACGAGCGGTACGTGGTGGAGCAGGGGATGCTCAATCTTTTCCCCGGTGAGCGGCCGGTGTACGGTCCCATCGAAGGGGAGGACTCCTCCTGGGCAGTGGTGGAGCTGGAAGAGGCGGGGGATACCTGCCGTGTGAACACCAAGCTCTGCGTGGAGGGAAAGCGGGGGGAGCATACCCTCACCGCGGAGCTGTCGGGAGATGACTACCATCGAGAAGGACAGCGCCGCCGGGCCATCGGCAAGTGTTTCTTCTTTGCCGCCCGCGCCGTCACCGGCATTACGCCCCCCTGGGGGATGCTCACCGGGGTGCGCCCGGTGAAGCTGCCCACCCGAGCTATGCTCTCCGGAAAGAGCCCGGAGGAAGCCAGGCGGCAGCTGGAGGAGGAGTACCTGGTCTCTCCCCGCCGCGCCGCCCTGGCCCTGGACTGCGCAGTGCAGAGCCTGCGGGCCAGTGAGAGCCTTGGACGCGACGAGGTCTCCCTCTATGTGGGCATCCCCTTCTGTCCCACCCGCTGCGCCTACTGCTCCTTTATCTCCGCCGACGTCACCCGCTCCCTCCAGCTGCTGGAGCCCTTTCTCGCCTGCCTGCTGCGGGAGATCGCGGCCACCGGGGAGGCACTGCGCCGCGCGGGGCGTTTCGTGCGCACCATCTACATCGGCGGCGGTACCCCCACCACCCTCTCCGCTTCCCAGCTCTCCGCCCTTATGGGGGCTCTGGAGGAGCACCTGGACCTCTCCCACCTCACCGAGTACACCGTGGAGGCGGGCCGGCCCGACACCATTACGGCGGAGAAGATGGCCGCCCTCAAGGCCGGGGGCGCGGGCCGGGTATCGGTGAACCCCCAGACCATGGAGGATCATGTACTGCGCGCCATTGGCCGCTCCCACACCGCCGCCGACATTGAACGGGCCATGGACACCGTCCGCGCCGCCGGGCTGGAGATCGTGAACATGGACCTGATCGCAGGGCTGCCGGGAGACAGCGCATCAGGCTTTCGCTCCTCCCTGGACCGGGTCATGGCCATGGGCCCCGAGAACATTACTGTCCACACCCTGGCCCTGAAAAAGGGCTCCCGCCTGATGACCGAGACCGCGGAGCACAGCGGCGAGGGGGCGGTGGAGGAAATGCTCTCCTACTCCGATGAGGCCCTGCGCCGTGCCGGGTACGCCCCTTACTACCTCTACCGGCAGAAGTACATGTCCGGCTCTTTTGAGAACGTGGGCTGGGCCAGGCCGGGGACGGAAAACCTCTACAACATCGCCATGATGGAGGAACTGCACACCGTGGTGGCCCTGGGGGGCGGCGGAGTGACCAAGCTGGTGGACTCCGGGCGTATCCGGCGCATAGCCAACGCCAAATATCCATATGAATACATCAACACCATCGACACCTGCATCGCCGGAAAGGAAGCCCTGTTCACGCAGCCCTGACCGGCCCGTCCAGAAAGGAGGTCCCCATGGCCTATCAGCTCGCGGAGATCAACCGCCGCGCCGCCGCAGATCCGGCGGAGTTTTTGGCCCAGTGTGACCGGGAGTTCCAGAGCAAGGTGTCCGCCGCGGCGGACAAGATCGTCTCCCGGCTGTCCATGAGCCCCATCGTGCTGCTCTCTGGCCCCTCCGGGTCAGGGAAGACCACCACCGCCCTGAAGATCGAGGAGGAGCTGGAGAAGCGGGGGGTCAACACCCACACCATCTCCCTGGACAACTACTTCAAGACCCTGGACCGCCGCACCGCACCCCGCACCCCCGAGGGGGACATCGACTTTGAGTCCCCCCTGTGCCTGGACATGGAGCTGCTGGACGACACCTTTACCCGTCTGAGCCGGGGAGAGGAGGTCATCATCCCCAAGTTTGAGTTCGCCCGCCAGATGCGAAACGACACACGGGGTACCCCCCTGCGCCTTGAGAAGAACGAGATCGCCATTTTCGAGGGCATCCACGCGCTCAATGACCAGATCGCCGGCCGCCACGCTGAGGCCACTAAGCTCTACATCTCCGCCCGGTCCAACATTCTGGAAGGGGAGGCGTTGCGCTTCAAGGGCACCTGGATCCGCTTGACGCGGCGGGCAGTGCGGGATTATAATTTCCGGGGCACCGACGTGGCCGAGACATTGGCCATGTGGGCCAACGTCCGCCGGGGGGAAAAGCTCTACATCTCCCCCTTCAAGGAGAAGGCGGACATCATCTTCGACTCGGCCCTGCCCTACGAGGTGTCGGTGATGCGCAGCTACGCCCTGCCCATGCTTCAGGCGGTGCCCGAGGAGAACCAGCGGCGCGGCGAATTGTTGGAGCTCATCGCCGCTTTTGACGCCTTCGCGCCCATCGACCCTGCTCTGGTGGCCAAAGATTCCCTGCTGCGGGAGTTTATCGGCGGCGGCAGCTACAAGTACCGGTAAAGGGCCCACCTACGGGCCGTTTCACACAAGATACGTTTGAATTGGAGGTATCCCCATGTCCGAATGTACCCACGACTGTTCTTCCTGCTCTTCCTCCTGCTCCGAGCGCCCCGATCCCAAGAGCTTCCTGGAAAAGCCCAACCCCCTGTCCCACATCGGCAAGGTCATCGCCGTTATGAGCGGCAAGGGAGGGGTGGGCAAGAGCCTGGTCACCTCCAGCCTGGCCGCCGCCATGGCCGCCCAGGGCAAAAAGGTGGGCGTGCTGGACGCCGATATCACCGGTCCGTCCATCCCCCGGGCCTTCGGTATCCACGGCCGGGCCGAGGGCAGCGATCTGGGCATCCACCCCATGTACTCCAAGGGGGGCGTGGCGGTGATGAGCCTCAATCTGCTCACTGAGCATGAGACCGACCCGGTGGTGTGGCGGGGCCCCGTCATCGCCGGCGCCGTCAAGCAGTTCTGGACCGACGTGATCTGGGGGGACATCGACTATCTCTTCGTGGATATGCCCCCCGGAACCGGCGACGTGCCCCTGACCGTGTTCCAGTCCCTGCCGGTAAACGGCGTGGTAGTGGTCACCTCTCCCCAGGATCTGGTCCGCATGATCGTCACCAAGGCGGTGAAGATGGCCGGGATGATGAACATGCCGGTGTTGGGCCTGGTGGAGAATTACAGCTACTTCAAGTGCCCCGACTGCGGCAAGGAGCACGCCATCTTCGGCCAGAGCCATATCGAGGAGGTGGCAAAGGAGCTGGGCACCCGGGTGCTGGCCCGGCTGCCCATCGACGCCGCCCTCTCCACCGCCTGCGACAGCGGGCGCATCGAGGACTTCTCTCCCAACTATCTCCTGGATGCCGCCAAGCTCCTGGACACCCTGCTCTAAGCCCCTTTGCCCCCACCGGAAGTGCCGGTGGGGGCCTTTTCGTCCCCGGAGCGCCTAAAATCCCTCCAAATTCTTAGAACAAATGTTTGCATTTTCCCCAGGCGTATGGTATACTGCACCTAAGAAGTATACATCGATCCTGTGCAGGCCACGGCCGGAGGAGGTACCCTTATGAAGTCGCTCTCGCCCAAGCAGCAGCAGATCTACGATTTTATCATCCAGTTTCAGTCTGACCACGGCTACCCCCCCTCGGTGCGGGAGATCGGGGAGGAGGTAGGGCTCAAGTCCCCCTCCACCGTCCACTTCCACCTCAAGGGCCTGGAGGAGAAGGGCCTCATCCAGAAGGCCGAGGGCAAGACCCGGGCCATCACGGTCAGCGGCGCCCGGCCGGTGGCCGAGGAGCTTGCCGGCCAGAGCGACCGGGTGCCCGTGGTGGGCAGCGTGGCCGCCGGTGCACCCATCCTGGCCGAGGAGTGCATCGAGGACTACCTGACCTTCGACACCGGGGGTCTGGCCGGGGAGCACTTTGCCCTGCGGGTGCGGGGAGAGTCCATGCTCCACGCCGGCATCCTCCCGGACGACCTGGTGGTGGTCCACCGCCAGCAGGACGCCCGCAACGGCGAGATCGTGGTGGCCCTCTTTGAGGATGAGGCCACCGTCAAGACCCTGCGCCGCAAGGACGGCCACACCTGGCTCATGCCCGAGAACCCGGACTACCAGCCCATCGACGGGGACGGAGCCGAGATCATCGGCAAGGTGGTGGCCGTGGTGCGCCGGTACTGAGGCGCTCCGTGGCTCTGACGGTGTTTGACTCCCCGGTGGGTATTCTGGCCCTCCAGGCGGAGGATGGAGCCATCACGAAGCTGTACCTCCCCGGCGGGGCTTTGCCCGACGGCGGGGAGGAGGAGAGCGCCCTGCTGCGGCAGGGGAGGGAGCAGGTACTGGAGTACCTATCCGGGAAGCGCCGGACTTTTGATCTGCCCCTGGCCCCGGCGGGGACTCCCTTTCAGCGCTCCGTGTGGCGCGCCCTGCTGGCCATCCCCTACGGCGAGACGCGCTCTTACCGGGACATCGCCCTGGCTGTGGGCAGGCCCCGGGCAGTACGCGCGGTGGGGCAGGCCAATCATCATAACCCCATTCCCATCCTCATCCCTTGCCACCGAGTGGTGGGGGCGGACGGCACCCTCACTGGCTACGCCGGGGGACTTGCGCTCAAAGAGGAGCTGCTGCGGCTGGAGGCCGGGGCAGCCGGAAAAGAAAGGAGTCCGGGACTATGAACAAGCTCGTGGCAGCGGGAAAGCTGTACCTGAAGAAGATGGACCTCTTTGACGTGGCCCTGCTCAAGCTGTGCGTGGGCGCCCTGGGGGTGCTGATGGGCCTGGCCGCCGCCAGAAAGCACCGCAAGGGGGCCGGGATGGCGGCGGGACTGATATTCTGCCTGACCTATGTGCCGCTGATGGGCCGGTTTTTCCGGGCCCTTGTGACCGTGGAGGAATAAGACAATGGCAAAAAAGGACAAGCGGTTCCAGGTGGTCTGCCGGGAGGCCCCGGCAGGCGGCATGATGATGGAGACGGTCATTCTGGTGGACACCGTTACCGGCGTGCTCTATCTCCAGGTGGTCAACGGGTACGGCGGCGGCCTCACGCCCCTGCTGGGCCAGGACGGCAAGCCGGTGATCTGGGACGGCGTACAGCCTTTGGAGGAATTGGATTGAAGCTAGTATCGTGGAATGTAAACGGCCTCAGGGCCTGCCTGGGCAAGGGCTTTCTGGAGTCCTTTGCCGCTCTGGACGCGGACATTTTCTCCATCCAGGAGACCAAGATGCAGCCCGGCCAGGCAGAGCTGGATCTGCCGGGCTACCGGCAGTACTGGAACAGCGCGGAGAAAAAGGGTTACTCGGGCACGGCTGTGTTCACCCGCCTCACACCTCTGGACGTGACCTACGGCATCGGCTCGCCGGAGCACGACCGGGAGGGGCGGGCCATCACGGCGGAGTTTGAGGACTTCTTCCTGGTCAACTGCTATGTGCCCAACGCCCAGCGCACCCTGGCCCGGCTGGGCTGGCGCATGGAGTGGGAGGATGAGCTGCGCGCCTACCTCAAGGGGTTGGAGAACAAAAAGCCGGTGATCTACTGTGGGGACCTGAACGTGGCCCACCAGGAGATCGACCTGAAAAACGCCAAAAGCAACCGGGGCAACGCTGGCTTCACCGACGAGGAGCGCGCAAAGCTCACGGAGCTGCTTTCCGCTGGATTTGTGGATTCCTTCCGCTACCTCTACCCCGACCGGGAGGGGGCCTACTCCTGGTGGAGCTACCTCTACCACGCCCGGGAACACAACGCCGGGTGGCGTATCGACTACTTCCTGGTGTCCGAGGCCCTTAAGGACCGCATTGCCGACAGCGTGATCCACCCGGAGATCTATGGCAGTGACCACTGCCCCGTGGAGCTCATCCTGCGATAAAAATTAAATACCGGATGTTTTAAGAAAGCAACTTAAAGCATCCGGTATTTTTATTTCTCTATTTTCCGTACACAATGGACAAGGCGCTGGGGCAGTTTTCGATCTCAGCCACCTGGGGCGCGCCGCCAAACTCCCCGTCCAGGGTCCAGGGCATGGGCTCCGGGCAGGTACACCGGAGACGGGCAGTACGGAAGCTGACGACCTGGCCGCTCTCGTCGCTCCCCTGCTGGAGAAGCACCCGCAGGATGCTCTGCACCTGGGCGGGCTTGGTGGGGGTGCGGATGAGCAGTACCTCAAAGAGCCCGTCGTCCAGAGCCACCTCGTACCCCGTCACCGCCTTGAAACCACCCACCGAGACGGTATTGCTCACCATACCGTAAAGGAAATCCCCCTCCAGCGTCCCGCCGTCGTGCTCCACGGTGAGCGAGTAGCTCTTGAGTCCCGGCAGCCGGGCCACCCCTTCCACCACATAAGCCAGGTGGCCGAAGAGGTTCTTAAACTGCTGGGAGGTGCCGTAGGCCACGTCGGTAAAGGCGCCGAAGGCGGCCACATAGATGAAGTGGGTATCGTTGAAGCGGCCGATGTCGCACTTGCGGGGCACTCCTGCCGCGGCCGCCGCCGCCATCTGGGTGAAGGAGCGGGGGAGAGAGAGGTTCTTGGCGAAATCGTTGGTGCTGCCTGCGGGCACATAGCCCACCTCCGGCCGGGCGGAGCGGTCCATCAGTCCGCAGACCACCTCATGGAGGGTACCGTCCCCGCCGCAGCAGACGATACGATCGAACTCTCCCCCCAGCTCCGCCGCTATTTCTCCTGCGTCTCCTTTGCCCTGGGTAGGCCGGGCGGTAACCAGCCAGCCCGCCCGGGTGAACTGCTCCAGCATGGCGGCCAGATGGGCTCTGGCCTGACCCTTTCCGGCGTGCAGATTGTAAAGAAAGAGCATCCGTCTCATGGCTTCCCTCCGACATGGCGGCCCGGCGCCGTCCCCACCCACCGGGGCGGGCAGCGTATTTTCAGTATAAGGGACATTATACAGGCCTTTCAGGGAAATTTCCACTGTTTTCCCGCGTCAGAGGAAAAAAGAGTGCATCAGCTCAGAAGCATCTCCAGATCAGCCAGGCTCAGATCCTTCTGGAGGGCCTGGTTGATGCCGTAGCCCAAGACCTTGGACAGGTCGGAGACCTGGCTGTCGATCTCCCGGGGGGTGACGATGACCCCCGCCGCCGCCTCGCCCAGGACGGAGGGGTCACACTCGGAGAGCCCCGCGCCGGCCAGCACGTCGGCACAGAGGGTGGCGGCGTCCACCACCGTGGGCACCCCCAGAGCGATGACCGGCACCCCCAGGGTCTCTTTGTTGAGCGCGAAGCGGTCATTGCCCACCCCCGAGCCAGGCACGATGCCCGTGTCAGACAACTGCACCGTCCGGCACACCCGGCCCAGGGACCGGGAGGCCAGGGCATCCACGGCGATGACGCAGGCGGGGGAGATCTTCTCCACCAAAGCGGCCACCATCTCTCCGCTCTCCATACCGGTGGTGCCCAGCACCCCCGCCGCCAGGGCCGCCACCGGCCGGAACGCACCAAAATGCTCCGGCGCCTGGTGGATCAGGTGACGGGTGACCAGGATATGGTCGGCGCACAGGGGACCCACCGCGTCGGGGGTGATGGAGCGGTTACCCAGACCCACCACCAGTACGCCCCCCTCTCCCGGAGGGAGCAGAGGGCGCAGCTCTGCGGCCAGGGCCGTCACCGCCCGGGGAAAGGCACTCTCCTCCCGGCGCAGCAGCCCGGAGAGCATGAGGGTCACATAGGTGCCCTCGGGCTTGCCCAACTCCCGGGCCCCCTCCGGCGAGAGCACCTTCACCGTACTCACCCGGAAGCCCTCCCGCTCCTCCTCCCAGGCCTCCACGCCCGGAAGGCGGGTGGTCTCGCCCGCTGTCTCCTTCCACATCTCATGGGCCTCCATGGCCAGATCGGTCCTTCTCCTGATCGCCAAATCGCCTTCTCCTTTCCCTCCGGGGCCCCTACCAGCCCCAAGATATGGTGCGCTGGCACGCTTATAACACTATTTTTTGCGTCAGAACAGGGGCTATACAAAAAAAGAAAGAAAAATCGAAATTTATCCTTGCAATTTTCCAATTTGGCTGGTAAAATAGGAGTCTGCACAGGCAAACTATGTGTATTCCTGCGCCGCAAGGCGCGTGAAAATCGTCATCGGAGGAGGTGTTTGGTTTGCCTAACATTAAGTCTGCCAAGAAGCGCGTCCTGGTCAACGAGGCCAAGGCCGCCCAGAACAAGGCCGCCCGTTCTGCCCTCAAGACCAACCTGAAGAAGTTTGAGGCCGCCGTGGCCGAGGGCAACCGCAGCGAGGCCGAGGGCGCTTACAAGGTAGCCGTCAAGGCTGTGGACAAGGCCGTGGGTCATGGTCTGCTCCACAAGAACAATGCGGCCAACAAGAAGAGCAAGATGACCATCAAGCTCAACAAGCTGGCCTGATTGCCAAATGAGAAACCGCCTGCTGATGCAGGCGGTTTTTTTCTGTCCCTCTTCACCCGCCCCCTCGACAGCCTTTTCTTGCGGGAAGGGAGGGGCTGTGTTACAATGTGGGTGTCATTTTTGTGCCCGGAGAGAGGCGAGAGGAGGCGACAGAATGAAAAAGCTGCTGGGCAAAGCACCGGTCCGCTTCGTGGCGGAGATGGTGGAGCTGTATTTTTCCAAGGGAGTCTCCCGTTCGGCGGCGGAGCTTGCATACTTCCTCATCCTGTCCCTGTTCCCCATCCTCATCTGCGTCAACTCCTTCATTGGCCTGCTCCATCTGGATATCCACACCCTGCTCTCCGGCCTGAAAGGCCTCATCCCGGCCGGGACTCTGAGCATCATCCTGGACTATGTGGACTATATCAGCACCAATCAGTCCGCCACCATGCTGGCCGCCGGACTGGTGATGACCCTCTTCTCCGCCTCGGCTGCCTTCCGGGCCCTGATGAACAGTATGGCCGACATTTACGGCCGGAAAAGTTACTCGGCGGTGTGGCAGGTAGTGGCCAGCCTGTTCTTTTCCGCTCTTCTCCTGGCCACCATCTACCTGTCCCTGGTGGTGCTGCTCACCGGAAGCTGGCTGTTCCAGCTCATTGAGGACTTCTTCCGCCTCTCTCCCGGCGATCTGCCCTGGGACTGGCAGTGGCTGCGCTTTTTCCTCCTCTTCGCGTTGGTGTTTCTCTTCGTGCTCATCGTCTACCGCATGGCCGCCCCACGGGGCAAGCCAAGGCCGCCCCTCTTCACCGGCGCCCTCATCGCCTCGGTGGCTCTGGTGGCCTCCAGCATCCTGTTTTCCTGGTTTATCGGCATGTCCACCCGCTACTCCCTGGTCTACGGGTCCATCACCTCCATCATCATCCTGATGGTGTGGCTCTACCTATGCGGCAACGTGCTCATCCTGGGCGGCGTGTTCAACTCCGTATGGTACCGGCACAAAAAGCAGAAGATGCTCCGGGAGCTGGAGCTGCGGGAAAAGAAAATGGACGGGCCGCGTTAAGCGGTCCGTCCATTTCAGCCTGTCGAAAAAGTCTTTTCGACAGGCTGTTGCACTTTTTGAAACTTCCCAAAAGTTTCAAAAAGTGTTTTGATCAGACGCGAAAGACAACCCTGACGGTTTTCTTTCACACTATCTTTCCCTCCGA
>DVLB01000030.1 GCA_018715695.1 Candidatus Galloscillospira stercoripullorum
CTTGACCACCTCGCGGGTCAGCTCCACGTTCTCCTCAAAGGGCAGGGAGGAGCCGTCGATCATGACGGAGGTATAGCCCCCCTCGATGGCGGCCACGCAGGAGCCGAAGTTCTTGCCGTGATCCAGGTGGAGCACCACGGGGATGGGGCTGTCCGCCGCAAACTTCTTCACCGCCTCGGCGATGTTGCGGGCCCCCTTCTTCTTGTCCTCCAGGGTGCCGTTCTGGAAGTCCACCCGGCCGCCCATGAAGGCGTTGGCCAGGTCGGCCCCCTGCAGGATGGCGGGGGAGCGGAACATCTCGTGGACGGCGATGACGGCCTCGGCCTGGGCCACCGCGTTGACGTTGAAGGCCCCCTGGGCGTAGCCGTATTTCACAGCGGCGTCCAGCACGGGGCGCAGAGGTACGAGAGGCATAATGATTCTCCTTTCGGTTGTTCGGTTATCTGGTGTACACGGTGCGCCCGCCCACCACGGTGCGGGCCACCTGATAATGCTCGTCCAGCAGAACCAGGTCGGCGTCACGGCCCACGTCCAGCTCCCCCTTGGAGGCCCAGCCCATCAGGCGGGCGGGGTTGGCGGTCATGAGGCGGGAGACGGTCTCCGCCCCCTCTCCGGTAAAGGCCATCAGGTTGCGCAGGGCCTGGGCCAGGGTGAGGGTGGAGCCGGCCCGGACGCCGTTGGGCAGCTTGGCGTCCCCGTCCTCCACAATCACGTCGTTGACCCCCAGCTTGTAGTTGCCGTCGGGCAGGCCGGCGGCCATGATGGAGTCGGTGACGGCGATCACCCGGTCATACCCCTTGGTTTTCAGGTAGAGCCGCACGGTGCCCGGGTGGAGGTGGCGGCCGTCGCAGATGGCCTCCACATACACGTCGCTCTCCAGGGCCACGCCGAAGATGGCCGGGTCGTGCTGGTGGAACAGGCGCATGGCGTTGCCCAGGTGGGTGGTGGAGCGGACGCCCGCCTCCACGCAGGCGGTGCACTGGTCATAGCCCGCGCCGCTGTGGCCCATGGCGCACACGATGCCCATGGCGTTGAGGCGGGGGATCAGCTCGGGCACGCCGGGGATCTCGGGGGCCAGGGTGGTGTAGCGCACGTGTCCGCCGGAGGCCTTCTGATATCGGGCAAAGAGCTCCGCGTCGGCGGTGTGCATCAGCAGGTGCTCCGGCATGGCGCCCTTGTACTCGGAGGACAGGCAGGGCCCCTCCAGGTGGATGCCCAGCAGGGCCGCCCCGTCGTAGGGGCCGCCCTCGATGACCTGCCGGGCCTGCTCCATGCACCAGAGGGTCTGCTCCGGCGTGTCGGTGAGCACCGAGCACAGCCAGCCGGTAACCCCCTGGCTGGCGAAGAACCGGCCGATGGTGCGCAGGCCCTCGGCGTCGGCGGCGTTCACGTCCACCCCGGCGGCCCCGTGGGTGTGGAGATCCAGGAAGCCGGGCAGGACTCTGCACCCGGCGGCGTCCACCTCGGGCAGGCCCTTCTCATTGTGATAGCCGTGGGTGACGGCGGTGATGACCCCGTCCTCCACCGCCAGATCCACCGGAGTGAAGGCGCCGTTCCACAGCACCGCGCCGTTTTTCAGATAGAAGGAATTGTCCATGGCGTACTCCTCAATAGGCCTGGCCGGCGGCCACGCTGTTGACGTAGAGCAGGGCGTCGGGGTGCTTCTGGGCCAGGGTGGCGGGGAAGGCGGCGGTGATCTCGCCGTAGGCCGCCCGGCGGCACACGGCCCGGTGCCAGTCCCGGAACACGCCCAGGCGCAGCTTCCTGGCCCCCAGGATCTCCTTCATGCCGATGGTGACGCACTTGTGGGGCATGTCCTCCAGGGCGCCGCCCAGATCGCCCACGCAGTTGGTGGCCCGGGTCTCCGGGTGGATGTCCAGCACCCGGGTGGGCAGCTGGGCGAACTGCTCGGGGGTCAGCTCGGGCTGTGGCTCGTTGAAGGCCAGGTGGCCGGTGATGCCGATGCCGCCGAAGGCGATGTCCACGCCGCCCAGCTGCTCAATGAGGGCGGGGATGCGGCCCAGGTCGCCGGGATCGGGGAACACCCGCTGCTCCTCGGGCATGAGCAGCTCCGGGTCGATTTTGCCGTACACGTTCCGGGCCATGAAGCCCCGGAAGGACAGAGGGTCGCTCTGGTCGATCCACTGGCCGTCGTCGGTCAGGTACTCGTCCATGTTGATGAACCAGCAGTTCCTGAGGGACAGCTTCTCCCGGTTCACCAGGCGGACGAAGATGGGGTACTGGCCCACCGGGCCCACCGGGCAGATGAAGACGGTGTGCTTGCCGGCGGCGTTGTTGGCCCGGATGGCGCTGACCATCTCCAGGGCCATCTCGTAGAACACCTCGCCGGAGTCCCCCAGCTTGAGGATGGGCAGCTTGGCCCCTTGGCCCAGCTCCTGGGCGGAAATATGATAGTAGTCCATTGCGGTAAACTCCTTTCATTATTGAAACAGATGTTCAAGGTTCATCTGGCGGATCATCTTGACGATCTCCTTGGTGCGGGAGCAGCCGAACTTGTGCAGCAGGCCCTTGATCTGGGTCTTGACCGTCACCACCTCCACGCACCGGAGCCTGGCGATCTCGGCCACCTTCTTGTCCTGGAGCAGCAGCTTCACCAGCTCGTGCTCCGCAGGGGTCAGGTGGGCCACATTGTTGATGAAGAAGATCAGGGATCGCTCGCTGCGGCGCAGGCGGGCGTACTCCTGCATGACGGTGTTCTGGATCTTGGGCTCCAGCTCCGCCCGGCCCTGGCTGGCCCGGCGGATGTGCTCCAGCAGCCGCTCCTCCTCACAGCCCTTGACCACATAGTCCACCGCGCCGGTGCCCATGGCGCTGGTGATCATGTCGTCGGTCTCGTGGGCGGTGAGGAAGATGATCTTGATGTCCGGATGGATGGCGGAGATAATCTCGGCGGCGCGGATGCCCGCGTCCACCGTCTCCATCTCGATGTCCATGAGGATCACGTCGCAGGGGGTGCTCCGCGCCAGGGCCACAATCTCGTCGCCGGTGGCGGCGGCGCCCACCACCTCCATGTCCTGCTGGGAGGACACCACGTCGCAGAAGTCCTCCCGCAGCAGGGGGAAGTCCTCCGCCACCATGACACGAATCGGTTTGTCCACGCCGTTCACTCCTTCCTGCGGGGGTCGTAGACGGGGAGCATGATGAGGAAGCTGGCGCCCTGGCCCTCCCGGCTCTCCAGGCGCAGCTTGCCCAGATGGCTCTGAACGATCTTGCGCACATAGTACAGGCCCATGCCCCAGTTGTAGTTGGTATTCTTGCTGGTGAAGAAGGGCTCAAAGATCCTGCCCCGCTTCTCCGGAGGGATGCCGGGCCCGTTGTCCTCCACCGCCACCACCGTCCACATCCGCTCGGCCCGGATACGCAGGGTGACGCGGGGATCCTCCCGCCCGGCCTGGACGGCGGCCTCATACCCGTTGCACAGCAGGTTGCACACCGCCTCGCTGAGATGGCCCAGGTCGGCCAGCACGGGCCGGTCGGTGGACAGCTCCACCTCCACCGGCTGACCGGGGTATTTGCCGTGGAACCGCTCCACCGCCGCCTGGGCCAGCTCTGCCGCCGGCACCGGCCGCAGGGAGATGGCGTTGTTCTTCACCGTGCGGTAGAGCTCGTCCATCCGCCGCAGCATGCCCTCGTTCAGCTCGTTGAGCTGAAGGGCGCAGGCCCGGGCCTGCGCCAGATCCGGCGGCTCCGCCGACAGGGCGCGGGAGAGCTTTTTGTGGAGCACCCGGCTGGACAGCAGCTGGTTCTTCACGCCGTGGACAAATACCGAGATGCCCATGCCGGCGGTGTCGAACTTCCGCTGGAGGATCATGTCCTGCCGCTCGTCGTCATAGTTCAGCTGGGTGTAGCGCACCATGTTATAGCTGCCCAGGGCCACAAAGAACACCGTGCACAGCCCCAGCATCAGCCACCCCAGCGCGGGAAGGGTGGGGCTGATATAGCTGCTGATGCCCAGGCGGATGTACTCGGAGACGAACATGTTGTAGATCTGGGCGGGATCCTTGCTGGCGAAGAGCAGATAGAGGGCGGAGATGCTCACCACGGACAGGAGGACATAGCGGAAATTGCGCTTGAAGGCGGGGAAGGTGTGGGCCCGGTACTCCAGGAACATGAGGGCGATGGCCACCGCCAGATAGAGGACAATCCAGCCAAAGCAGATGTTGACCATCACGGGGAGCAGCCACAGCCTGCCGTTGATCACCATCCGGAACACAGGCGGGTAGTAGTAGACCAGGGACAGGACGGGGAACAGGAAGGAGAGCAGGCGCAGCGTCCGCAGGTGCCGCCGCACCAGGGAGATCATGGTGGTCTCCAGGGCGGCCTGGAGCACGAACAGCGGAAACAGGGAGCGGCCCACAGCCACCAGGTAGCCCAGCTTGCCCAGAGGGATGGGAAGATCGTGCAGCCAGGTCTGGAGGCTTGGGAAGAGGAACAGCAGGGTGCGCTGCTGGGCGGCTGTGCCGCCGATGGCCGCGATATAGACGATGATGCCCGCCAGCATGATCAGGTTGCACAGGCTCATGCCCAGCAGGTACAGGGACAGAGAGTCCTTTCGGCGCAGCGCCACATACAGGGATGTGGCCAGGCACAAAATCAGCACCAATATCAGCATCCCCGCATCTCCCTCCTTTTGGGCCAGTGACATCATTATACCCGATCCCGCCCGGGGATGCAATTGAGCAGAAAGAGCGCCGGGGCTCCGCCATCAACACGGAGCCCCGGCGGGATCATCGGGGATTTACTTGGCGGCGCTGTAGGCGTCGTAGGCCTCCTGCATCACGTCGAAGAGCACGTAGTTCTCCACGGGAACCTCCTCGGTGATGGTGCCGTTGTTCAGGAAAATGCCCTGCTGGGTCTCATAAACGGTCTTGATGGCGTCCATGTCGCCGCAGACCTCAGTGATGGTCTGCCAGTCAGCCTCTCCAACGGCCGCCAGCATGGTCTCCTCAGGGGCGTCCAGCTCCTGGGCCAGCAGAGTGGCCATCTCCTCGGGGTGAGCGGCACGCCAGTCGTGGGCCTTGTCCAGAGCCTGGGCGAAGCGCACCAGGATGTCGTGGTTCTCCTCGGCATACTGGGGGGTGCAGATGTAGCTGGAGGGGAAGATGGCGGTATCCAGGAAGTCGGCGTTGGTGCCCAGATCCACATAGTCATCGCCCAGAGCGTTCTGCAGGGTGATGGTGTTGGGAGACCAGGAGGCGGCGGCATCGATCTGGCCGGACACCATGGCGGTGGTCATGCCGTCCACGGTCATCTCCACGGTGTTGATGTCGTCCATGCTCATGCCGGCGCGGGCCAGGGCCTGCTGCAGAATGATCTCGGAAGAGGTGCCGGAGGACACGGCCACGGTCTTGCCGGCCAGATCCTCAATGGTCTCGATGCCGTGAGAGCGGTTGCCCACCACCACGTCGGACAGGGAGGTGGTGTGATCCATCTGGAAGATCACGGCCTGGCCCTGGATGCACAGGGAGTGGGCGCCGTGGCCGATCTGGGAGATGTCGATGTCGCCGGAGGCCATGGCGGCGATCTCAGCAGGGCCGCCCTGGAACTCGAAGGGCTCGACAGTCAGGCCGACCTCCTCGAAATAGCCCTGCTCAATGCCCACAAACAGGGAGCCGGCGGAGCCCAGGTTGGGCATGTAGGCCACGCGGACGGTGGCGGGCTCATAGCTGTGGGTCTCGGACTCGGGAGCAGCGGTCTCGGTGCTGGCCGCGGGGGAGTCGGTGGCGGGAGCAGGGGATTCGTCGGTGGTGGTTCCGCCGCCGCAGGCGGCCAGGGACAGTGCCAGGCCCAGGGCCACGGCAAGAGAAAGCAGCTTCTTCATTTTGGTTCCTCCTTTTGATTTATGACGATCCGGCAGGGCCGGAGCAGCCATTGCAGTTACTTGCGCACAGACAGATACTCCTGGTACACCTGGCTCCAGATGTGGTTCTTCAGCTCCAGGAAGCGGGGGCTCATCTTGGTCTCCTGATCGCGGGGGTAGGGGATGTCGATGTCCACAATGTCCTTGACGCGGCCGGGGCGGGCGCACATGACCACCACACGCTGGGCCAGGATGATGGCCTCCTCCACGTCGTGGGTGATGAAGAAGCAGGTCTTCTGCTCCTTCTCCCAGGTATCCAGCAGCTCGGTCTGGAGCTGGGTACGGGTCTGGGCGTCCAGGGCGCCGAAGGGCTCATCCATGAGGAGCACCTTGGGGTTGACCGCGTAGGCGCGGGCGATGGCCACGCGCTGCTTCATGCCGCCGGAGAGCTCCTTGGGATAGGCCTTGGCGAACTGCTCCAGCTCCACCATCTTGAGGTACTTGTGGGTGAGCTCCTCGCACTCCTCCTTGCTCTTGCCCTGGAGCTTGAGACCGAACTGCACGTTCTTCTCCACGGTGAGCCAGGGGAACAGGGCGTACTGCTGGAAGACGATGCCGCGGTCGGGACCGGGGCCGGTGACCTCCTTGCCGTCCACCAGGACCTTGCCCTCGGTGGGCTGCTCCAGGCCGCCGATGATGTTGAGCAGGGTGGACTTGCCGCAGCCGGAGGGGCCCACCACACAGATGAACTCGTTTTCGTGGATGTCCATGTCCACGCCGTTGAGGGCCACCATCTCGCCGTTGCGGCCGTTGAACTTCTTGACCACATGGTCGATATGTACCTTCACGGGTGCGTTCACTGCTGAATTGTTTCCTGCCATCCCGTAAACCTCCTCTCAAGGAATTTCACGATCTTCTCAAAGCAGATGCCGATGATGCCCAGCAGGACGATGCCCATGAGCATGGTGTCCCGCTCAAAGTTGGAGCTGGCCCGCTGGATCATCATGCCGATGCCCTTGTCGCCGCCGACGATCTCAGAGGCCATCAGGGTGGTCATGGAAGTGGACAGGCCCAGCCGGGCAGCCACCAGGATGAAGGGGGTGGAGGCGGGGATGGTGACCTTGAAGAAGATGTCCTTCTGGCTGCCGCCCAGCACCCGGGCCGCTTTGATGAGGGTCAGGTCCACGCCCTTGACGCCCTGGTAGATGGTGATGACCATGACCAGGAAGGAGGCGATGAAGATGACGGTGACCTTGGCCACCTGGCCGATGCCCAGGGCGGCGATGATCAGGAAGACGTAAGCCAGAGGGGGGATGTTACGGATGAACTGAATCCAGGGCTCCACCACATGGCGGAAGGGCTCATACCAGGCCATGAGGAAGGCCACGGGGATGGAGATGATAAATGCGATGCCAAAGCCGGTCAGCACGCGGGACACACTGGCCCACACATGGGGCAGCAGGGTGCCGTCCATGATCTTGCCGGTAAAGATCTCCCAGACGGCGGCGGGAGTCGCAAAGACCTTCGGCCAGTTCCAGGCCGCGAACAGCCACAGGCAGATGGCCAGGGCCAGGGAGATCAGGATCCACACCCAGTTTGGGATCTTGCTCCAGAACGATGATTTCTTCTGTCTCATCAACAGAGCCTCCTTTTATTTACCTATTGACAGTATACCCCCCTTTCCCGTCCCGGGGGAGTATGAAATTTTATCATACCAAATATCTCCCTTCCGGCGGCGCAAAGGGCGGGGGGAGGACGGCTGATGTCCGTCCTCCCCCCGCCCTTTGCGCGTGTTCCGGCAAATGGGGATGTGGTTATTTTCCTCCCGGGCCCAGCAGCACCGGCTGGATCTGCACGCCCCGGAGGGCGGCGTCGATGGCGTCAATCACCAGGGAGAAGTCGGCCACCAGAGAGGTGGGCTTGCTCACCGGGTCGTCCTGCCGGAAGGGCACCAGGTAGACGTTCTTCTTGTCCAGCAGGGTGCCGATGTTCCTGGCGCTGGCGGCCAGGCCGTCATTGGTGGAGACCGCGATGACCAGGGGCCGGCCGTTGCGCAGGTGGGCCTTGGCCGCCATGGTCACCGACGAGTCGGTGATCCCCCCGGCCAGCTTGGCCAGGGTGTTGCCCGTACAGGGGCAGATGACCAGTACGTCCAGCATCCGCCCCGGCCCGATGGGCTCGGCGGAGCGGATGGAGTCGATGGGCCGCCGGTCGCAGATGCGCTGCATCTCCCGCATGAAGTCGTGGGCATTGCCAAAGCGGGTGTCTGTGGCGGCGGCAGTCTCCGAAATGATGGGCACCACCTCGCCGTACTTGGCCGCCACCTGTTCCAGGGTCTCCATGGCCGCGGCATATGTACAAAAGGACCCGCAGAAGGCGAATCCTACCCTCACTTTCTCCATGTTCACACTCCTAACTCACGCAAAATGTTATAGATTGTGTCCCGGATATACCGGCCCGAGCTCACCGGGGCCACCTTGCCGGGCAGGGACAGAGCCCAGATGGCCCGCACCCCCAGCGCCGCCGCGGCAGAGAAGTCCACGCCGCCGGGCCGGGAGGCCAGGTCGATGACCAGGCAGCCCTCCCGCAGCGCGGAGAGCTCCTCCTCGCCCAGCACCCGGGCGGGGACCGTGTTGACCACCAGGTCATAGCCGCACAGCCACTCTCGAAGCGCCCCGATCTGCTCCACTCCCAGGCCCACACTCTCGGCCCGGGCCAGGTCGGCGTACTTCCGGGCGGCCACGCTCACTTTGGCGCCCAGCGCGGCGAAGCGGGAGGCGGTGGCCTGCCCCACCCGGCCATAGCCCAGCACCAGCACCCGGCAGCCCTGGATGGTAATGCTCAGCTCCTCCATGGCCAGCTGGATGGCCCCCTCGGCGGTGGGCACCGCGTTGGCGATGGCCAGCTCCTCCCGGGCAAAGTAGTCCCGCAGGGTGATGCTCCGCTCCGCCGCCAGCGCCAAGGCCCGGGGCGTCACCTTCCCGGCGCACACCACCTGGCCTGGCTGCAGGGCGTCAAATACCATCTCCAGCGTACAGCGGCTGTCGGAAAGGGGCGCGTTGAGGACGCCCCCCTCCCCTTCCGCCGGCAGCGGGAGGATCACGCAGTCGGCCAGAGAGGCCCCGGCAAGGCTCTCCTCCTGACGCACTCCGCTCCCCGCCTGCCCCTTCTCCAGGGCAAAGCTATGTACGCTGTGCCCGTCGTCGGAGAGGGCCTCGGAGAGCTTCACCTGCCGCATATCCCCGCCGATGACCCAAATATCCATCCGATCCTTCACGGTATCCATCCTCCATTCCCGCCGTTTGTGGCTGGCTATCCCATTGTATTCTTGCCTGGAGGAAGGGTGCATGAAAAAAGCGCCCCCGAGGGCCGCTGTGCGCGGCCCTCGGAGACGCTTTTGAGACTGCCGATCGTCTCTCTGCACCGAAGGTTTCGGAGGGAAAGATAGTGTGAAAGAAAACCGTCAGGGTTGTCTTTCACGTCTAGTCAAACCACTTTTTGAAAGGTTTCTAAGCTTTCAAAAAGTGCAGCCTGTCGGAAAGCCTTTCTCCGACAGGCTGAAAGCGCCCCCGAAGGCTGTGGCCTTCGGGGGCGCTTTGAAGCTTTCTCAGCCGATCTGGCCGTTGATGGCCAGATAGGACACCGAGAAGATGGCGTCGTTTTCAATGGTGATGATGAGCATGGTGTCCCCGTCGGTGTAGGTGTACTGGCCGAAGCTCTCGGTGTACTCCTCGCCGTAGGCCGCCACCATGTCCTCATAGGTGTCGCCGGGGCCCACCCCCTCGGGGGTGGCGAGGTCGCTGCTGGTGAAGTAGATCTCGGAGATGAAATCCTGCTCCCCCACCGGGTAGGTCGTCAGCTCGAAGCCCGGGTAGGTGTAGAACTTGTCCAGGCCGTCAAAGGCGCAGCTGGCGGCCTCAAAATAGCTCTCCGGCTCTCCCAGCCACTCCAGCAGGGCGCTGAACTCCTGGTTCATGGGCAGCTTGGCCCCCTCGTAGACGAAGGTGTACTTGCTGCCCTCGGTGACCTCGGGCGCGGGGCCCCGCTGGGCGGAGGGGGTTTCGGTTTCATTTCCCGGCTCTTCGGTGGGCTGGACGCTCTCGGTGGGCTGGGTCTGGGTGGGCGTGGGGGTGGTCTCGGCCTGCTGAGGACCGCAGGCGGTGAGGGTGACGGTCAGCAGGCACAGGGCCAGCACAATGGCAAAGGTCTTTTTCATGTCGTTTTCTCCTTTTCGGGCAATGGGTCATTGGGGCGCCTTGGCGCCGTAGCTTTTGAGGTAGCCGTACTCCTCCAGCTCCCGGAGCTGGTCGGCCTCCATGGCGTGGTAGCGCGCGGCCTTCTCCGCCCACACCGCGGCGGTGTCGCTCTCCCCCCGGCGGTCCGAAAGGCCAAGCTCCTCTGCGAGATAGGCCCCGAACCAGTCGGAGAGCTTCTCCGCCCCGCTGAGGTTTAAGTGGAGGCCGCCGTCGTAGGTGTCGGTACTGAAGTCGATACCGATTGTATCAGTCATCTCGAGAAAATTCAAGTATCGAAGGCCCTTTTCCTCCGCGTAGGCCTGGATCTGCTCATCCCACTGCTCATACCAGTAGGGGTAGAGGCTGGGGGCCTTGATGAGGATGAGCTCCACGCCCTCCCGCTCACACAGCGCGCGCATGGCCTCCAGATACTCCCAGCAGGTATCGGCAAAGGCGTAGCTGGGCAGGGGGCGGCCGGTGGGCACGTTCTCCGCCGCCTTCACGTCGGCGCGCATAAGAAAGCCGTTGTGGGAGAGCGACTGGGTCTCAAACATGCCGGTAAAGTCCCGGACGGTGAGCTCGCTCCACCGGTCGTGGTAGCGCAGCAGGGGGAAGAGGTAGGAGACAAGGCTCTCCTCCTCGGTCATGGAGGCCAGCACCGCCTTGATCTTGGACACGGAGAGGCGCATGCCGTCCAGGTTGAGGCGGTTGTAGGCCTCGCTCTGGGGGGTGCCGTACTGCATGGAGAGGACGTTGAAGACCACCACGTCGGGCTTTTCATAGCGCAGGGTGTCCTCCAGCAGGTAGTAGGACTGCCAGATGAGCTGCTGGGCGCTGCCCCGGATGTAGCTGGTGATGCCGTACTCCTCCCAGAGGGTGATGGGAGAGAAGTTCTCGTAGACCTCGCAGTCGCCGATGAAGATCACGTCGTGGCCGCCGGCCTCGCCAGCCTCGTCATAGTAGTCGGCGATGAGGGTGCCCTCGGGGATATTGCCGTAGCCGTACTTGGGCCGGAAGAGCTCCTGGAGGAGCAGGAGGAGCACCGCCAGAATGAGCAGAGCGGCGATGCCGGTGAGGACCGCCTTTTTTCTTGTATGCACAGCGCAGCCCTCCTTAGAACTGGTTGTAGATGAACTGGTTTGCGTCATACCCCACGCCGTAGGCCCCGAAGATAACGATGGCCAGGAAGAGGGCCCCGAAGAGGACCCAGCGCAGGGCCAGGCTTCGGCGGGAGAGCTGCGCGCGCAGGCTCTCGGCGCGGCTTAAAAGGCTCACGGCGATCATGATGGCGATGCCGCACAGCGCCACCGCCCAGTCGCTGCCGGAGGCCCCCAGGGTGAGCAGGGAGCCGTTCCAGAGGATGGAGGGGTCAAAGTCGGTGAAGATGGAGCCCACCGCGCGGAAGGTCACCGGCACGTCCCGGTAGCAGTCCAGCACCCGGACGGCGCTCATGAGCAGGAAGGTGCGGCCCACCTGGAACAGGCGGTAGCCGAAGGTGGGCTGGAGTGCCGGGAATCGCTCATGGAAGCGCTTGTAGAGGGGGGTGAGCTCCTGGGAGACGAGGATGATGACGCCGTTTAAGAGACCCCAGACGACGAAGTTCCAGCTGGCCCCGTGCCAGATGCCGGTGACGAACCAGGTGAGCATGGTGACCAGGTACACCGAGGCCCGCTTGGCAAGGCCCAGGCCGTACTTGGCCCGGCACCACTGGGTGAGCTTCATCATGGGCTTGGACACCGAGGCGGGGTAGAAGATATAGTCCCGGAACCAGGTGCCCATGGTGATGTGCCAGCGGCGCCAGTACTCGGCGGTGTTCTTGGAGAAGAAGGGGCGCTGGAAATTCTCCGCCACCTCCACCCCCAGGGTCTGGGCCACGCCGATGGTGATGTCGATGCCGCCGGTAAAGTCGGCGTAGAGGGTGGCGGCGTAGATCACCATGAGCAGCAGCACATAAAGGCCCTGATACTCCTCCGGCGAACCGGAGAGGGTGTTCACCACCGCCATGAGCCGGTCGGCCACCACCATTTTCTTGAAGTAGCCCCACAGCACCCGCTGCAAGCCCAGGGCCACCGCTCCCCCGTCCCATTTGTGGGGGGAGAGAAGGCTGGGGGCCAGGGCGTCAAAGCGGCTGATGGGCCCCTGGATGAGCTGGGGGAAGAAGGAGACGAACAGGGCGGTCTTGCCCAGGCTCTTCTCCGGGGGGTACTTGGCGCGGTAGACGTCCAGCAGGTAGCCCATGGACTGGAAGATATAAAAGGAGATGCCCATGGGCAGCAGGAAGTGGGGCAGGGGCGCCTGAGGCCCCGAGAAGAGGCCGAGCAGGCCGTTTACATTGCCCAGCACGAAGTCGGTATACTTGACCACCGCCAGCAGCCCGAAGTTGAAGAGGATGCCAAAGAGCATCCACCGCCGGGCGGAAGCCTTGACGGCGGCCTTATGGGCCTTGCGCTCGTCCCGGGTGGCGGAGGCCTTGTGCTCGGAGAGCCAGCGCTCCTGGTCCTCATACTTTTTTCCAACGCGCACGGCGGCGAGCCAGGTGGTGAGGGTGGTGGCCAGGAGATAGCACACCGCGCTCCACCCGGCGAAGGCGTAAAAGACATAGCTCCCCGCCAGCAGCAGCTTCCACTGGTGCCTGCCGGGCACCAGGTAGTAGAGGAGCAGCAGCACTGCCAGGAAGAGCAGGAAGATCCCGCTGGTAAAGCTCATGTGTCACCTCAGTCTCAAAGAGGCCGCGGAGGACGGCACTCCCTCCTCCGCGGCCCTTTTCTTTTTCTCTCTCAGTCCTCGTCCATCAGCCGCTCCACCATGGCCCAGATGGTCTTGGCAGAGTCGAAGTTCTCGGGGACGATCTCCTCGGCGCTTACCTCCACGTCGAAAGCGGCGTTGATCTCGGCGATGAGGGCGATGATGTCCAGAGAGGTGAGGATACCCCCGGTCACCAGGCCCTCGGCGGTCTCAAAATCCACCTCGGGGTGGAGCTCCTTGAGGACGGACAGCAGCTGTTCCATATCGTTTTTCTCCTTTTCTGCCATGGGCGTTATTTCCCCGCGCGCACCTGCTCCAGCAGGGCGCGACGGTCCATTTTCCCGTTGGGAGTCCGGGGCAGGGCCTCCAGACGGTGGGTGGCGTTGGGCATCATGTAGGGGGGCAGCTTACCCCGCAGGGAGGCGGAGAGGGCGGCGGGCTCGATCTCCCCCTCGTAACAGAGGATGAGCCGCTTCTTCTCGCCGTCGTAGAGGCAGCAGGCGGCGCGCACGGCGCTGTCCATGCAGGCCACCACCTCCACCTCCCCCAGCTCGATGCGGTGGCCCATGTGCTTGATCTGGTTGTCTTTCCGGGTGAGGAACACCAGCTCCCCCCGCTCGTTGTACCGGCCCAGGTCGCCGGTGCGATAGATGAGCTCGGGGTACTTGTCGTTGAGGGGATTCTGCACGAAGGCCTGGGCGGTGCGCTCAAAGTCGCCGTAATAGCCCAGGGTCAGGCAGGTGCCCTTGAGGCAGATCTCCCCCATCTCTCCGGGGGCGGCGGGGCGGTCATGCTCGTCCAGGAGCAGCACCCCGGTATTGCGGAAGGGCCGGCCCACGGGGAGGACCTCGTCGTCGGCAAACTCCCGGTCCACCTCGAACCAGCAGGACATACCGGTGGCCTCGGTGGGGCCGTAGAGGTTTACAAAGCGGGCCTGCGGCAGGGCCTCGCGCCAGAGCTTCAGCTGCCGGATGGGGAACATCTCACTGCCGAAGGCCACGGTGTGCAGGTACTCTGGCACATGCTTTTCCAGCACCTTGAACCCGGAGATCATGGTCAGGGCGGAGACCACCCAGCAGATGGTGTTGATACGGTGGGTATTGAGGTACTCCACCAGCTTCACCGGGAACATGAAAAGGCTCTTGGGAATGAGGTAGGTGGTGGCGCCGAACTTCAGCGTGGGGTAGAGCTCCTTGAGGCAGGCGTCAAAGTAGAGGGGGGTCTGGTTGCCGAAGACGGTGTCGGGCCCGAAGCCCAGCACGTCGCAGAGCTGCTCGATGTAGTCCAGCACCGACCGGTGGCAGGCGGCCACGCCCTTGGGTACCCCGGTGGAGCCGGAGGTGAAGACGATGTAGATGGGGTCGGTGTCCAGGGCGGCCTCCCGCACGGCGGCAAGGGCGGCCTGGTCCACGGGGGATGCCGCGGTCTCGGTGTAGGAGAGCAGCGTGGCCTCACCCCGGAGCTCCTCGGCCAGGGCGCGGGTCTTCTCATCGCACAGGATGAAGCGGGCGCCCAGCTGCTTGAGGATGAGCTCCACCCGGAAGCGGGGCATCTCGGCATCCACGGGGACGTAGAAGCACCCGGCGTACACCACCCCAAAGAAGGCGGTGACGGTGCGGGGGTGCTTTTCCATGAAGACCACCACGCTCTCGTGGTCGGCCCCCAGGGCGCGCAGGCCGCTGCCGATGGCCCGGGCCTGGTCATACACCTCCTGGAAGGTCATGCCCTCGGTGCCGTTGGAGAAGGCCAGCTTCTCAGGCACCCGGACGACGGTGTCCTCCAGATATTCCAGTACGTTATTGCGCATCGGCATTCTCTCCCTGGCTCTGGCCCTCCCCCTGTGCTTCGGGGGTCTGGACGGGGGTATCGGTGACGGTGGGCTCGGCGCTGACCTGGGGCGCGGGGGTGGCCTCAGGCGCGGGCGTAACCTCGGGCGCCGGGGTGGTCACAGGCGCGGCGGTGGGCTCCACCGCAGGCTCAGCCGTGGGGACCGCGGTGGGCTCCACCGCAGGCTCGGCCGTGGGGGCCGTGGTGGGCTCCACGGTGGGTTCCACGGTGGGCGCCACGGTGGCGGTGGGCTTGGGACGGCGGTCGGGCATGGGCACCACCGCATCCGGGTCGGCCGGGCCGCCCACCCGCTCGGGGTAGGCGTCGGCGTCAAAGGAGTAGTACTCCCGTCCCGCGCCGGCGTCAAAGTTCAAAAGCTCCTGGTCGGTGGCCATGAAGCACTCGAAGGCCGGGTCCACCAGCAGATGGGGGCAGGCGTCGAAGTGATACCAGCCCTCGCCATAGTCCACCAGGTTCCAGTAGTGCCGGGTGGGCATACTGGAGCCGTAGCGCTGGACCTCCAGGTTGTCGATATCCAGGGCGGTGAGCAGGGCCCGGGAACAGGCGTAATATGTAAAGCAGTCTCCCCGGCCGGTGACAAAGCCGCTGTACGCGCCCTGCTTCCAGTCCGACTTGTCCGAAGAGCCGGTGTAGTAGACATGGCCCTTCACGTAGTCGTAGATGGCCCGGCACTGCTCCAGGGTGGTCATGCCGTCGATGATGATGGAGCTCAGGACCTGCTGCACCACCTCATTATAGCGCTCCTCGCTGTACGGCCGCTCCCGGCCCCCGGAGGTGACGTTCTCGTCCTGGTTGTCGCCGTGGCTGTCCAGGTCGCCCGCCTGGGGGTCATTGGCCGGGTCCGCCGTGGGTTCGGGGGTCTCCGTCGGCTCAGGGGTGGGGGTGGGCTCCAGGGTAGGCGTGGGGGTCGGGGTGGGGGTCGGGTCGGGGGTGTCTTCGGCGCAGCCGGAAAGCAGGCTGAGGGCCAGCGCCATGGTCATAACTGCCGCGCCCAGGCGGCGGAGCATCTGTTTATTCATTCTCTGCGCTTCCTTCTCCCAACAGGGATGTAGTGGGAAGGCCCCCAGGGCCTTCTGAGGCTGTCGATAAACCCTCTTTACCGAAGGTTTCGGAGGGAAAGATAGTGTGAAAGAAAACCGTCAGGGTTGTCTTTCGCGTCTAATCAAACCACTTTTGAAACTTTTTTGAAGTTTCAAAAGTGCCTCAGCCTGTCGAAAAGACTTTTTCGACAGGCTGGGAAGGCCCCCAGGGCCTTCTGGCACACAGGTTTCAAAATATAGTATCACACTTTATTCCCCTTGTAAATGCATTTGTCGGCTCATTTTCATGATTTACGCCCCCTCTCCGCCGGTCTTTTCTTCCAAGAGATTTTGTGCTATGCTGAAAAGCAAATTCCCCCTTGCATTGGGAGAGGAGCGTGACCGCCTTGCTGACCATCCGTACCGCCCGGCGTGAGGAGCTGCCGGAGCTTTACCCCCTGGTGGAGCGTGCCGTGGCCGCCATGACGAGGGGCGGCAACCCCCAGTGGGACCGGGACTACCCCGCCCCGGCCCACTACGCCGCAGACCAGGCCCGGGGAGAGCTCTACCTGGCCTTCACCCCTTCCGGGGCTCTGGCTGGGGCGGCCTGCATCAACACCGACGAGGCCCCCCAGTACGCCCCTCTGCCCTGGTCGGTCCCCGGCAGGGCCGTGGTCATCCACCGCATGGCGGTGGACCCGACGTACCAGCGCCACGGGGTGGGGCGCGCCTTCTTCGCCTTTGCCCAGGAGCTGGGCAGGGCGTGGGGCGCGGGGAGCATACGGGTGGACACCTACTCCCTAAACGCCCCCATGCTCGCCCTCATCCGGAGCCTGGGCTACCTTCCGGTGGGGGAGGTCCACTTTGACCGTCCGGGCCGTCCCCTCCCCTTCCTCTGCTTTGAAAAACCCCTTCCCTGAGGGGTTTTTCTTGCTTTTCAAGGCCGGAGTGCCTATAATAATGACTGCTGAATAACCCGCGATGCGGTTATTCAGCGATCATTATTGCAATGTGCATACTCACACAAGTGCCATGGTACTTGTGTGAGTTGTGCAAGGGTTTGGGGCACAAGCTGTGCAAAACCCTTGCACTTGAACAAAGCGATTTCGCCTTGAAAGCCTGGGATTTCAAGGTGTACCGCTTTGTTCCGTGCACGTTATAATGTTAGAAAATGCGGTCTATGCCGCCAAGGAGGACGGGGCATGAAAAAGCTGCTGCTGGTGGTGGACTACCAGAAGGACTTTGTGGACGGCGCGCTGGGCTTTGCCGGGGCGGAAAAGCTGGACGGGCCCATCGCGGAGAAGATCGCCGCCTACCGGGCCGCCGGGCAGGACGTGGCCTTCACCCTGGACACTCACCAGGAAAATTACCTGGACACCCAGGAGGGACGCAAGCTGCCGGTGCCCCACTGCCTGATGCACTCCGAAGGCTGGCAGCTCTACGGGCGGACGGGGCAGGCGCGGGACCAGGACCGGGACATGGTCATCTGCAAGGGGGCCTTCCCCTCGCTGGAGCTGGCCAACCATCTCAGGGAGCATAGCTACGACCAGGTGGAGCTGGTGGGGCTGGTATCCTACCTGTGCGTTTTGTCCAACGCCCTCATGGTCAAGGCGGCTCTGAGCGAGGCTGAGATCGTGGTGGACGCATCCTGCACCGCCGGGCCCGACCCCACCCTGCACGAAAAAGCGCTGGACCTGATGGAGGCCCTGCAGATGACTGTCATCAATCGGGAGGCTTGAGATCATGAAGCAGCACATGAACTACACCATGCTCTGCGATTTCTACGAACTGACCATGGGCAACGGCTATTTCCAGACGGGCATGGCCGACCATATCTGCTATTTCGACATCTTCTTCCGCTCGGTGCCCGACGGGGGCGGCTTTGCCATCGCCGCGGGTCTGGAGCAGGTCATCGACTACATTGAGAACCTGCGCTTTGACGAGGAGGACATCGCCTTTCTCCGGGACAAGGGCACCTTCTGCGAGGGATTCCTGGACTACCTGCGCACCTTCCGCTTCACGGGGGACATCTGGGCGGTGCCCGAGGGGACGCCCATCTTCCCCGGCGAGCCCATTCTCACGGTGCGCTCCACCGCCATCGAGGCCCAGTTCGTGGAGACCTTCCTGCTGCTCACCCTCAACCACCAGTCCCTCATCGCCACCAAGACAAACCGCATCGTCCGCGCGGCGGCGGGCCGTCCGGTGAGCGAGTTTGGCTCCCGCCGGGCCCAGGGGCCCGACGCCGCCCTGCTGGGGGCCCGGGCCAGCTACATCGCCGGCTGCGCGGGCACCGCCTGCACCCAGGCCGACCAGATCTACGGCTCCCCTGCCACCGGCACCATGGCCCACTCCTGGGTGCAGATGTTCCCCGACGAGTACACCGCCTTTGAAACCTACTGCCGGCTCTATCCCCACGCCGCCACCCTGCTGGTGGACACCTACAACGTCCTGGGGTCCGGCGTGCCCAACGCCATCCGGGCCTTCCAGAACGTCCTGCTGCCCCAGGGCATCACCAAGTGCGCCATCCGCCTGGACAGCGGCGACCTCACCTACCTCTCCCGCAAGGCGAGAAAGATGCTGGACGCGGCGGGGCTCACCGAGTGCAAGATCGTGGCCTCCAACTCCCTGGACGAGTATATCATCCGGGATCTGCTGCTCCAGGGGGCCAAGATCGACTCCTTCGGCGTGGGGGAGCGGCTGATCACCTCCAAGAGCGAGCCGGTGTTCGGCGGCGTGTACAAGCTGGCGGCCATCGAGGGCAAGGACGGCACCATCGTGCCCAAAATCAAGATCAGCGAGAACCCCGCCAAGATGACCATTCCCCACTTTAAGAAGGTGTACCGCCTGTACGAGATCGAGACGGGGAAGGCTCTGGCCGACTATATCTGCCTCCACGACGAGCACCCCGACTTCACCCAGCCCCTGGAGCTCTTTGACCCCGAGGCGGTTTGGAAGCGCAAGACCATCACCAACTACACCGCCCGCCCCCTGCTGGTGCCCATCTTCCAGGGCGGCCAGCTGGTGTACCAGGCCCCCACCATCCAGGAGACCCGGGTGTACTGCGCCCGGGAGGTGGACAGCCTGTGGGACGAGGTCAAGCGGTTTGAGAA
>DVLB01000031.1 GCA_018715695.1 Candidatus Galloscillospira stercoripullorum
AGTACATCCGTCAACTGGAGGAGCGTGGTCTCATCACCACCGAACCCACCGAGGTCATTACCAAGTCCAGCGGCAGGCGCAACGGAAATCTGCTGTTTACTCTCCGGCCTATCGGAGAGGTGATTGACCAGCACTACGACCGCCAACTGGCGGAATTGGAGTTAGCCACAGAACGCCAGCGAGTGGCGAAACTCCTGCGGGCGCGGGAAAGCCCAACGTGACCGCCTGTGGGCCACTGTGTGCCCCGATTGCGGGAGGGGCAGAGTCCCTGCCCCTCCCATCGGATAGGGGCCGGATTTGGGCCGCTGTTCCCGCTCTTTGGAGAGAGAGCTTTCCCCCTCCTGGGCTCTTTGCGGAGGACGAAAAGAAAAGCAGGGGAAACGACCGCTTGACATTCCGCGCCTCCGTGCTATAATAGTCCGCAGAGTGCAAGGCAAAGGCCGCACGAAGGGGTACACCACCACGGGTGTATCACTTTCGTGCGGCCTTTTTTGCTGCGAAAGGAGGAGATGGATTGGTCAAGATCAACGGAGAGGCGCTGGACCTGGCGGGCCGCGTCCTGGCGGACTATCTGGCCGGCGCGGGCTACAGCCTGAGCCGGGTGGCAGTGGAGCGCAACGGGGAGATCATTCCCAAGCGGCTCTATGGCGAGACGGTGCTGGCGGACGGGGACGCCCTGGAGATCGTGGGCTTCGTGGGGGGCGGCTGAGATGACGCCCACACGGGAAGAGATGCGCCGGGCCCTGGAGGCGCGCCACGGGGCGGAGCTCCAGGCGAGATTCGACGCCGGACGGGTGGCGGTCTGCGGCCTGGGGGGGCTGGGGTCCAACGCGGCCATCGCCCTGGCCCGGGCGGGGGTGGGCCATCTTCACCTGATCGACTTCGACCGGGTGGACCTGAGCAACCTGAACCGCCAGCAGTACACGGCGGGCCAGCTGGGACAGTACAAGACCGACGCCCTGCGGGACACCCTGGGACAGATCGCCCCCTATTGCGCCGTCCGGACCGACACCCTCCGGGTGACGGAGGAAAACCTGGCGGACCTGCTGGCGGAGGACGAGATCATCTGCGAGTGCTTCGACCGGGCGGAGGCCAAGGCCATGCTGGTCTCCGGCGTGCTGGAGCGGTTTCCGGAAAAGCCCCTGGTGGCCGCCTCCGGCATGGCGGGGCTGGGCAGCGCCAACACCATCCGCACCCGCCGGGCCTTCGGGCGGCTGTATTTGTGCGGGGACGAGACCTCCGACTCCGCCGGGGGGCTGGGCCTGGTGTCCGCCCGGGTGCTGGTGTGCGCCGCCCACCAGGCCCACATGGTCCTCCGGCTGCTGGCCGGGGAGACAGATCCATGACGCAGCGACAGCTGACGGCAGAATTCAGAAAGAAATGAGGAGATCACCATGCAGACAACACAGCAGACAAACGACCAGCTGGTCATCGGCGGGCACGCCTTTACGTCCCGCTTTATCCTGGGCTCCGGGAAATACTCCCTGAAGCTCATCGAGTCCGCCGTCCGGGACGCGGGGGCGGAGATCATCACCCTGGCGGTCCGCCGGGCCAACACCAAGGACCACGAGAACATCCTGGACTACATCCCCAAGGGCGTCACCCTGCTGCCCAACACCTCCGGGGCCCGGAACGCCGACGAGGCGGTGCGCATCGCCCGCCTGGCCCGGGAGCTGGGCTGCGGCGACTTCGTGAAGATCGAGATCATGCACGACTCCAAATACCTGCTGCCGGACAACTACGAGACCGTCAGGGCCACGGAGACCCTGGCCAAGGAGGGCTTCATCGTCCTGCCCTACATGTACCCGGATCTGAACGCGGCCCGGGACCTGGTGAACGCCGGCGCCGCGGCGGTGATGCCCCTGGCGTCCCCCATCGGCTCCAACAAGGGCCTGGCCACCCGGGACTTCATCCAGATTCTCATCGACGAGATCGACCTGCCCATCATCGTGGACGCGGGCATCGGCCGGCCCTCCCAGGCCTGCGAGGCCATGGAGATGGGGGCGGCGGCCATTATGGCCAACACCGCCCTGGCCACCGCCGGGGACCTGCCCCTGATGGCCTCCGCCTTCCGCAAGGCCATCGAGGCCGGCCGGCAGGCGTACCTCTCCGGCCTGGGCCGGGTGCTGGTCCGGGGCGCGGCGGCCTCCGACCCTCTCACCGGCTTCCTGCGGGACTAAGGGGGCGGACATCATGGAAAATCAGGAAAACCAGTTTTTTGTGGACTCCGAGTTCCTGAGCCCCAAGGCATTGGAGATCAAGCACCGGCTGGAGACGGACCCCTCCAGCCGCACGGACCACATGGCCTATCTCCCCGGCATGGAGCGCATCCAGTCGGACGTGATGGACAAGGTGATCTCCCAGATGAACGCCTACGACCCGGAGCGGTACACCGCCCGGGACGTGGAGGCGGCCCTGCACCACGAGACCTGCTCCATCGAGGACTTCAAAGCCCTGCTCTCCCCGGCGGCGGAGCCGTTTCTGGAGCAGATGGCCCAGCGGGCCCGGCTGGAGACCCGGAAGCACTTCGGCAACACGGTCTACCTCTTCACGCCCCTGTACATCGCCAACTACTGTGAGAACTACTGCATCTACTGCGGCTTCAACTGCTACAACCACATCAAGCGCATGAAGCTGAACCGGGAGCAGATCGAGCACGAGATGCGGGTCATCGCCGACTCCGGCATGGAGGAGATCCTGATCCTCACCGGCGAGAGCCGCTCCATGAGCGGCGTGGAGTACATCGGCGAGGCCTGCGCCCTGGCCCGGAAGTACTTCCGCATGGTGGGGCTGGAGATCTACCCCGTCAACAGCGACGAGTACCGCTATCTCCGGGCGTGCGGCGCCGACTATGTGACCGTGTTCCAGGAGACGTATGACGCCGCCAAGTACGAGACGCTGCACCTGATGGGCCACAAGCGGGTCTGGCCCTACCGGTTCGAGTCCCAGGAACGGGCCCTGATGGGCGGGATGCGGGGCGTTGGCTTCTCCGCCCTGCTGGGGCTGGCGGACTTCCGCAAGGACGCCCTGGCCACCGGCCTCCATGTCTATTACCTCCAGCGCAAGTACCCCCACGCAGAGATGAGTCTGTCCTGCCCCCGGCTGCGGCCCATCATCAACAACGACAAGATCAACCCCCGGGACGTCCACGAGCGGCAGCTGTGCCAGGTGCTGTGCGCCTACCGCATCTTCCTGCCCTTCGCCGGGATCACCGTCTCCTCCCGGGAGAGCGCCCAGTTCCGCAACGGCATCGTGAAGATCGCCGCCACCAAGGTGTCCGCCGGCGTCTCCACCGGCATCGGCGACCACGAGAGCAAGTACACCGGCAGGGACACCGGCGGCGCCGAGGGGGACGAGCAGTTCGAGATCAGCGACAGCCGCAGCTTCGCCAGGATGTACGACGACATCTCCGCCGAGGGCCTGCAGCCGGTGCTCAACGACTACCTCTATGTCTGACATTCTCTGTGTCACCAGCCGGCAGCTGTGCCGGGAGGACTTTCTCGCCCGGCTGGAGCGGATCGCGGCGGCACGGCCCGCCGGCATCGTCCTGCGGGAGAAGGACCTGTCCCCGGCGGCCTACCGCGCCCTGGCGGGGCAGGTCCTGGAGATCTGCCGCCGCCGCGGCGTGCCCTGCATCCTCCACGCCTTCCCGGACATCGCGGAGGAGCTGGGGGCGGACGGGCTCCACCTGCCCCTGCCGGCCCTCCGGCTGCTGTCCCCGGAGAGCCGAAAGCGGTTCCGCCGCCTGGGCGCCTCCTGCCACAGCGCGGCGGACGCCCGGGAGGCGGCGGCCCTGGGCTGCACGTATATCACCGCCGGCCACGTGTTCGACACCGCCTGCAAGGCCGGAACGCCCGGGCGGGGCCTGGCGTTTCTCCGGGAGGTCTGCCGGGCCGCGGACATCCCCGTGTGGGCCATCGGCGGCATCGCGCCGGGGAACTTTCCCGCCGTGCTGGCGGCGGGGGCCCGGGGCGGCTGCGTCATGAGCGGCCTGATGACCTGCGGCGACCCGGCGGCGCTGCTGGCGGACTTCTCCCGCCGCGGCGCCTGAGCCCCGGGCTCTCCCGGCAAAAACGCGCCCCCGGAGCATTTTGCTCCGGGGGCGCCTCTTTCGTGTCCGGGGTCACAGGCCCAGGGCTTCGCACAGGCCCGCCGCGAAGGCCCGGTGGCCCTGGGGGGCGAAGTGGACACCGTCATAGGCCAAGGCCACGCCCCACGCCCCGGCGTCGGCGAACCGGACCCCAAGCCCCGCCGCCAGGCGGCGGTACCGGGGCGCCAGGTCCCGGGAGGCCTCCACCAGCGCCGGGTCCGGCACCCAGGCCCCCAGGGCCATGGGCGGCGGCGCGATCAGCAGGAGCCTCCCCCGCTCCAGGTCCAGGGCGGAGAGGAACCGTTCCATCCGCTCCGCCGCCGTCTCCGGGCCGCGGCCCTGGAGCAGGTCGTTGGTGCCCAGCATGACGGTCAGCAGGTCCGTGTCCGCCGGGAAGGGCACCGGCCCGCCGGGGATGGTCCGGCCGTTCTGCCCCTGGTTGCGGACGTCCCAGCCGGTCCGCGCCGCCAGGAGGTCCACCCAGCGGCTGTCCGGGCCGTAGCGTCCCCCCAGATAGGACCGGGGGTCATAGCCATAGGTGTTGGAGTCGCCGAAGCAGATGACCGTTTTCATGCCGTTCCCTCCTCAAGTTGCTCCGCAGCACTTCCGCGCCTTCCACCCGGATGGCAGCCCGGCCCTCATGGTCGGCGCTTTTGCTGTAACTGGCGGCAAAATACTGGATGTGGCCCCGGAGCGCCGGGCACAGGTACTCATGCTCCATGCACCAGCGCAGGTAGATGGCCATGTGGTTGTAGGCGTTGATCTCATCCACCGGCAGACTCTTTTCCTGAATGGTCTCCAGATGGAAGGCTCCGTCATCCATTTCAACCACATCATCCTCACCGTCATCCGGGTCATCGCCGCCCTCGTCCGGGCCGTCTCCGCCGGATCTCCAGGAGATCTTCAGGGTCATCTGCTCCTCCGGCAGGCCGACGCCGGGGCTGCGGGTGATGGCGTGCTTGTCGTCCGCCGTGAAGCCGATGGTCTCCCCGTCGCGGAGCTCCACATCGTTCTCCAGCACATAGGAGGCGAGACTTGCCAGGAAGTCCCGCGGGTCATTGGGGTCGGCGTCGGTGCCCAGCACCGCCACCAGAAGATGGGCGCGGTGCTCCCTGGCTGCTTTGACCGCATCCTCCCACATATAGTTGTTTTCCGCGTTGGCCTCGCCGCCGGGGATAGGACAGTCGGCCAGGCTGACAGCGGCCAGCATATCGCCCACCTCGAACCCCAGCGCGTCGTCGGCCTTTTCCCCGCCGGCGTCGTATTCCTCCACGGGGATGTCCCACTTTTCCTGCATGTCCCGGATGAACTGCCCCTTGTCCTCCCCCTGGACAGCAGTACAAAGCCGGTGAAAACGCCGGTGAGGGTGAGGATCTCCGGGCCGTCCCCGGCGGCGAGGGCCTCCTCCAGCCAGATCTGCACATCCTCCCCGGAGATGTCCCAGCCGTCCTCGGTGCGCAGGCCGGTGTTCGGAGAGGGCTGACGGCCCACCAGGATGTTCCAGTGCTCCAGCACCTCCCCGGGTGCGTGCTTCTGGAAGTAGACCAGCTCAAACAGCTTGATCTTGTCTCCTTCCGGGGTGAGGATCAGCTCATGCTTCTCGCCATTGAAGCCCATCTCGAAGGAGATCTCATCAAAGACCAGGTTCAGCGCTTCCTCCATTTGGGCCACGAGTTCTGCGCCGCGGGTGTGGTCCTTGTCCTCGTCCATCATCCGGCGCAATTCTGCTTCCATCCCGGCAAAGGACAGCTGGGATAGGTCGGTTCCCGGAAAGAGCTCCGCCGCGATGTCAGGGGCACCTCATCCCGGTGGAACCGCATGAAGTAAGTCACGGTGCCGTGATAGGGGTTCCCCTCATCCGCCAGAGCCCCTTGGATGGCGGCCTTGGCCTTTTCCGCCAGTTCCTCCGCTGCATCGAAGAGAAAGGGCAGTCCCGATTCCTCGGGAAAGGTGAAGATCTCCTCGCCGGGCGTGTATGTAAAATCAATGCGTTTACAATTCAGCTTCATCCCTGTGCCTTCTTATCCCTCAATGTTGGCAGCTTTGAGGCCCTTTTTCAGGGAGCCGCGGGCCTTGATCCGGTAAATCTGACCCTTGGTAAACCGCTTGGAATAGTCGCCGGCTTCCCGTTCCTTGTCCGTCAGCGGCCAGCTCAGGCAGCACCGGCCGGAGCTCACCTGTCCCGTCTGGACATCCGCCATGGCGAGGGCATAGGTATGCGCCGCCCAGAAGGTATCCAGAAAGGTCTTGTCCGCGCTGATACCGGTCTGGATCAGCACCTGCTTTTCCTCATCTTCTGATGCGTAAAGAGCAGCAAAGTCTTTGATTTTTCTCATGGTGTCCTCCCGTAAGCACAGTTCAGACGATTTTCAGGTCTGCTGGTGCTGCATGGATACGATCTGGCAGTCCGGGCAGAACTCGATGTAGAGCGTGCCCTCCGCGCAGTCAAACACCGTATCCCACTGGATCTGAGCCAGGTATTTCATGGGCTTTCCGCAGTGGGGGCAGGCGGTGTATTCCGCGTCCTGCACCCAGTTGCCAAAGCCGCCGACGGTGTTCACATCCTCGCTGGCGCACCCGTAAAACAGGGGCACAGGCGCCCTGCCCAGCACAAAGGGATTTTCGGTGAGGGCCTTGTAGTCATCGGGACTGACATAGCAGTCCATCCGCTCCGAGCCGTCAAAGAGCTCGGAGGGAAGGATCTCCACGCCGCCGTCCAGAGAAAAGCTGTTGAGGGCGGGGCCTTTCAGAAATCCAACGCAGCTGGGGCAGCAGGCGGCGGTGAGGATTCCGTCCAGCCCCAGGAACCGGAGCCGCTCATCCCGGCCGTCCAGCACCAGCATGTCCGCCATCCGTCCGCCGCAGTGGGGGCAGGTGTCCTCCCGTGGCTGGCCGATGCGGACGGGAGATTTCTCACCGGAGGTTCCCTTGACCATGGGATAGCAGGTGTTGAAGTTGAGCTGCGTCCGGTGGCCCTCCTTGTCGAAGGTCCAGCCGCCGATCTGCGCATAGCTGGACGGGTCCGCATAGAGGCCCTTGCGCCAGGGCCGGGGATTCCGCTCCAGCTCCAGCAGAGTCTCCATTGCCTTGTCATCTCCCTGCATAGCAAGGCAGCTCATCAGGTTGGATGCCGCGCTGGAATCTTCCGTGGACAGCAGCGCATGGATCAGGCCATCCCGCACATCGGCGGGAGCGTGATAATAGATCTCACAGGGCCAGAACGCCTCTGCGGCCAGTGCCGCCCGCTGGATCTCCGGGGTGATGGCATCATTGTAGCCAAGCAGCTGCCAAAAGTCGGCGAACTCCGGGTCCTTCATATCAGCCAGCCGCTGGATGTTCTGGATCAGGTTTCTCTGTTTCTCTTTGATTTGTTCCGGTGTCCAGGCAAGAGCAGCCTTCCGCTCCTGTTCAGATTTGCATTTCCATCACAATCCCTCATAGCCCAAGGGGGTTCCACAGCTGGGGCAGGTATATTTCAGACTCATATTCTTTGACCCCTTTCAGGAAGATAAAAAATGCCCTGCGGCGCTTCGTCACAAGGACAGGCGGACGCAAGGCGTAAAAGAAACATCAAAACAAAACCGCATCCCAGCGGATGTAGTT
>DVLB01000032.1 GCA_018715695.1 Candidatus Galloscillospira stercoripullorum
GGCCTTGGCGGCTTCCTTGCCCGCGCCCATGGCCAGAATGACAGTGGCCGCGCCAGTCACCGCGTCGCCGCCGGCGAACACGCCCGGGCGGCTGGTGGCGCCGGTCTCGTCCGCCACGATGCAGCCCCGCCGGTCGGTGTCCAGACCGGGGGTGGTGGAGCGGATGAGGGGGTTGTGGCTGGTGCCGATGGCCATGATGACCGTGTCCAGCGGCAGTTCAAAGCGGCTGTCCGGCTTTTCCACCGGGCGGCGGCGTCCGGAAGCGTCCGGCTCACCCAGCTCCATCTCAACGCAGGCGATGCCCCGTACCCGCTTGTTTTCGTCGCCCAGCACTTCCACGGGGTTGGTGAGCAGCTTGAAGACGATGCCTTCCTCTTCGGCGTGCTCCACTTCCTCCCGACGGGCGGGCAGCTCGTCCATGCTGCGGCGGTAGACAATGTAAACCTCCTCGGCACCCAGACGTTTGGCGCAGCGGGCCGCGTCCATGGCCACGTTGCCGCCGCCCACGATGGCCACCGCCTTGCTGTCCTTCAGGGGGGTATCATAGCCCTCCTTATAGGCCTTCATCAGGTTGATGCGGGTCAGATACTCGTTGGCGGAGTACACACCGGCCAGCGCCTCGCCGGGGATACCCATGAACATGGGCAGACCAGCGCCGGAACCCACGAAAATGGCCTCGTAACCGTCGTAGAACATCTCATCAATGGTGTAAGTACGGCCCACCACCATATTGGTTTCCACGTCCACGCCCAGGGCGGACAGCTTGTCCACCTCGTTCTGCACGATGGCCTTGGGCAGACGGAACTCGGGAATGCCGTACACCAGCACGCCGCCGGCGGTATGGAAGGCCTCAAAGATGGTCACTTCGTAGCCCTTCTTGGCCAGGTCGCTGGCGCAGGTCAGGCTGGCAGGACCGGAGCCAACCACCGCCACACGGATACCATTGCTCTGGGGCTTCTTGGGCATGGCGTTGACGTTGGTGCGGTACCAGTCGGCCACAAAGCGCTCCAGACGGCCAATGGCCACCGGCTCGCCCTTGATGCCGCGGACACAGTGACACTCACACTGGCTCTCCTGAGGGCAGACGCGGCCGCTGATGGAGGGCAGGGCGTTGGTGTCGGTGATGATGTCGTAGGCGGCCTGGAAGTCGCCCTCTGCCACCTTGGCGATGAACTCGGGGATGCGGATGTTCACCGGGCAGCCCGCCACACAGGGCTTATTCTTGCAGTTGAGGCAGCGCTGGGCCTCGTCAATGGCCATCTCGGCGGTATAACCCATGGCCACTTCTTCAAAGTTATGGTTGCGGACGTTGGGGTCCTGCTCCGGCATGGGATTTTTGGTTGCTCTCATATTCGGCATGTTCTTCGACCTCCCTACTTAGTGGATCATATCGTGGGCCAGCTTCTCCATCCGGCAGGCGTGGCGCTCCTTCTCCTGGGCCTCACGCTCGCGGTAAACGGAGTTGCGGTTCATCAGCTCGTCGAAATCCACCTGGTGGCCGTCAAAGTCGGGGCCGTCCACGCAGGCGAACTTCACCTTGCCCCCCACCGTCACCCGGCAGCCGCCGCACATGCCCGTGCCGTCCACCATGATGGGGTTGAGGCTCACCAGGGTCTTGATGCCATAAGGCTCGGTGGTCTTGGAGACGAACTTCATCATGGGGATGGGGCCGATGGCGATGACCAGGTCGTAGCGGTTGCCCCCGTCGATGAGGCTCCCCAGCTTGTCGGTGACGAAGCCCTTCTCGCCGTAGCTTCCGTCGTCGGTGGTGAGATAGAGGTTGTCGCACACCGCGCGGAACTCCTCCTCCAGGATGACGATGTCCTTATTGCGGAACCCGGCGATCACGTCCACCGCGACGCCGGCATTATGTAAACTCTTGGCCTGGGGATAGGCGATGGCGCAGCCCACGCCGCCCCCCACCACGCACACCCGCTTCACGGCCGCGCCGATCTCGGTGGGCAGGCCCAGGGGACCCACGAAGTCCCGGATCTCATCCCCCACCTCCAGGTCGCCCAGCAGCTGGGTGGTGAGCCCCACCTTCTGGAAGATGATGGTGACGCTCCCCTTCTCCCGATCGTAGTCGGCGATGGTCAGGGGGATGCGCTCCCCCTCCTCGTCGATGCGCAGGATGATGAACTGCCCCGCCAGGGCCTTGCGGGCCACCAGGGGCGCGTCCACCTCCAGCAGCGTGACACTGTCGTTGAGCACCTCTTTGTGCAGGATCTTTGCCACTTTGTTCACCCTTTCCGCGGCGGCGAGGGCACCCTCCCCTCCCCACCGGTGGTATAGGATTTAGGATAGCACGGCCCCCCCGTTCTGTCAATGGCGCTCGGGGGGAGGCCCGGGCACAAAAGGGCGGGGACGGGAAACGGTCCCGGCGGGGCGAGGGGGCAAAATGGCCCTCCTGAGCGAGGGCAACTCTTGACAATTGGACCAAAATATGATATTTTTTAATTGAAAAAATTGTTAAAAATGAATATATAAGGGATGTGATTCCAATGTGGAATTAACAGAGTGAAGGCTGAACACACGAACTGCATATGTGCAACAAAGGGAAAGGAGCGCAATCATGAAAAAGCGATTCATATCCACCTCTATTGCAATGGCAGTTGTTTTTAGCATTATCCTGAGTCCGGCGGCCAGAGCTGCTCAAGCAATAGGGATGATGGCCACGAATATCCAGATAGAAAATGCGCTGGATGACCTGGAAGAAGAGTATACGACCCTCTATGGCGAGGGAGAGAAAGCTGACCTGGCCAGCAGCCTGATCGACAGCTACAGGGGCGACCCAATGTTTCTTGCTCACTATCAATATGATTCAGAGGATGCGCTGTCAATGGTGGAGTGTGTCGTGGAAGGAGCGATAAGGGCACGGTTCAGTATCCGGCCACTGTGGACAGACGGCTCAATTTATGCAGCGGACGGAGTGCCTGAGTATCAGCAAAAGCAGTACAACTCCTGCGGCGCGGCAAGCGCCTTGCAGGTGATCGTACAGCAGGGCGGAGCAAACAACATCGAAGGGAGCACTTACGCTGAGAAGGAACAGACGCTGATCGATGAGAGCATAGAAATGGAAATACATGATTCAGTCGCTGTATATGAGGTAAGGGATTTTATTAATACCTATAGGCCAGATGATAACCTTAAATATGTCTATGCTAAAGGCCTTTTTACAGATGCAAGCACGTTTAGAAGCCTTGTATTGACATCGTTAACGCTGGACTGCCCCATTATTCTCCATGCGCAGACCCAATATCTCGGGTACTATAACTCCCACGCGTCGGGGCACTATATCGTTGGAACGCATTTCTTTGCGCAGACAGAGGAATTCGTTGTCAACGATTGCAATTATAACGATCAATACGCTGGCATACACTCCACTACGATGAGTGAAATCTATCAGAGTGTCCATATGCCGACTTCTAACGGATGGTCGAGGTATTTTATTTATGGAACATATGATACTGAAGGAAATTAAAACAGCTGGTATCACGGCGCTTATCGCAGCTCTCACCCTGGCCCTTACCGGCTGCGGGCCGGCGGAGGACGAGGGGGGCGTGCGCTATGTGGAAGAAGGCAACATGGTAGTGGTGGAGGGGTATGACGCCGGTCAGATCTCTTACCATAGCCCTCTCAACGCCACAACCCCCTCATATATGTATTTCGCCTTCCCCCGATTTTTAGGAGAGAAATTTGAGCGAGTAGAGGGGGACGCCGCCATGGAGGGGGACACCATCACGGTGGCCTTCACTCGGGCGGACGACCCGAACAGCGGCACGATCAACGGGGCCGGGGGGCACTTCACGGTGGACCTTAAGAGCAATACCGTGGTGGAGTATGAGTTCGTCCCCTGGGAGGGCCATACCATCGACCTCACCGAGGAGGAGATGCTCCACGCGGCCCAGGAGCTGGGGGCCATCTACCGGGCCGCGGAGGCGTATGTGGCCGAACAGGATTCATAGCGATAATCGCGCAAGCGGGCGGAGGGCCAATGGCCCTCCGCCCGCTTTGCCTGTCGGGAGAGGCCCTTGGCCTTTCCCGGCATAAGCTTGACAAATCTACAATTCAAAGGCGGCACCCAGCGCGAAAAACCAGAGCACCCGGCGCTTCACAGGTAGGAGCGTGATCTCCTCCAGGGCACGGGCGTAGGCCGTGAGCTGGGGCCGGTATTCCTCGGCCCGCAGCGCCGCCGTCTTTTCCGTTACCCGGTCGGTTTTGAAGTCCACCACGGTGATGCCGTCCTCCTCCTCCAGCCAGCAGTCCACCACGCCCTGGAGCAGCACCTGCTCCCCCTCCCCGGCGCCGGGGTAGTAGCGCCCGGCCGGGACCAGGATGGAGAACTTAAACTCCCGGTGCACGCCGTGGGAGCGCCGCAGCTTCTCCCCCAGGGGGGAGGCGAAGAGGGCGAAGAGCTTCCCGGCATCCTCCGCCGCGGCCTGGCCCTGCTCCGGGGTGATGAGCTCCATGGCCGTGAGGCGGAAAATCTCCTCTCGGATCTCCGCCACGCTGCCGGTGCGGTCAAAGTCCATGAACTGCATGACCAGGTGGAGGGCGGTGCCCCGCTGGGCGGGGGTGAGGCCCAGGGCCTCGGCGGCGAACCGGGGCCGGCGCAGGGGCCGGCGGCGGCGCTCATCGTCGGCGGGGGCCTGCTGGGAGACCTCCTGGTCCAGCTCCCGGCCCTTGATCTGGGTGGCGGTGAGCTTGGAGGGGATGGCGCTCACCCCTCGCCAGGGGTAGCGCCAGGCAAGGCGCTGGGCCAGGTCAGGGTCGCTCTCCAGCATCTCCCGGGCCTGCTGGGGGGTGACGGCCTCAGGCCGGGGGGCCTTCATATAGGCCGCGCCGTCCGTGAGATGGATGTCCCACGCCGGTCCAAACCCCCAGGGGGGCGGGAGTTGGGGGGCGCTCAGGCCCAGGCGCAGGGCGGAGGCCTCCGGCCGGGCCATGGCGGCGAGCAGCACCCACTGGCCCACCGAGGCGCACAGGGCCAGCACCTGGGGGTCCACCGGGCTGGCGGCATCCTGGGAGAGCTTCTCCAGCTCCTTCTCCCCCCGGCCCAGGGAGCACACCAGCACCAGCTTTTCCTTGGCCCGGGTCATGGCCACATATAAAAGCCGCATTTCCTCGGCCATCATCTCCCGCTCCAGCTGCCGGGCCACTGCCCGGCGGGCCAGGGTGGGGTACTCCACCATGCGCGCGGTGTCCAGGCGCTTGGGGCCCACCCCCAGCTCCGGGTGGAACAAGATGGGCCGGTTCATATCCTCCCGGTTGAGCCGCCGGGTGAGACCGCAGAGAAAGACCACGGGGAACTCCAGGCCCTTGGACTTGTGGATGGACATGATGCGCACGCCCCCGCCCGTCCGGCCCGCCGCGCCCTTCTCCGGCGCGGCGCCGCTTTCTCGCAGCCGGGAGAGGTAGGAGAGAAAGCCGAAGAGCCCCTTGTGGCCCGCCCCCTCAAACCGGCGGGCCAGCTCCGCCAGGGCGAGGAGGTTATCCCGGCGCACCTCCCCGGCCTCCATGGCCGAGAAGATGCCCATGAGGTTGGTGCGGTCGTACAGGTCCCACAGCAGCCGCCAGCAGCTCTTGTCCCCCGCGCCAAAGCGCAGCAGCGAGAGCTCCTCCAGAAAGGCCCGGCAGTCCTCCTCCCCCCGCTGCGCCCCCTGCTCCAGGGCGGAGTAGAAGTCGCCCTGGGGCTCGGCGGCGCGCAGCTGGGCCAGGCGATCGGCGGAAAAGCCGTAGACCGGGGAGCGCAGGGCGGAGAGCAGGGGCACGTCCTGCCTGGGGTTGTCCACCATCTCCAGCAGGGACAAGGCCACCGACACCTCGGTGGAGGCGAAGAAGTCACCGCCGCCGTCGCTCTCCCAGGGGATGCCCTGCTCCTCCAGGGCCCGCTGATAGTGGCGCAGCACCGTGCCCGGCGAGCGCAGGAGGATGACCACGTCGCCGTAGCGCGCCCGCCGCCTGCCCTCGCCGTCGGAGAGGAGCAGCCCCCCCTCCACCAGCTCTTTGATGCGCCGGGCGGTGTGGCGGGCCTCCATCAGATACCCCGACACCTTCTCCTCCCCGTCCTCCCCGGCGCCGGACAGGTCCAGGGCGGAGAGCTCCACGGAGTAGGTCCCCTCCTCGGCGCCGGGGAAGGACCCGGCGGGGCGCAGGGCCTCGTCGTCGGTATAGTCCATCTCCCCAAGCTCGGTGGACATGATGGAGCGAAACACATAGTTGGCCCCCTCCAGCACCTGCGGCCGGGAGCGGAAGTTGCGCGAGAGGATCACCCGCCGCTCCTCCCCCTCCTGCGCCTGCTGCCAGGGCTTGAAGGTGCGGTACTTGCGCAGGAAGATGGTGGGGTCGGCCAGGCGGAAGCGGTAGATGGACTGCTTCACATCCCCCACCATGAAGAGGTTTTTTCCCTCCCGGGAGAGGGCGGAGAAGATGGCGTTTTGCACGGCGTTGGTGTCCTGGTACTCGTCCACCATGATCTCCTCATAGCGCCCCGACCAGGCCCGGGCCAGTTCGGTGGGCTCCCCCTTCCCGTCCAGCAGCAGGCCCACCGCCAGGTGCTCCAGGTCGGAAAAGTCCAGCACGCCCCGGCGCTTCTTCTCCCGGGCATAGGCCTCCTCCGCGTCCCGCACCAGGGCGAAAAGGCCCCGGATGGCGGGGTAGACCGCCCGCATATCCTCCAGCAGGTCGGCGCTGCCGTCGGCAAACCAGGCCGCGAGCTTTTCCATCCGGTCCTTGCACGTCTTGCGCACGGCCTTGACGTGCTCGGCCTCCTCCTTGCACTCCATCTTCTTTCTCCCCGCCGCCGGGAAGGGGATGGGCAGCGCCGACCGGGCCCCGTCCCACCCCTTCTGCGCCGCGGCGCAGAAGGTCTCCAGAGCGCGGGCGGTCTCCAGCAGGCCCTCGCCGTAGTTTTTCATCAGATTGGGGTCACATTCGCACAGCGCCGCGGCCTCCTCCAGCCGCCCCTTCCAGTAGGCGGCCTGGTCGGATGCGTCGGAGAGGAGCAGTTTCCCCCAGGGGGTCTCCCCCGCGTCGGACACTCCCGCCAGGGCGAAGGCGCCCTCCTGCCCGGCCAGCCAGGCCCCCGGGTCCGGGTGGCTCTGGACCCGGCTGCGCACGTCCAGCACGATCTCGATGAGCTTTCTGTCGTCCCGCCCGGCGGACATGGTGTCCACCAGGAGGGCAAAGTCGCTGCCCGGCGCAATGTCCTCATACCGGCGCTCCAGCACGTCGTTCACCGCCCGCAGCAGTAGGAGCGCGCTCTCGCTCTCGTCGCACAGGCGAAAGTCGGGGCTCAGGCCCAGGAGATGGCCGCACTCTTTCAGCAGTGCCATGCAGAAGGAGTGGATGGTGGAGATCTGGGCCTTATAGACCAGGGTGGCCTGGCGGCGCAGGTGCCGGTCCCCAGGGCGCTGGGCCAGCCGGTCCCCCAGCTCCCGGGCGATGCGGCTGCGCAGCTCGGCGGCGGCGGCGTTTGTATAGGTGATGACCAGGAAGCGGTCGATGTCCGCCCCCTCCTCCACGCGCTCCAGCAGCCGCTCCACCAGCACCCGCGTCTTGCCCGAGCCCGCCGCCGCCGACACCAGCAGGCCGCCGCCCCGGTTATATACCGCCGCGTGCTGTTCCTCTGTCAGGGCAAAGCCCATGGCCGCTTCCTCCTCTCCCTCATTGCTCCTCCTCCGGCTTCTCCTCCAGGCGCTGCCAGAACACCTGGGCGCTCACGGTGGGCAGCCACCGGCGGCGGTCGTCCCCCCGGCCCTCCTCAAAGTGGCAGGCCTGGGCATAGTCGCAGTACTGGCAGGCGTTGTGCTCGCTCCCCTTCCAGAAGGGGTCGGCGGCGATGTTGCCCGCGGCCAGCTCCTCCCCGATCTGGCGCAGAACGCGGCCGATGTGCCGCTCCAGCCGCCCCAACCGCTCCGCCGAGACCAGGGCCTCCCCGGTGATGGCCCCGCTGCGCGCCGACACGCGCACGGGCAGAAACCGAATGCCCTCCGGCCCCGGATGCTCCATGGCCTCCAGCACCTCCGGCTCATCCAGCACCAGCCCCCGCCGCCGCAGGGCCTTGTCCACCTCCCGGCGGCGCTCGGCCTCCGTCATGCTCCGGCTGCCCTGTATGAGGGCCTCCCGGGCGGGCAGGTAGAGCACCCCGGCGGGTACGATCTCCCGCCCCCAGAGCGTGCGCCCCTCCCCCTTCAGGGTGAAGAGGTAGAGCAGCATCTGAAGGCCCAGGCCGTTCCACACGTCGGTAAGATCAAAGGATTTGCGCCCGGTCTTATAGTCCACCACCCGCAGGTAGAGCCGCCCGTCCTTCTCCCAGCCGTCCACCCGGTCCACAAAGCCGGAGAGACTCACGGTGATGCCGTCCACGGTCAGCTCAACGGGTGGCAAGTCTTTTCCCTTGCCAAAGCCCAGTTCAAAGGCCACGGGCCGGAAGTCGGAGGCGGCGAGCTCCTCGGCGGCGTTGTTCACCACCGCCGTCACCGTGCCCAGCAGCCGCCGGAACAGGTAGCGAAACCGGGGCGTGGCCTCAGAGAGGCCCCCCAGCTCCTCGTCCACATAGCGCGCCACCACCCGCTCCACCAGCGCCTTGTCCGGCAGGGCCGCCGGGCCGTCGCCTCCCCGGGCGGGCGTCCACTCCTGCAGCACATGCTCCAGCACATAGTGCACGAAGGTGCCGTACTCGGGGGCCTCAAAGCTGGCGCTTTTGCGGGCCCTGGCCCGCAGGCCGTACTGCATGAAGTAGGAGAAGTGGCAGGATTTATACTTGTCCATCCGGGAGGCCGACATGCTCACCCGGCGGCCATAGAGCTCCTCCACCGCGCTGCGCGTCAGGCTCCCCCGGTCCGCGCTCCGGGCCGCGGCCATGCGGGAGATATGGGGGGCATACTCCGGCATGGCGGCCAGGGTGGCCGCCACCCGGGGAGAGCGCCCCGCCAGCTCCAGGGCCGGCTTGGGCGCGCAGAGGCGGAAATCGCCCTCTCCCTCCCCCTCCCGAGTGACCTCCAGGCCGGGGAACAGGGAACGTAGCGTGTCCACCAGGGCGGCGGAGCGGCGCTCCTCCCCCTGGGGCCCCGCCTGGGCCCAGCTCACATAGAGCTTCTCCCCCGGCAGGGCGCAGGTCTCATAGACGATGGTATGCTCCCGGTAGAGCCGGTCGGTGACCAGTGGGGCGGTCTCCAGGCCGAAGGAGGCAAGCAGCGTGCGGTCCTCGTCGCTGAGCAGCCCCGGCGAGGGGGCCACCTGGGGGATGGAGCGGTCGTCCGCCCCCAAAAGGAAAAGCACTTTACAGTGCTTGTGGGCCAGGCGGGGCATCTCTCCCGCCGTCACCCGGTCCAGGGAGACCGGGATGGCGCCCACGTCGTACTGGGAGAGCACCAGGGCGAAGAGCCGGGAGAACTCCTCCAGCTCCAGCTCCCGCTCCTCCAGGATGCCGGCGCACTGCTCCAGGCCCCCGCAGAGGATCTCCCAGAGCTGGCTGTACTCCTGGGCCAGGGTGTCCTCCCCCCGGCGGGAGAGCTCCTCCACCCGCTCCTCCAGCCGCGCCTGGAGGCCTATCTCCTCCAAAAACATGTAAAGGGCCATAGCTTGCCCCCTGCCGGTGCGGTCCGGGTTCTTCCGCAGCCGCTCCAGCGGCTCCACCACCGTGCGGCGGGCCTCATTGAGCCGGGAGAGCAGCGCCCGGTCGGCCTCGGTCCACTTCTCTCCAAACCCCTGGGGGTGCATGGTCCAGTCGGCGCTCCGCCGCCAGGCGCTGCCCCGGAGGTCCCACTTGAGGGCGTAGTTCTCCAGCAGGTCCCGGTCCTCCCGGCTCAGGGGGGTCAGGTCGCTTTTGAGGTAGCGGAACAGGTCCTCGTACTGGTAGTCCCCCGCCGCCGTCTCCAGGGCGGCGGTGACCATGAGGAAGACCGGCTTTTGCAGCACGTCGTGCATCTCGGTGAGGAACACCGGCACACCGTAGCGCTCAAAGACGGTCTCGATGAGCTCTCCATATCCCTCCATGGTCCGGGCGGTGACCGCCATGTCCCGGGAGCGCAGGCCCTCCTCCCGCATGAGGCGCACCATCTCCGACGCCGCCCACTCCACCTCGGAGTAGGGGGAGTTGGCCGCAAAGAGCCGCACCGCCCCGGCGCTGCCCTCATAGCGCTCCTCTCCCGCTCCGGCCAGGGCGGCCTCCAGGGCGGAGAGCTCCGGCGCTCTGGGCCGGGGGGAGGCGGTGAGCACCTGCGTCTCCACCCCCACCCCCAGTGTCCGGGCCAGGGCCATGAGCCGCCGGGCGGTGCGGCGGGCGCTGTCAAAGACCTCGCTGTCCTGGGAAAGGCCGTCGCAGGTCAGGGCCACCGTCACGCTCTCCCCCTGGCTGAGCAGAGCGCGCAGCACCTGCTCCTCCTGGGCGGTGAAGTCGGTAAAGCCGTCGATGTAAAAGTCCCGCCCCGCGGCCCAGCGGCTCTGGGCAAGGCCCTGGGCCAGCCGCTCCAGCCGGTCCCGGGGGTCGGCGCCCTGGCGGGCGGTCATGGCCTCATAGGCCCCGAAGATCAGGGACAGGTCCCGCAGCTTATCCCCCTCGCCGCCGCTCTCCTCCGCCGCCGTCCACAGCTGCGCCGGGGTGATGCGGCAGCTTTTGAGCTCGTCCACCGTGGCGATGAGGCCGGTGAGAAGCTCGCTCTTCCTTCCCGGCCTGCGAAAGACCTTGAGCTGCTCGGACACCGACTGCATGGCGGCGTACATGAGAAGCACCCGTCCCCCCGCGTCCAGGGTCCGGGCCGCCAGGCCGCCGGAGGCCGCCATCACCCGGCTCCCCAGCCGGGTAAAGGAGAGGACCTCGGCATACCGGCTCACGGTGTTGCCGGCGGCGGCGCAGAGGGCCCGCTCCATCTCGTGGGACGCCTGCTCGGGCACCAGCAGCACCTGGGGCCGCTCCCCGCCGGAGGCGGCGATGGAGCGCAGCAGCGCGGTGGTCTTCCCCGTGGCGCTGCGGCCCAGCAGCAGCTTGAGCATGGTCCTCTCCCCCTTTTCCTCTCCTCGCCCCAGCCATCGGGGGCGACGGTTTCCCCTATTATACCACAGGGACAGCGGCCTTGTGGTATAAATGGCATCATTCGCGGTTCCGCCGCCAGGCGGGAGCGAATTGTGCCGAATCAGTTGGTATAATAGCGGTTTTGCAGCTATTATACCACAACGGAGATGCCATGTGGTAGGCAAACAACAGGAAAAGGCGGGCAGGGAAAATTCCCCGCCCGCCAAAGTCTGTCAGAAACTTCCCCGTAGGAAAGCCTCGCTTAAGTTCCGTCGCGGGCAGACGACGGAATAAAATCTGAATCCGTCATTTCCGGGGACACCAAGCTCCCTCCTCGCGGCATAGCCGCTGCGGCCTACGCTAAAAATGTGCCACCGGCACATTTTCTTTACGCTGCGGCCTCGGAAATGACACTTCTCATGACGGATGGGGTGACAATTTCGTAAG
>DVLB01000033.1 GCA_018715695.1 Candidatus Galloscillospira stercoripullorum
TGGCAGTTCTCCCGGTGGAAAGCGCGCCTTTGTTGTGGTGGGGCTCAAGTGCAGCTCAGAGGGACGGCAGGAGGGGCAAGCCCCTCCCCTACGGGTTTCCAGAAACGGTCCTTAATCTTGGTAGGGGAGCCCCTTGGGGCTCCCGCCGCCAATGAATCTGTTTCGTTGGCTCGGAAACCCAGGCGCAGTCGTGAAACCGCACCAGCAACAATTTTTGCAAGGCCAGGCCCCAGTGGGCCGGTAGAAATCTCGGACCGCCACTCAGATTTTGCGCGCCGGAAGTGCTGCAAAATCCAGCAGGTACGCGTTCCCCGCAACGGGGTCCGGGGAAAGGCGACTATGAGCACGAAGTGCTCATCCGGAGCCGTCCCCGGCGGCGTTTTGGTGACTTTGCCGCCGCGGGCAAAGTCACTCGCCGCCCGCAGGCGGCGAAATTTCCCTGTGCACAACCAGTTCAATCCGAATCCTGCCCCCTCATCCGTCTGGCCTTCGGCCAGCCACCTCCCCCCCAGGTGGAAGGCTGAGAGAGAAGAGGCGAAACACAGTTTCGCACAAAATTCTTTTGCCTACTTTTCTTTTAAGAAAAGTAGGAGGAGGTGAACACCCACGAACAGACCTAAAATTTTCATTGATGGAAAAGGCGGCGTAGTGGGCGCGAAAATTTACAAGCTGCTGTCCCAGCGGGACGACCTGGAGTTTCTCATCATCGACCCGGACAAGCGCCGGGACGTGGAGGAGCGAAAGAAGTTTCTGAACGCCGCCGACCTGGTCCTCCTGTGTCTTCCGGAGGACACCGCCAGGGAGACCATCCCCCTGGTGGAGAACCCCAACACCCGGATTCTGGACACCTCCCCCGCCCACCGCACCGAGCCGGGCTGGGTGTACGGCTTCGCCGAGCTGCTGCCGGGCCAGCGGCAGCGCATCCGCTTCTCCAAGCGGGTGTCCAACCCGGGCTGCCACGCCTCGGGCTTCCTGTCCACCGTGGCGCCTTTGGTGAAGCTGGGCATCCTGCCCCCGGACTACCCGGTCTCCTGCTTCTCCATCACCGGCTACTCCGGCGGCGGCAAGGAGATGATCGCCGAGTTCCAGGACCCGGACCGGGACCCGGCCCTGGCCTGCCCCAGCCTCTACTCCCTGGGGCTGCGGCACAACCATTTGAACGAGATGCAGCACATCGCCGGGCTCACCGCCCCGCCGGTGTTCACCCCCATTTTAAGCGACATGTACAGCGGCATGTCCACCTCGGTCCCCCTGCAGAACCGGCTGCTGAAAGGACACCCCTCGGCCCAGGATATCTGCGAGATGCTCGCCTCCTACTATGAGGGGCAGACGCTGGTGTCGGTGGCCCCCTTCGGGAGCCAGGGTCCCCGCCTGAACTCCGGCGCCTTCGCCGGCAGCAGCCGCCTGGAGATCACCGTGTGCGGACACGAGGAACAGACCCTGCTCACCGCCCGGTTCGACAACCTGGGCAAGGGGGTGGCGGCCGCCGCCATTCAAAATTTAAACCTGATGCTGGGCTTTGACGAGACCGCGGGGATTCCCCTGTGACCGGCTTTCCCACATCTGACTAGGAGGTAAACGCTATGTCCAATACCCATCTGGATCGGGCCACCATTCTCACCGAGGCCCTGCCCTACATCCAGCGCTACAACGGCAAGATTGTCGTGGTCAACTGCGGCGGCGTGGCCATGAACCAGGAGCTGCGGGACGCCGTAGCCACCGACATCACCCTGCTCCGCCTGGTGGGCGTCAAGGTGGTGCTGGTCCACGGCATTGGCCCCGAGGTGCGCCAGGCCCTGAAGGACGCCGGGAAGGAGCTGCCCGTGGTGGACGGCTTCCCCCAGGTAAATGAGGATGCCATCGACCTGGTGCAGGAGACCCTGTGCGGCAAGGTGAACAAAACTCTGGTGGCCACCCTGAACAAGCTGGGCGCCAAGGCCATCGGCCTGTGCGGCATTGACGGCGGCTTCCTCACCGCCAAGTCCGCCGGCGGGGACCACCCCTGCACCGGCGAGCTGGTCCAGGTGGACGGCGGCCTTCTGGAGGACTTCCTGTCCAAGGGCTACACCCCCGTGGTGGCCACCATCGCCCAGGGGGCCGAGGACCCCACCCAGGTGTACAGCGTCAGCGCCAACCACACCGCCGCCAAGCTGGCGGTGGCCCTGAAGGCGGAGAAGCTCATCCACCTGGTGGCGGCCGAGCAGCTGCTCCACGCCCCCGAGTCCCCCGACGCGCCCATCCCGGTGCTCCCCCTGTCCCAGGTGCCTGCCCTCATCCGCAACGGGACCATCCCGGCGGACATGGCCGGCAAGGTGAATTTCAGCGTGGAGGCGGTGCGCTCCGGCGTCAAGTCCGCCACCCTGCTGGACGGGAGCGTCCCCCACGCCATTCTGCTGGAGCTGCTGTCCGACGAGGGCATCGGCACCATGCTGACCCACTAAGAAGAGGTGACCGAAGATGAAAAAAGATTTGCTCAAGCTGCTGGATCTGACGGGTGAGGAGATTCTCAAGATCCTGGACACGGCGGACCAGCTGAAATTCAGCCAGAAGCACGGCATCCCCCACGACAAGCTCAAGGGCAAGACCCTGGCCATGATCTTCGAGAAGAACTCCACCCGCACCCGGGTGTCCTTCGAGACCGGCATGTACCAGCTGGGCGGTCACGCTCTGTTCCTCTCGGGCAAGGAGAGCCAGATCGGCCGGGGCGAGCCCATCGAGGACACCGCCCGGGTCCTGAGCCGCTACTGCGACGGCATTATGATCCGCACCTTCGGCCAGGACGAGGTGGAGACGCTGGCCAAGTATGCCTCCATCCACGTCATCAACGGCCTGACCGACTTCGCCCACCCCTGCCAGGTGCTGGCCGACCTGATGACCGTCCGGGAACACAAAGCCAAGCTCGCGGGTCTGAAGCTGTGCTTCATCGGCGATGGCAACAACATGGCAAACTCCCTCATTGTGGGCGGTCTCAAGTGCGGCATGGACGTGGCGGTGGCCTGCCCTGAGGGCTATGACCCCGACGAGAAGGTGCTCGCTTTCGCCAACGGCTGCGGCGGGAACTTCAAGCTCTGCCGCACCCCGGCCGAGGCGGCGGTGGACGCCGACGTGATCCTCACCGACGTCTGGGCCTCCATGGGCCAGGAGGAGGAGAAGGCGGTGCGGGAGAAGGCCTTCGCCGGCTATCAGGTCAATGACGCCCTTATGGCTCTGGCCCACCCGGGCTGCATGGTGCAGCACTGCCTGCCCGCCCACCGGGGGGAGGAAATCACTGCCGAGGTCTTTGAGGCCCACGCCGATGAGATCTTCGATGAGGCGGAGAACCGCCTCCACGCCCAGAAGGCGGTCATGTACCTGCTCATGGGCGGCGAGGGCGCATAATCCCTTATCGTCAAAGTGAAAACGCTCCGGCCACTGATGTGGCCGGAGCGTACTTTTTTGCCTGCTTATGAAAAGAGGGTGAGGAAGAGCCGGGCGGTGAGAAAGCCGAGAAAGGCGCAGCCGGGGAAGGTGAAGAGCCAGGTGAGGACAATGGAGCGGACCACCCGCCACTGAATGCCGCTTCCGCCTCCCGAACCCAGGATGGCGGCGGTCTTGACGTGGGTGGTGGACACGGGCAGGCCCAGGAGAGTACACAGGAGCAGCGCGCCGTTGCCCGCCAGATCGGCTGCCAGACCCAGCCGGGGGGTGAGTGGCACCATATCCCGGCCCACCCGGTCGATGATACGCCGCCCTCCCAGCAGGGTGCCAAGGCCCATGCACCCTCCGCACAGGATGAGAAGCCACAAGGGGACAAGAAAGGTCTCGGTGTCCCGCCGACCCTGGGAGAGAGCGGCGCCCAGCAGGAAGAGGGCCAGGAACTTCTGGCCGTCCTGGGCACCGTGGAGGGCGGCGGCCATGGCGGAGCCGGCGATGTGCAGCCCCCGGCGGCAGGGGATGCGCCGGGGGAGGAGAGCCGCGGAGAGCTTCCCGCCCCAGAGCCCCAGCGCCAGGGAGAGGATCAGGCCCAGCGCCACCTTGGCCCAAGGCCCGGGGTGCACGTTGGAAAGCCCGCCCTGGAGGGCGGCCGCCGCCCCGGTGACCCCGGCGATGAGGGCGTGGCTCTCGCTGGTGGGGATGCCAAAACGCCAGGCCGCCGTGGCCCAGAGTACCACGGCGCACAGCGCGGCGCATAAAGCGGCCAGGGCGGCGTCGGTGCGGGCGCCGAAGTCGGCGATGGCATACACCGTCTCGGCCACGGCGGGGCGCACCGCCGCGATCCACGCCACCCCCAGCAGGTTGCACGCCGCCGCCAGGACCGCCGCCCGCCGGAAGGGCAGAGCCCCCGCGGCCACCGCAGGAGCGATGGCGTTGGGCGCGTCGGTCCAGCCGTTGACCAGCATCACCGCCAGCAGGAGAAGGCAGGTGACGAGCAGCGGCGGCTGAGAAAAGACCTGGGAAAGAAAGGAGGAAAAGGATACGGACAAAGCACCACCCCCGTATCACCAGTGTACGGCGGCGGGGTGGATTTCAGCACAGAAAGATGGCCTACTCCCGCTCCGGGTGGAAGCCGGGACCATCCCCCGGATCGGTGTCCTCCTCCAGGCCGGAGGCAGGGCCCACCGCTCCCCGGCCAAAGCGCGCTCTCAGGCCGTCCACCGCCCGCTCCAGCTTCTCCAGCTTGTCCCGGCGGTCAATGGCCTCCCGGGCGAAGAGGCTGAGCTGCTCGGCAGCCTCCCCCTCCGGCAGCAGGTTCTGCCCGGTGACGGTGAGGGCCCGGATCGGGGAAGGCACGTTCCAGCTCTCCTCAATGAGTGCCAGGGCGGCCTCGGCGATGTCCCGGGAGACGCAGGAGGGGGCGATGAGCCGCTTCTGGCGGCAGATGTCCCTGAAGTTGGGGTCCCGGATGGTGACCTGCACGGCGGTACACTTCATGCCCTCCCGCCGCAGCCGGGCCGCCACCTGATCGCTCAGGGCGGTGACGGCGGCGCGGATGTCCGTCCAAGTGGTCAGGTCCCGGCGGAAGGTGGAGCCGTTGCCCACTGACTTGGGAGGCGGCTGATCCCGGGCGGGGAGGACGCTGGAGTGTTCTGCGCCGGTGGCGTAGGCGTGGAGGGTGGCCCCCTGCTTACCCAGGATGGACACCAGGGCCTCCCGGTCACAGACGGCCAGGTCCCCGATGGTGTGGATGCCGTAGCCCGCCAGGGTCCGGGCCGCCGCCGATCCCACGAACAGCAGGTCGGTCACCGGCAGGGGCCAGAGCAGCTGACGGAAGTTTTCCCGGGTGATGACGGTGGTGGCGTCAGGCTTTTTGTAGTCGCTGCCCATCTTGGCAAAGACCTTGTTGAAGGACACCCCCACCGACACGGTGAGCCCCGTCTCCTCCCGCACTGTGGCCCGGATGCGGTCGGCCACCGCCCTGCCGTCGCCGCCGAACAGGTGCAGAGAGCCGGTGAGGTCCAGCCAGCTCTCGTCAATGGAGAAGGGCTCCACCAGGTCGGTGAACCGCTCGTAGATGGCATTTATCACCCGGGACCAGTGCCGGTACTTGTCGTGGTGGGCGGGGAGAAGGACAAGGTCGGGACATTTGTTCCGCGCCTGATAGATGGTCTCCCCGGTCTTGACCCCGGCGGCCTTGGCTGCCTCGTTTTTGGCCAGGATTACCCCACGGCGGGAGGCGGGATCGCCGCACACCGCCACCGGCGCCCCGCTCTCGCGCAGCTCGGGCAGGTCCAGCAGCTCCGCCGAGGCGTAAAAGCTGTTGAGATCACAGTGGAGGATCACTCGGTCCATCCCGCATCCCCCTTTCACACGTTGTCGTCAAGGAGAGTATAGCACAAATGTTCGATAAAAACAACCCCCCACACCGCGTGTGGGGGGTTAAAAATATTTGCCTTTTTCAGATGATCTCCAGCAGGGAGAGCAGGAAGAGCACGGCGGTGAGAAGCACCAGGGCGGAGACGAACATGGGGACGTAGTTGAACTTGGGCTTTTCCCCGGTGGGCAGGTGACGGCTGGGGGCCACCAAGCCGGCGCGGCGCAGAGCGGCGGAGACGGGGGGATAGACCAGCATGATGAGCGCGGCGTTGCAGGTGCCCTTGACCAGGTTGAAGGCGGTGATCATGGGCATCATATCCACCACGGAAGCACGGGGCATACCAAAGTAGAGGGGAGTGATGATGTAGTTCCACAGCATCATGCCCAGGGTCAGGCAGACCACGCCTACCACCAGGCCAAGGATGGCGGCGGAGGTCTTGTGCTTGCGGCGGTAGAGGATGACGGCGGGGAGGACGAAGATGGAGGTGGCGATGATGTTCATGAGAAGTCCGTACCAGCCGGTGTCACTGACGGTGAGAAACTCGATAAACGGCACCACGATGGCCATGGCCAGGGCGGCGGCGGGGCCGAAGAGGAAGCCGCCGATGGCCATGACGGTGTCCTTGAGGTCGAAGCTCAAAAAGCCGCCTACGGCGGGAATGACTTTGCACACGGCCATGACGGCGTAGGCCAGGGCGGTGAGCATGCCAAGGGTGGCGATGGTCTTGACGTTGGACAGGGAAGAGGCGCGTTCGGGATGGGCGGTGATGTCGGACATGGGAAACAACTCCTTCAAAAAAACAGTAACACCTGAAAGACCATGTCTTCCAGGTGTAAACGTAAAGGAGCGTGAGATGGGTGCTGCCCCTGACACATCTTCTTCCATCCAGACTTCGCACGCGAAAGACGCGCGTCACTGTCGGTCCCGGAGTTGCACCGGGTCAGCCGCATTGCTGCGGGTCGCGGACTATACCGCCGATCGGGATTTTCACCCTGCCCTGAAGACACGCTGTTCAGTTGTCCTGAGGGTATTATAGCACGGAGACGGGAAAATGCAAGAGAAAAAATATAGAATAAATGTTCGATTCCCGTTGACTTGGGAAACGGGATATACTAGAATGACAGCACGGAAGCAAGGGGGGAGAGTATGGATCGGGAGCGCACCTGCTGCTTCACCGGCCACCGGCCGGAAAAGCTGCCTTGGCGGGATAATGAGGAGGACCCACGCTGCCTGGCCCTGAAGCGGCGCATGACAGCGGCGGTAGAGCAGGCGTGGGAGCAGGGGATACGGCATTTCATGTGCGGCATGGCCCTGGGGGCGGACTTATATTTCTGCGAGGCGGTGCTGGCGCTGCGGAAGCGGCGCGTTGGGGTGACGGTGGAGGCGGTGATCCCCTGTGAGGAGCAGGCTGCCCGCTGGCGGGAGAAGGACCGGACGCGGTATTTTGATCTGGTGGCACAATGCAACTTTGAGACCATGGTGCAGCGGCATTACGACAAAAACTGCATGCTCCGCCGAAACCGCTATATGGTGGACCGTTCGGGCTTGCTCATTGCGGCCTATAACGGGCTGATGGGCGGGACCATGTATACCATCCACTACGCCAACAAACATGGGCTGGACGTGGTGATTTTAGACGTAGAGGAGTAAGACCGGACGCGAAGGCGTCCGGTCTTACAGTCTGGCAAAAAAGTCTTTTCGCCAGACTGGGGCATTTTTTGGACCTTAAAAGGTTCAAAAAGCGGTTTGACTGGACGAGAAAGACAACCCTGACGGTTTTCTTCTACACGATCTTTCCCGCTGAATCCTGCGGTGAGAGAGCGTTTATCCGCAGGCTCCGGGGCCGGACGCAAAAGCGTCCGGCCCTTTTTCTGTCGCCGTTCTTCCGGCGTGGCGCCATGCACCGCCCGGCGGCGGAGGCAATAGGATAAAGGGGAAACACGATTTCCTCATACCCAAGCTGGAAGGAGATTTTTCATATGGACGCAATGGAAACCCTGGCCGATCTGGCGGTCGGTCAGCGGGGCAGGGTGGCCACAGTAGGGGCGGAGCGGGAGATGCGCCGCCGCCTGCTGGACCTGGGACTCATCCCGGGCACCCTGGTGGAGTGCGTAGCCCGCAGCCCGGCGGGGGACCCCACCGCCTATCAGATCCGGGGAGCGGTGGTGGCGCTGCGGCGGAGCGACGCTGTTTCGGTCGCTCTGGAGAGAGGGCCATGGGACTGACGGGCGCATCCACGGCCTTGGCCGCCTTGGACGGGAAAGAGCGGATGAAGCCCCGGCCCGGCGACCGCTGCCTGGCTCTGGTGGGCAATCCCAACGTGGGCAAGTCCACTGTCTTCAACGGCTTGACCGGTCTCCGGCAGCATACGGGCAACTGGCCGGGCAAGACGGTGGGCAGCGCCCGGGGGCGGTATGAGCACCGGGGACGGGGATATGTGCTGGTGGACCTGCCCGGTACATACTCCCTCATGGCCCGCTCGGCGGAGGAGGAGGTGACCAGGGACTTTCTCTGCTTCGGCGGCTCCGACGCGGCGGTAGTGGTGTGCGACGCCACCGCCTTGGAGCGTAACCTCAATCTGGTGCTCCAGGTGCTGGAGCTCCAGCCCCGGACCGTGGTGTGCGTGAACTTGCTGGACGAGGCGGCCAAAAAGGGCATCGAAGTGGACCTTCCCGCCCTTGCCGAGCGCCTGGGCGTGCCGGTGGTGGGGACGGCGGCGGGCAGGGGGAAGGGCCTTCCTGCGCTCAAGGACGCGGTGGAGAAGCTTCTGGACGATCCCATCCCGCCCACGCCCCGGCCGGTACCATACCTGACTCCCATCCGCCAGGCGGCGGACCGTCTGGCGGCGGTGCTGGAGCCGGAGCTGGGTGGGGTGCTGAGCGGACGATGGGTGGCGCTGCGGCTGCTGGAGGGGGACCGGGGGACCCTGGAAGCCCTCTCGGCGGGGCTGGGCAGGCGCGTGGGGGAGAGCGAGACGGTGCGGGAGGCGGTAGAGCGGGAGCGGGCATGGCTGGCGCAGCGGGGCATGGGCGCTGAGGTGCTCCAGGACCGCCTGGTGGCCGGGCTGGTGCTGGCGGCGGAGGAGATCTGCCATGGGGTGGTGACCTGCCGGCGGGCGGACTACGACCGGCGGGACCGGAAGCTGGACCGGCTGCTCACCTCCCGGCGCACCGGCATCCCGGTGATGCTGCTGCTGCTCGCGGTGGTGTTCTGGTTGACCATCAGCGCGGCCAATCTGCCCTCGCAGCTGCTCTCCGACGCTCTGTTCTGGCTCTCAGACCGGCTCAGCGAGCTCCTGGTCCGGCTGGAGGCCCCGGAGTGGCTGCGCCTGGCCCTGGTGGATGGAGTATACCGCACCCTTGCCTGGGTGGTGTCGGTGATGCTGCCCCCCATGGCCATCTTTTTCCCCATCTTTACCCTGCTGGAGGATTTCGGCTACCTGCCCCGGGCGGCCTTCGTGCTGGACCACGCTTTTCAGAAGGCCCGGGCCTGCGGTAAGCAGGCCCTCACCATGGCCATGGGCTTTGGGTGCAACGCCGCCGGGGTCACCGGCTGCCGTATCATCGACTCGCCCCGGGAGCGTCTCATCGCCATTCTCACCAACAGCTTCGTGCCCTGCAACGGGCGCTTTCCCACGCTCATCGCGGTCATCTCCATGTTCTTCGTGGGTACCGCGCCGGGCCTGGGGGGTACCCTGGGCTGCGCGCTGCTGCTGACGGGGGTCATCGTACTGGGGGTGCTGCTCACCTTCGGGGTGTCCCGCCTGCTGTCGTGGACGGTGCTCAAGGGAGTGCCCTCCTCCTTTGCCCTGGAGCTGCCGCCTTACCGCAGGCCCCAGGTGGGGCAGGTGATCCTCCGTTCGGTGCTGGACCGGACTCTCTTCGTACTGGGCCGGGCGGCGGCGGTGGCCGCCCCGGCGGGGCTGGTGATTTGGGTGTGCGCCAACGTGGAGCTGGGGGGCGTGAGCATCCTGGCGCGATGCACCGACTTTCTCGATCCCTTTGCCCGGCTGCTGGGGCTGGACGGTGTCATCCTCATGGCCTTCATCCTGGGCTTTCCCGCCAACGAGATCGTCATTCCCATCGTCATCATGGCCTATCTCTCCACTGGTAGTCTCACCGAGCTGACCGACTTGGATGCCCTGCGGGCGCTGCTGGTGGACAACGGCTGGACGGCCACCACGGCAGTGTGCACCATGCTCTTCTCCCTGAGCCACTGGCCCTGCTCCACCACCTGCATGACCATCGGCAAGGAGACGGGGAGCCTTAGGTGGACCCTGTTGGGTATCGCTCTGCCCACCGCCATCGGCATGGCAGCGTGCTTTCTCACCGCCTCTACTGCCCGGTTGCTGGGCCTGGGATAGATCACGGCGGAAACGGACCCGCCCCCGACCTCTGAGAGGAGGCGGGGGCGGGGAAGAATAAGGTTGACTGCGGGTGGAAAAGCCCCTATAATGAAAAAATTGAAACTGGAGAGAGTAAAAGAGAGGGATTTTATGGGAAATATCGTCATTACCGTCAGCCGGGAGTACGGCTCCGGAGGACGGCTCATCGCCCGTCGGGTGGCCGAACAGCTGAACATTCCCTTTTACGACAAGGAGATCATCGCTGCCGTAGCCAAGAAGACAGGCCTGGCTGAGGGCTTCATCCGGGAGGCGGAGCGCCGGCCGGTGCGCAGCTTCCTCTTTGACCTCTACCGCTCGGCTCAGAACCTGTCTCTCTCCGACCAGGTGTTCCTGGCGGAGACGGCGGTGATCCGGGACCTGGCGGAGAAGGGCAGCTGCGTGATCGTGGGCCGCTGCGCGGATTATGTGCTCCGGGAGCGGGAGGACCTGCTGCGGGTGTTCGTCCACGCGCCGCTTTCCCGGCGCTGCCGCCGGGCCGCCGAGGAGTACGGGGTGCGGGATGTGGAGGACCTGGAGGGCTACGTCTCCAAGCTGGACAAGCAGCGGTCCTCTTACTACAACTATTTCTCCACCTCCCGCTGGGGAGACGCCCACAACTATGAGCTGTGCGTCAACAGCGAGCTGGGCGTGGAGCAGACGGCGGAGCTTATTTGCCAGGCGGCCCGGGGAAGGGAGGGCGGCGGCCATGGCTGAGCAGCTCCGGGAAAACAAGATGGGGGTCATGCCGGTAGGCAGGCTGCTGGTGAGCATGTCCCTTCCCATCATGCTCTCCATGCTGGTGCAGGCCCTCTACAATGTGGTGGACAGTATTTTTGTGGCCCAGCTCAGTGAGGACGCGCTGACGGCGGTGTCCCTGGCCTTCCCCTTCCAAAACCTGATGATCGCGGTGGCGGTGGGTACCGGCGTGGGGGTCAACGCCCTCCTCTCCCGGAGCCTGGGGGAGAAGAAGTTCGACGTGGCCAACAAGGCCGCGGGCAACGGCGTGCTGCTCTCTCTGCTGAGCAGTCTGGTCTTCATTGTCCTGGGGGTGCTGCTGGCCCGGCCGTTTTTTGAGGCTCAGCGGGCCACGGCGGAGATCGTGGAGATGGGCGTTGAGTACCTGACCATTGTGGGCGGTCTGTCGCTGGGGCTTTTTGTGAGCATCATGTTTGAGCGGTTGCTCCAGTCCACCGGGAAGACCATCTTCACCATGATCACCCAGGGCCTGGGTGCTATCATCAACATTATCTTTGACCCGCTGCTCATCTTCGGCATCGGCCCCTTCCCCGCCATGGGCGTGGCGGGAGCAGCCGTGGCCACGGTACTGGGGCAGTTCATGGGCGGCGCCCTGACAGTCTTTTTCCATTTCTGCTTCAACCGGGAGATCCGCCTGACCTGGGCGGCCATCCGCCCCGACGGGGGGATCATCGCTCGCATCTACGCCGTGGGAGTGCCGTCCATCGTCATGAATGCCATCGGCACGGTGATGACCTTTGCCATGAACCGCATCCTCATGGCCCTGACCTCCACGGCGGCGGCGGTGTTCGGGATCTACTTCAAGGTGCAGTCCTTTGCGTTCATGCCCATCTTCGGCCTTAACAACGGCATGGTGCCCATCGTGGCCTATAACTACGGCGCCCGGAAGCGCAAGCGCCTGGAGGCCACGGTGCGCCTGTCCATGATCCTGGCGGTGGCCATCATGTTGGTGGGCCTGGTGGTCCTCCAGACGGCGGCGGAGCCCATTCTGAAGCTGTTCAAAGCGTCCCAGAGCATGCTGGACATCGGGGTACCTGCCCTGCGTACCATCAGCCTAAGCTTTGTGTTCGCGGGGTTCTGCGTCATCTCCTCCTCGGTGTTCCAGGCTCTGGGCCGGGGGGTGCAGAGCATGGTGGTGTCCATCGTGCGGCAGCTGGTGGTGCTTATCCCCGTGGCTTACCTGCTCTCCCTGAGTGGTAACGTGGCGGCGGTCTGGTACGCCGTCCCCATCGCTGAGTGCTTTTCGCTCATCCTGTGTGTGGTTTTCCTCATCCGTACCCACCGGCAGATCATTGCTCCGCTGGGAGAAGAGGAGACCAGTGGACAAGCTTCTCCCGCCCAGCCGTAAGCGCCGCCGGAGCGGGCCCTCTGTGGGCCCGCTCCGGCCAAAAAAGTGAAATTGGGGCTTTACAAAAAGGAAAATGATTGCTATAATAATTGAGCACGTTTCCTGATAGATATGCGGCCGTAGTTCAATGGATAGAGCGTCAGATTCCGGTTCTGAATGTTGGGGGTTCGAGTCCCTTCGGCCGTACCAGAGCAAAACTCCCCGAAAACCTTGGAAAATCAGGGTTTTCGGGGAGCTTTTTGTTTTTGTGCCGGGCGAGGCTTTGGTCAAAAATAGGACAATTTGAGATGTTCGGTGGTGGAAAAGGTGGTGGAACAGCATTTCCGCTTTACACCATGCCAAACCGGGCGAGGAGGAAGCCGACCGCGCCGGTGATGATCGCGGCGATAATGGTTTCCCACCGCTTGCTCGGCTTGTCCTTGAGAGCAGAGAGATCGGAGGAGATGGCGGACAAACGATCCACTATGCTGGAGTATTGTGTTGTCACTGTCGCCATTCCGCGTTCCAGCTCCCCGAGGCGCTCATAGATTTTTTCATGGGCCCTGGATCTGGATTCTTTTTCGAGCTCCATGGACCGCTCCAGGGCTTCCACTCGCGAGATAGACACGCAGTTGATCCCGTTGATGGGGCAGTCGTTCTCCGCCACGAATCAGTCCCCCTTTGCTGCAGTTTCGCCGGTGAGGGCGCCGGTTACCTTCTCGGCCTGAGTGCCGAAATAGAAGGACACCACCACCGTGAAGATGGTGAGGAACTGGCCCCCGCCGATCACTCCGGTGATGGCCATGTAGGCGAACACCGCCGTGAGGATAAGGGTGACGATGCTCTTCACCGTCAGCAGCTTCATGATGCGTTCTTTCATTTCTCCCGTCTCCTTTCAGCCTTTCATTTTCTCGGCGCACCGCTCAATGAGGGTGCGCACATAGTCGGCGCGGTAGCTGTCGCTGCCCGTCCAGTACGCCGGGTTGGTGATGATGCCCGCCTCCGCCAGCACCGCCACGGCCCTCTGGAAGGGGTCCGCCGGGGCGGGGGCCTCGCCCTCCATAGCGGCTTTCACCGCCGCCCGGAAGTCGTCCATGCTCTTTCCATGCAGCGGGAACCAGTGGAGCACGTCGGCGTGGTTGTTCGCAATGCCCGCCTGGTAGCCCTCGGCGTGGCAGAGGATGTCAGTGGCCGGGTCCAGGCCGTACTCCTTGCAGAGGTAGGCGCTGAGGGCCACGGAGCGGTCCCACACGGCGTCGAAGTAGTCCTGCGTGGCCGTGGGGTCGTATGCGAGATAGGACCCCTCACGGTTCGCCAGGGCGGCCAGAGTGGCCTTGCCCACCGAGCCGTCCACCGCGAGGCCGCTATCCTGCTGGAAGGCCTTCACCGCCGCCTCACAGCCGGGGCCAAACTTGCCGTCCACCCCCTTGGGGTCGTAACCCCGGGCAATGAGCTCCTGCTGGATGCGGGTAATGGCCCAGGGGATGGGGCTCTCTCCACCCCGCTTCTGGGCCACCCAGTTGACGCCGATGAGGCGGGCCTCCTGGGGCTCGCAGATCTCAAAGGCGATGTGGGTGGAGTTGCCGCTTCCGGCGCAGTGCCA
>DVLB01000034.1 GCA_018715695.1 Candidatus Galloscillospira stercoripullorum
TTTGCAGCTATACCTGGGTGACGGTCAATGGGGAGGACTGGGGCTTGTTCCTGGCGGTAGAGGAGCCGGAGGAAGCCTTTGCCAGACGGAATTTCGGGAATGATCACGGGAAGCTGTACAAGCCGGATTACCGTTCCCTGAATGCGGAAAACGCCGACGTGGCGCTGCGATATATCGACGATAACCCGGACAGCTATCCCGGCATCTTTGAAAACGCCAAGTTCAAGGGATCGGAAGCCGATCAGAAACGGGTGATCGAGGCGCTGAAAACCCTGTCCACCGGTGAAAACCTGGAAATCGCCGTCAATGTGGACGAGGTGCTGCGGTATTTCACCGTGCAGGTCTTTGTGATGAACTGGGACAGCTATCTGGGCTATACCGGGCACAATTATTTTTTGTATGAGGAGGACGGGATCCTCAGCATCCTTCCATGGGATTATAACCTGGCCTTCGGCACCTATGCTCTGGGAATGACCGACCCTATCAAAGATCCCAACATTCTCATCAACTACCCCATTAACACCCCGGCGGAAGGGGAGGTTATGCTCAACCGGCCGCTTTACCACAACCTGATGAAGCACGATGAGTACTTTGCCCGCTATCACGCCTATTTCCACAAACTCCTTTCGGAATATTTTGAAAGCGGACAATTTGCAGTCACCCTCCGGCAGACGGAAAAGCTGATTGCCCCTTATGTTCAAAAAGATCCCACCGCCTTTTGCTCCTACGAAGACCACCGGCTGGCGGTGGATACGCTGGAACAGGTTTGTCTGCTGCGGGCCGAGAGTATACGCGGGCAGTTGGACGGTGAAATCCCCGCCACCATCCGTGGTCAGGCGGAAAATCCGGACGCCAAAGTTGACGCTTCGGAAGTTAAATTGACCGACTTGGGCGATTTCAAGGACTTGGAGGAATCAAAGGAACGGCAGGATGCGGCGTTGAGGTACATAACAGGAAAAAGCACTTAGAACCACGCGATTCTAAGCGCTTTTTACAATAAAAGGGATTCGTTTTATTTTTTCACGCGATTTATAGCATTCTGCTTCACTTTTTTCGGTCTATGCCCCAAGCAATGTAAAATAGCCGCAAGCCATTTGTGTCTGGCTTGCGGCTATTTCCCTGCGATACACTTTGAGGCAGTCTTATTTATCCCACTTCTCCATAACGGCCCGGAGCTGGTCGGAGAGCTTGGCCAGATCCTTGTTGGCCCGGCCCCGGCTGCGGGCAATGAGCTCCAGCAGCATCCGGCCCGTCTCCTCCAGGCGGCGGAAGGCGGGAGAGCCCTGGCTGCCCTGGCTCTTTTGCCTGGGCGCGGGGGCCTGGCCGGGGGAAAGAACGATACCGGCGGCCAGGTCGTATACCTCGCCGGGGTTGGGCGCGTGGGCGGAGAGGCCCCGGTCCCGCAGCGTGGTGGTGTAGGTCTCGGTCACCTCCGCGTCCCCGTGGACCACGAAGGTCTCCCGGGGCTTGGGGAAGAAGTGCTCCAGCCAGCCGATAAGATGGCTGCGGTCGGCGTGGGAGGAGAGGCCCTTGAAGTTTACGATGCGGGCGCGTACGGCGATGGTCTCCCCGAAGAGCTTGACAGCGTCCACCCCGTCCAGAAGCCGCCGGCCCAGGCTACCCTCGGCCTGATAGCCCACGAAGACCACGGCACACTCGCTCCGCCAGAGGTTGTGCTTGAGGTGGTGGCGGATGCGCCCGGCGTCGCACATACCGCTGGCCGAGATGATGACCTTGGGGGTCTTGTCCATATTGAGGGCCTTGGACTCCTCGCTGCTCTCGGTGAGCCGCAGCCCCGGGAAGGTGAACAGGGCGTCCCCGTCCTTCACCACCTCCAGGGCCTCCTCGTCCAGGTAGCCGTGCAGGTCCCCTGAGAAGATCTTGGTGGCCTCCCCGGCCAGGGGGGAGTCCACCACCACCTGGAAGTCGGGGACGCTTTTGACCATGCCCTGCTCCTTCATCTCCCGGATGAAGTAGAGGATCTCCTGGGTGCGGCCCACGGCGAAGGCGGGGATGATGACATTGCCCCCCTTGCCCAGGGTCTCGTCTATGATCTGCGCCAGGGCGCCGGTGTAGCTCTCGGGGGGCTCATGCTCCCGGTCGCCGTAGGTGCTCTCGGTGACCACATAGTCGGCCTCAGCGATAAACTGCGGGTCCCGGATGATGGGCTGGTCCACGTTGCCCAGGTCGCCGGAGAAGACGATTTTGCGCTCCACGCCCCCTTCGGTGAGCCACAGCTCGATGCACGCCGAGCCCAGCAGGTGCCCCGCGTCTACGAAGCGGCAGCGCACCCCTTCCAGAAGCTCAAATTCCTCCCCGTACTCCCTGGTCTGCACCAGGGCCAGGGCGGCCTCCGCGTCGGCGAGGGTATAGACCGGCTCCACCGGCTCCCGGCCCGCCCGCTTGCCCTTGCGGTTTTCCCACTGGGCGTCGCTCTCCTGGATATGGGCGGAGTCCCGCAGCATGATGGAGAGAAGCCGCGCGGTGAGCCGGGTGGTGACGATGGGGCCCTGATAGCCCAGCTTGGAGAGCAGCGGCAGGCGGCCGGAATGGTCGATATGGGCATGGGTGACCAGCACGCAGTCGATATCCCCGGGGGAGAAATCCAGCTGCCGGTTGTCCTCCTCATCCTGCCCCTGCTGGAGGCCGCAGTCGATGAGGATACGCCTGCCGCCCACCTCCAGGCAGTGGCAGCTCCCCGTCACCGCTCTGGCCGCGCCGTAGAAAGTCAGTTTCACCCGAAACGCCCCTTTCTCTTCTCCCCGGCACCGCCGGGGGCCACAGAGTTTTCTTCTTGCCTCTATTGTACCTGTCCCTGTCCTCTTTGGCAAGGGTCACTGCCGCCCCGGGCGCAAAAAGGCCCCCGCCGGCTCTGGCCGGCAGGGGCGGTGGAAAGCGGAATTTTCAGCTCCAGCTCTGGGTGTCTTCCACGATCTGGGCCTTGATGAGGTTGGTGGTGCCGCTGCGGCCCATGGGCACTCCGGCGGTGATGACCACCGTGTCCCCGGCCTGGATGACTCCTTCCTTCCGGGCCACCTCCACAGCCAGAGAGAACATCCGGTCGGTGGAGTCCACGTCCCCGGACAGGAAGGGATGCACGCCCCAGGAGACGGCCAGCTGCCGCCGGACCGACTCGGTCTGGCACAGGGCGATGATGGGACAGGCGGGGCGGAAGCGGGAGATGACCTTGGCGGTGTAGCCCGACTTGGTGGAGGCCAGGATGGCCTTGGCCCCCAGGTCCATGGCGGTCAGGCAGCAGGAGTGGGTGATGGCGTCGTTGATGGAGCTGTGCTCCTCCCCCTCGCCGCTGGAGAAGGGGTTACCCTCCCGGAAGCGGCTCCAGTAGTGGATGGCGTTCTCGGCGGCCACCACGGTGCGCACCATGGTCTCCAGGGCCTCGATGGGGTACTTGCCCGAGGCGGTCTCCCCCGAGAGCATGACGCAGCTGGTGCCGTCAAAGACGGCGTTGGCCACGTCGGACACCTCGGCCCGGGTGGGCCGGGGATTGCGGATCATGGAGTCCAGCATCTGGGTGGCGGTGATGACGGGCTTTCCGGCCATGGTGGTGGCCTTGATCATCTTCTTCTGGAGGATGGGCACCTCCCAGGCGGGGATCTCCACCCCCAGGTCGCCACGGGCCACCATGATGCCGTCGGCGGCGGTGAGGATCTCCTCCAGATTCTCCACGCCCTCCCGGTTCTCGATCTTGGCGATGATGCGGATATCCTTGCCGCCGTGGCTGTCCAGCTCGGCGCGGATGTCATTCACGTCAGCGGCCTTGCGCACGAAGGAGGCGGCCACGAAGTCAAACTCGTTCTCGCAGGCAAAGCGCAGGTCCTCCCGGTCCTTCTCGGTAAGGGAGGGCAGCAGGATATGCGCGTCGGGGATATTGATGGACTTGTTGGAAGAGAGGGCGCCGCCGTTTTCCACCTCGCAGATGATGTCCCGGTCCCGGATCTCCTTGACCATCAGCTCAATGAGCCCGTCGTCGATGAGCACCCGGCAGCCGGGGGAGAGCTCCTTGTGCAAGTCCGCATAGGTCACCGACACCCGCTCCTGGTCCCCGGGCACGTCGGCGGTGGTGAGGGTGAAGCGGTCCCCCTTGTTGAGGGTAATGGGCCCCTGGGCGAAGGACTTCACCCGGATCTCGGGGCCCTTGGTATCCATAATGGCGGCCACCGGGCGGCCCAGCTCGTCGCGCACTCGCTTGAACTTGGTCAGCTGAGCCAGGTGGCTTTCATGGGTACCGTGGGAAAAATTAAAGCGGGCGGCGTTCATACCGGAGAGGATGAGCTTGCGGATCATCTCCTCGCTATCCACGGCGGGGCCCAGCGTACAAATAATTTTCGTCTTTCTCATGTGACTTACCTCCATCGGGCGTCATGCCTTCTGATTTCTCGTTCCGGCACTATCATAGCGAAAATTTGAAAAAAGTACAACAGCCGGGATGGAAAAAATCGGAGCCGACTTTTTCCGTATCCTTTGGAAGTTTTGACGGAGCGGACGGGGTAATTTTTTTGGTGAAACATCTGTATCCCGCTCTTTCTTGTGTTATAATAGAAAATCAAACGGGCCCTGTCAAGATTCGCCGGACCAAATCCGCCCGGCATCAGGGTTTCCCCTCCGGGAAAACGCCTGGACGCCGCAAAGCGGCGGCTCGCTCCCGCTGGCGCTACCCCGGCCCCCCGAAACCCTTATCTCTTCGAAAGGTGGTTCCTCTCCTTGAACATCTTTGACATCATGGGCCCCATCATGGTGGGGCCGTCCAGCTCCCACACGGCGGGGGCGGCCCGGATCGGGCTCATTACCCGGCGGCTGCTGGGCGCCCAGCCGGTGGAGGCCCAGCTCTTGCTCCACGGCTCCTTCGCCGCCACCGGCGCCGGCCACGGCACCGACCGGGCCCTGGTGGCCGGGCTGCTGGGCATGGCTCCCGACAACCCCGACCTGCCCCGCTCCCTCCAGCTGGCCCGGGAGGCGGGCATGGCGCTGCACATCGGCCGGACCGAGCTGCGGGGGGCCCATCCCAACACCGTGCTGCTGCGGGTGCGCCGTGCCGACGGCAAGACCATGGAGGTCAACGCCTCCTCCCTGGGCGGCGGCCGGGTGCGGGTCAACGCCATCGACGGGCTGGAGGCCTCCTTCACCGGGGACCTGCCCACCCTCATCATCCGCAACGAGGACCGGCCCGGCGCGGTGGCGGAGGTGTCCGCCATTCTCTCCCGCCGGAAGGTCAACATCGCCACCATGCAGCTCTACCGCAACATGCGCGGAGGGCTTGCCGTCATGGTACTGGAGAGCGACCAGGACATCTGGCAGGAGGCCGTGGAGGAGCTGCGGGAGTGTCCGGGCATCGTACAGGTGACCTATCTCAACATGGAGGAGGGCGGAGAAGATGGCGTTTCGATCCATTGAGCATCTGCTGTCATGCTCCGGGGCGGGCCCGCTGTGGCAGGCGGTGATCGAGAGCGACTGTGAGGACCGGGGCGTGACTTTTCAGCAGTCCTGGGACCAGATGGCGCGGCTGTGGCAGGCCATGGGAGAGGCCGTGGCCGACTATGACCCCCTCCGCCGCTCACCCAGCGGCCTGACCGGAGGCGCGGCCGACCTGGTGGAAAAGAACAATGGGGGCCTGGTCTCCCCCTTCCTGCGCGCGGTGATAGCCTCCGCCCTCAAAACCGGGGAGTGCAACGCCTGCATGCGCCGCATCGTGGCCGCCCCCACGGCGGGGGCCAGCGGGGTACTGCCGGCGGTGCTGCTGCCGCTTAAGACCCGGGACGGACACAGCGACGAGGAGATGGTCCGCGCCCTCTTCGTGGCCGCCGGCTTCGGGCAGGTCATCGCCTCCCGGGCCTCTATCTCGGGGGCCGAGGGGGGCTGTCAGGCCGAGGTGGGCTCGGCCTCGGGCATGGCCGCCGCCGCCCTGGTGGCCCTGAAGGGGGGCACGAGCGAGCAGATGGCCCAGGCCTGCGCCCTGGCCCTGGGCAATATTCTGGGCCTGGTGTGCGACCCGGTGGCCGGCCTGGTAGAGGTGCCCTGCGTGAGCCGCAACGTGATGGGGGCGGTCAACGCCCTCTCCTGCGCCGAGATGGCCCTGTGCGGCGTTTCCACCCCCATTCCCTGCGACGAGGTCATTGACGCCATGCGCGCCGTGGGAGACGCCATGCCCGCCGCCCTGCGGGAGACCGGCACCGGCGGTCTGGCCGCCACCCCCACCGGCCAGCGCATCGCCCAGAGCCTGGGCCGGGACTGATCCTCTCTCCCGCGGGGAGAGCAACTCTCACTTACGAGGTGTACCATGTCCAAAACCATTGACGGCCGCCTGGCCTATGTTGATCTCTTCCGTGTTTTCGCCCTGGTGGGGGTGATCGTGCTCCATGTGGCCCTGCGCTACCTGGACCAGAGCGCCCCCGCCTCCGCCGCCTATACCGCCTCCAACCTGTACAGCGGCCTCACCCGCTGGTGCGTGCCCGCCTTCGCCATGCTCTCGGGAGCGCTGCTGCTGGACCCCAAGAAGGGCTCCAAGGTCCCCGCCTTTGCCCTGCGGCTCCTGCGGCTCGTGCTGTGCATTTGCCTGTGGAGCGCCCTGTACGTGCTCATCGAGCTGCTGCTCTCCGGCCGGGCCCTTACGGTGTGGGGTTTTCTCGCTGAGATGGAGGACGCCCTGCTGGGAGACAGCCACGGGGTGCTGTGGTTTCTCTACATCATCCTGGGCTTCTACATCCTCTCCCCCATCCTCCGCGCTCTGGTCCGGGGGGCCTCCAGGGCCGAGCTCCACTACGCCCTGATCCTCTCCTTCCTGGTGGCCATGCTGCTGCCCACCCTGCTCGCCTTCTTCCCCAACGAGACCGTGAGCCTCTATCTGGACCGGCTGCAGCTCTACCCGGTGCTGGGCTTTTTCTTCTACTTTATCGCCGGGTACTACTTCCGCCACTACACCATTGGCCGCGTGGCCGAGGCCCTCATCTATGTGCTGGGGGTGATCGGGGTGCTCTTCACCATCTGGGGCGCTTCCCTGTTCTCCCGCTGGTGGACCATGACCGACTCCCTGCTCTTCCACAGCTACCTTTCCCCCAACGTGGCTCTGACGGCGGTGGCCTTCTTCGTACTCTTCCGCTATGTGCTGGGGGTCAGCGACGAGCGGGGCCGCAGCCGAGGGGTGACGGCGGCGGCCCGGTGCGCCTTCGGCACCTTCCTCATCCACGAGATCTTCTACATCCTCTTCGCCCATCTGGGTCTCTTTTCCCTGCCCATCCCCACCGCCCTGGCCATCCCCCTGTGGACCGCCGTTCTCTTCCTGCCCAGCTTTGCCCTCTCCTGGCTGCTGCGCAGCATCCCGGTGGTGGGAAAGTATATCACCTGAAGGCACAAAAAGCGGGGGCGCACCTTTCCGGTGCGCCCCCGCTTTTTGTGTGGAAACAGTTTTTTCCGCTGTCACAGCAGTTCCCTGGCCCGGGCCAGCAGCTTTTCGTAGATGGGGTCCATCTGCCACTCTCCGGTGATCTTCCCCAGGCCCTCCACGGGAAGCCAGGCCACGCCGCTGTTCTCCCCCGCCCGGGCGGTGAGCGGATCGTTCTCATCGGCCAGGAGCAGATAGGACACGTTCAGGTGCAGATGCCCGGGCACATACTGCCCCCGCTTCCGGTGGCCCCACACCGGCAGGATCTCCAGAGAGGCGATCTCAGGGGACAGGGGCCGGAGGTGGACCACGCCGGTCTCCTCCCTGGCCTCCCGCATGGCTACGGAGAGGAGATCTCCGTCCCCGTCGGCATGGCCGCCGGTCCAGGCCCACACCTTGTACAGGTCGTGGTGGGCCATCAGAACTCGGGTCCCCTGGCGGTTGAGCACCAGTCCCGAGCAGGTCACATGGGCCTGCCTGTTCTCCCGGGTCAGGGCCTTCTCAGGGTCCGGGAGAATGTACTCCAGCATGGCCGCCTTTTCCGCGGCCTCCTGGTCATTGCGGGGGACATAGGCCCGGATGTGGTCCACATACATTTCCTAACGCCCCCTCACATAGGTCACATACCGGAAGGAGACCCCCTGCTCCTCCAGCCTCTCCCCCTCCTCGGCCACCGACCACTCGCTCAGCGCATCCAGGTCGGGGAAGAAGCGGTCGGCGGGGAAGGCCGCGTCGATCTTGGTGACGTAGGCGGTGGTGCAGTAGGGCAGCAGGGCGCGGTAGACGCTCTCCCCGCCGATGACGAAGGAATCCTCCGGGGCGGCGGCGAGAAGCTCCTCCACGCTGCGGAAGACCTCCGCCCCCTCGGGAGCGAAGTCCGGCGAGCGGGAGAGGATCAGGTTGCGTCTGCCCTTGAGAGGCCTGCCGCCGGGGAAGGTGGCCAGGGTCTTGCGGCCCAGGATCACCGTACCCCCCAGGGTGAGCTCCTTAAAGCGGCGCAGGTCGGCGGAGAGGTAGAGGAGCTGGTCCCCCTCCCGCCCGATGGCCCAGCTGCGGTCCACGGCCACGATCAGCTTCATGCCCCGCACCTCACACCGCCACCGGGATCTTCACGTCCAGGGGATGGGCCTCATAGCCCTCCAGGCGGAAGCTGTCCTTGGTAAAAGCGTAAAAGTCATGCACCGCCGGGTCCATCCACAGCCGGGGGGCCTCGTAGGGCTCCCGGGCGATGATCTCCTCCACGATGGGCACATGGCGGTCGTAAATATGGGCGTCGGCAATGACGTGGACCAGCTCCCCCGCCTCCAGACCGGAGACCTGGGCCATCATGTGCACCAGGGCGGCGTACTGCATCACGTTCCAGCCGTTGGCGGTGAGCATGTCCTGGGACCGCTGGTTGAGGATGGCGTTGAGGGTCTTGCCGCTGACATTGAAGGTCATGGAGTAGGCGCAGGGGTAAAGGGCCATCTCGTGGAGGTCATGGTGGTTATAGAGATTGGTCATGATCCGCCGGGAGGCGGGATTGTGCTTAAGGTCGTAGATCACCCGGTCCACCTGGTCAAACTCCCCCTCGGGGTAGATGTGCTTGACCGAGAGCTGGTAGCCGTAGGCCTTGCCGATGGAGCCCGACTCATCCGCCCAGGCGTCCCAGATATGGCTCCCCAGGTCGTGGATGTTGTTGGACTTCTTCTGCCAGATCCACAAGAGCTCGTCCACGCTGCTCTTGAAGGCCATCTTGCGGATGGTCTGGATGGGAAATTCCGCGCGCAGATCGTAGCGGTTGACGATGCCGAACTTCTTCACCGTGTGGGCGGGGGAGCCATCTTCCCAGCGGGGGCGCACTTCCTCCTGGGTGTCCCACACCCCGTGGGCGAGGATGTCCTTGCAGTTTTGGATAAATACCTGGTCGGCGTAGCTCATGGGAATACCTCACGCTTTCTTTTTTCGTTATCATATCACACCGCTCTCCGCACCGGCAAGAGGGCACGGCGGAGGTTGGGAAAATCTCTCCTCCCCCCTTTTCTATCCTGAGCAACTGTGATACACTGTGATTCTGCTTTATTTTGAAAAAATGTCAGGAGCGTGTTTGACCGTGCCCCATTTCACCCTCCCGTGCATCCATGTAGGCCTGCGCAATCTGAAGACCGCCCTCGCCGCCACCCTGTGCGCCCTGCTCTACTTCCTCTTCCTGCCCGATCGCAATCCGGCCTTTGCCTGCATCGGCGCCATCTTCGGCATGGGCTTTGACATGCAGTCCTCCAAACTCCACGGGGGAAACCGCCTCTTTGGCACCGTGATCGGCGGCTTTATCAGCATGGCGCTCTACCGCTTCTATCTCATCTTCTACCCCCAGGGCGGGCACCATTTTCTCCTGATCCCGCTTTTGTTCGTGGGGGTGGTCATTCTCATTATTCTGGCCCAGATCTTCTGGGTGGGCGCGGTGCAGCCGGGCGGCGTGGTGCTGTGCATCGTGCTGTTCAACATCGAGCCGGACAACTACATCACCTACACCCTGGACCGGATGTTTGACACCGGCCTGGGCGTGGTCATCGCCCTGCTCATCAATCACCTGCTCCCCCGGGAGCGGCTGATGGCCTGGCGGGCCGCTGCCCGGCGCGCCCTCAATCTGCCGCCGCTTCCCCCAGAAGGCGGCCCTCCTGCGCAGCCGTGATGCGCACCGGCAGCAGCACGTTGTGCAGCGGCTTCTCCGAGGGGATGACCACCTCCACATAGTTGGGGGCGTGGCCCCGGGAGAGGCCCCCCTCCCCCTCCTCGAAGAGGACGGAGAGGGTCTTGCCCACCAGGGCGTCCAGATAGGCCTTTTCCATCTCTCCGGCCACCTGAGCGGCCCGATGGGCTCGCTCCTCCTTCACGCTCCGGCTCACCTGGCCGTCCATCTGGGCCGCCGGGGTGCCGGTACGGCGGGAGTAAGGGAAGATGTGCATGGACGAGAAGGCGCACCGGCGGATGAAGTCCAGCGTGGCGGCAAAATCCTCCTCGCTCTCGCCGGGAAAGCCCACAATGAGGTCGGTGGTGATGGCGGGGGCGTCGAAATACCGCCGCAGCAGCGCCACGCTCTCATAGTAGCGCGCCGTGTCGTACTTGCGGTTCATGGCCCGCAGGGTGGCGTCGCACCCGCTCTGGAGGGAGAGGTGGAAGTGGGGGCAGAGGTTGGGAAGGCCCGCCACAGCGCGGCAGAACTCCTCGGTGATGGTCCGGGGCTCCAGGCTCCCAAGCCGCAAGCGCAGCTCCGGCGCGGCGGCACAAACCGCCTTTATAAGCTCTGCAAGCCCCGGCCTGCCGGGCAGGTCCCGGCCCCAGGAGGAGATCTCAATGCCGGTGAGAACGATCTCCCGGTAGCCCTCCGCGGCCAGGCGAGCGGCCTCGGCGGCCGCCTCCTCCAGCGGCATGGAGCGCACCGGTCCCCGGGCGTAGGGGATGATGCAGTAGGAGCAGAAATTGACGCAGCCGTCCTCCACCTTGAGCATGGCCCGGGTCCGGCCCTCCAGTCCCCCGGCCCTGAGCCGCTCGAAGGTGCGGCAGGCCATGATATTCTCCACCATGACCCTTCTCCCGCCGCCCTGGGCGCGGCGGAGGGCGAGCGTCTCCAGCTCGTCCAGGAAGGCCATGCGGTCCTTGGTGCCCGAGACCACGTCCACGCCCAGGGCCTCCACCTCTTCGGGCTTGGTCTGGGCGTAGCAGCCGCACACCCCCACCACCGCGGCGGGGTTTTCCCGCCGGGCCCGGCGGATAACGCCCCGGGACTTCTTGTCGCTCACGGCGGTGACGGTGCAGGTATTGATGATGTAAAGATCGGCCCCCGGCGCGAAGGGGACCAGGGTATGGCCCCGGCGGAGCAGCTCCTGCTCCAGGGCCTGGGTCTCGTACTGGTTGACCTTGCAGCCAAGGGTAAAAATGGTGGCTTTCATGGTGATACCTCGCAGGATACGCCCCGGCGGCAGGCGGGAAATGGTGAAAAGGGAGAAATTCCCGCCCCGGCGGCGATTTTTGTTGGTAATCCTCCGGCCCGATGCTATAATGGGCCTGTTCCCATTATAACGGCCCGCGCCGCCGTTGTACAGTCTCAAACCATCAGGAGGTCTCTCCATGCATACCTGCTCTCTCTCCCTGGGCTCGGTGGCCCAGGTCAAGCTCTTCGTGGACGCCGCCAGCCGCTACCCCTGTGAGATCGACGTGCTCTCGGGCCGGTATGTGGTGGACGCCAAATCCATTCTGGGTCTGCTCTCCCTGGACCTGACAAAGCCCGTGTCTGTGGAGTTCCACGGCGACGGGGAGCAGTTTGCCGCCTTCCTGGCGGACATCGCCCCCTTCCGCGCGGAGGTCTGAGCCGTGGGAGAGCATTTCTTCGCCTACCTGGCCCGGATGAAATACATCAACCGCTGGGGGCTCATGCGCAACACTGTGGAGGAGAACATCCAGGAGCACTCCCACATGGTGGCCGTCCTCTCCCACGCTCTGGCGGTCATCGCCAGGGAGAAGTTCGGCTCCGCCCTGGACCCGGGCCAGGCCGCCATCGCCGGGCTCTACCACGACGCCAGCGAGATCCTCACCGGCGACCTGCCCACCCCCGTCAAGTATGACAATCCCGCCATCAAGGACGCCTACAAGGCGGTAGAGCGTCTGGCCGCCGACAAGCTGCTCACCATGCTGCCCGATGAGCTGCGCCCCGCCTTCGCCCCCTACGTCCGGGAGGAGCTGGACGAGGAGCTGCTGCGCGTGGTGAAGGCCGCCGACAAGCTCTCCGCCTACCTCAAGTGCGTGGAGGAGTGCAAGGCGGGCAACAGCGAGTTCACCCTGGCCGCCCGGCAGGCCCGCGCCGCCCTGGAGGCCATGGAGCTGCCCGCCCTGGACTACTTCCTCACCCACTTCCTCCCCAGCTTTGAACTGACCCTGGACGAACTGTCCTGAATAAGACCATATCCGAAAGGAGTTTTTGCCATGCGCGCCATCGTCACCGTCATCGGCAGGGACCAGGTGGGCATCATCGCCGCCGTGTGCGCCCTGCTCTCCGAGCACAAGGTCAACGTGCTGGACATCAGCCAGACCATCCTCCAGGAGTACTTCACCATGATCATGCTGGTGGACGCCTCCCAGTCCGACCTTCCCTTCGCCCAGCTCTCCGCCGCCCTGGAGCAGGCCGGCAAGGAGCGGGACCTGGTCATCCATGCCCAGCGGGAAGACATCTTCAACGCCATGCACCGGATCTGAGGGAACGCCATGATAAACAGAAACGAAATTCTGGATACCATCCACATGATCGACCAGCAGCACCTGGACGTGCGCACCATCACCATGGGCATCTCCCTGCTGGACTGCTGCGATCCCGACCCCAAGGCCGCCTGCCGCAAGATCTACGACAAGATCACCCGCTGCGCCGACAAGCTGGTGCGCACCGGGGAGGACATCGAGGCGGAGTTCGGCATCCCCATCGTCAACAAGCGCATCTCGGTGACCCCCATGGCCCTGGTGGCCGGGGCCTCGGTGTGCAGCGACTATGTGCCCTTCGCCGTGGCCATGGACTCCGCCGCCAAGGCCACCGGCGTCAACTTCATCGGCGGCTTCTCCGCCCTGGTGCAAAAGGGCATGACTCCGGGGGACAAGAAGCTCATCTCCTCCATCCCCGCAGCCCTGGCCTCCACCGACTTTGTCTGCTCGTCGGTGAACGTGGGCTCCACCAAGGCGGGCATCAACATGGACGCGGTGGCTCTCATGGGTCGCACCGTCAAGGAGACCGCTCAGCGCACCGCCGATACCGGCGGCTTTGGCTGCGCTAAGCTGGTGGTGTTCTGCAACGCGGTGGAGGATAACCCCTTCATGGCCGGCGCCTTCCACGGCGTGGGCGAGGGGGACTGCGTCATCAACGTGGGGGTCTCCGGCCCCGGCGTGGTACACCACGCCCTCCAGAGCGTGAAGGGCCAGAGCTTCGACGTGGTGGCCGAGACGGTGAAGAAGACCGCCTTCCGCATCACCCGCATGGGCCAGCTGGTGGCCCAGGAGGCCAGCCGCCGCCTGGGTGTGCCCTTCGGCATCGTGGACCTCTCCCTGGCCCCCACCCCCGCCATCGGCGACAGCGTGGCCCGTATCCTGGAGGAGATGGGCCTGGAGGTGTGCGGCACCCACGGCACCACCGCCGCCCTGGCGCTCCTGAATGACGCGGTGAAAAAGGGCGGCGTCATGGCCTCCTCCCACGTGGGCGGCCTCTCCGGCGCCTTCATCCCGGTGAGCGAGGACGAGGGCATGATCGCCGCCGCTTCCTCGGGCGCCCTCCACCTGGACAAGCTGGAGGCCATGACCTGCGTGTGCTCGGTGGGCCTGGACATGATCGCCGTCCCCGGCGACACCACCGCCGAGACCATCGCCGCCATCATCGCCGACGAGGCCGCCATCGGCATGGTCAACTCCAAGACCACCGCCGTGCGCATCATCCCCGCCCCCGGCAAGGTGGTGGGCGATGTGGTGGAGTTCGGCGGCCTGCTGGGCTCGGCCCCGGTCATGCCGGTCCACCCCTTCTCCAGCGCCGATTTCATCCGCCGGGGCGGCCGCATTCCCGCCCCCATGCAGAGCCTCAAGAACTGACAGGCGGCCGCCCCGGGGCCCCATCGCAGATGGGGCGGCGAGAACGCCGTACAAGCGTTTTCCCCGGAGGGGAAAACCTTGGCGCAGGCGGAATTCACTTC
>DVLB01000035.1 GCA_018715695.1 Candidatus Galloscillospira stercoripullorum
TGGTGGAAAACGCCATCAAATACAATCGCCGCGGCGGCTTTGTGCGCCTGACCCTGCGCCGGGAGGGCGGCGGCACGGCGATCGCGGTGGAGGACAACGGCATCGGCATTCCCGAGGAGGATCTGCCCAAGATCTTCGACCGGTTTTACCGGGTGGACAAGGCCCGCTCCCGGGCCGCCGGGGGCACGGGCCTGGGGCTTTCCATCGTCCGCGACACCGCCCGGCAGCACGGCGGAGAGGTCACCGCCAGCGCCCGGGAGGGCGGCGGCAGCTGCTTTGAGGTGGTCTTCCCCCGCTGGCGGGATGAGGAGGTGGACGGACAGTGAAAAAGTGTTTGGCCGCCGTGCTGGCGCTGGGACTGCTGCTGCTGTCCGCCTGCGCCATCCTGAGCGGAGAGAACAGCGAGCCGCCCGAGGGGGCCTATGCCCTCTATTTCCCCCTGGCCGACCTGCGCACGGGGGACGCGGCGGTGGACTTTGAATACCGCGTGATGCCCCAGGGGCAGGAGCCGGTGAACGCCCTGGTGGAGGCGCTGCTCTCCGGCCCGGAGGACGAGGACCTGACCACGCCCTTTCCCGGCGGCGTGCGGCTGCGCAGCTGGAGCCTGGAGGAGGGCCGCCTCTGGCTGGACATGAGCGAGCGGTACAGCGGCCTTTCCGGCATCGACCTGACCATCGCCAACTACTGCCTGACCCTGACCCTGGGCCAGCTGGAGGGGGTGGAGGAGCTGCGCATCACCGTCATGGGAGAGGAACTGCCCTTCTGGCACAGCGACGGCCTGCGCCCCGAGGACGCGCTGCTCTCCGGCGACGAGGAGCTGCCCCTCTCCGTGGACGTGGTGCTCTACTACCCCCGGGTGGACGGAGCGGGCCTGGGCGTGGAGTACCGGACGGTGCTCCTCACCGAGGAGACCGTCCTGGCCCAGGCGGTGATGGAGGCCTATGTCCTGGGCCCCAGCTATGAGAGCCTGCGCCTCACCCTGCCAGAGGGCACCGAGCTGCTGGGCGCCGCGGTGACCGACGGCGTGTGTTATGTAAACTTCACCCAGCCCTTCCTGGATGCCGCGCCCCAGGACGCGGAGGAGGCCCAGCTGCTGGTGTACTCCATCGTCAACACGCTGGGGAGCCTGGAGCGGGTGCAGAGCGTGCAGCTCCAGGTGGAGGGGGAGAACCTGACGGAGTACGGCGGAATGTCGGTATCGGCGCTGGCGCCCGATTTTGCCGTGGGCTCCGGGGTCACGGCGGAATGAGAGGTTGACAAAGCCCTAGTAATCATGTAGGATAAAACCGTTGGCCGGAGAGGCTTGGGCCGCTCCGGCGCAAGGAAGCGGGAAATTTTCCAGAAAGGAAGCAAGAGCATGAGCAAGTTCGGCATCAATACCAACAGCATCCACGCAGGATACCGGCCCGGCAACGGAGAGCCGCGGAATATTCCCATCATCCAGTCCACCACCTTCCGCTATGAGACCAGCGAGGCCATGGGCAAGCTCTTCGACCTGGAGGCCAGTGGCTACTTCTACACCCGGCTCCAGAACCCCACCAACGACCATGTGGCGGCGAAGATCTGCGCGCTGGAGGGGGGCACGGCGGCCATGCTCACTTCCTCGGGCCAGGCGGCCAACTTCTACGCCGTGTTCAACATCGCCTCCTGCGGGGACCATGTGGTGGCCTCCTCGGCCATTTACGGGGGGACCTACAACCTGTTCGCGGTGACCATGAAGCGCATGGGGGTGGAGTTCACCTTCGTGGAGCCCGACTGCTCCGACGAGGAGCTGGAGGCGGCCTTCCGGCCCAACACCAAGGCGGTGTTCGGTGAGACCCTGGCCAACCCCGCCCTGGCGGTGCTGGACATCGAGCGGTTTGCCAAGGCCGCCCACGCCCACGGCGTGCCTCTCATCGTGGACAACACCTTCCCCACGCCGGTCAACTGCCGGCCCTTTGAGTGGGGCGCGGACATCGTGACCCACTCCACCACCAAGTACATGGACGGCCACGCCAACGCGGTGGGCGGCGCCATCGTGGACAGCGGCAAGTTCGACTGGAACGCCCACGCCGACAAGTTCCCCGGCCTCACCACCCCGGACGAGAGCTACCACGGCGTGACCTATACCGAGCGCTTCGGCCTGGAGGGGGCCTATATCACCAAGGCCACTGCCCAGCTCATGCGGGACTTCGGCGCCATCCCCGCGCCCATGAACGCCTATCTGCTCAACGTGGGCCTGGAGACCCTGCCCCTGCGCATGGCCCGCCACTGCGAAAACGCCCAGAAGGTGGCCGAGTATCTCCAGAGCCATGAGAAGGTGGCCTGGGTCACCTACCCCGGTCTGCCCGGGGACAAGCACCACGCCCTGGCGGCGAAGTATATGCCCCACGGCACCTGCGGCGTGGTGGCCTTCGGCGTGAAGGGCGGCCGGGCCGCCGCCGAGAAGTTCATGGCGGGGCTGGAGCTGGCCTCCATCGCCACCCATGTGGCCGACGCCAAGACCTGCGTGCTCCATCCCGCCTCCGCCACCCACCGGCAGATGAACGACGAGGAGCTGCGCGCCGCCGGGGTCTCTCCCGACCTGGTGCGCTTCTCGGTGGGCATTGAGAGCATCGAGGACATTCTGGCCGACATCGAGAAGGCTCTGGCCGGGGTGTAAGGAGAAAAGGAGGGGTCATCATGGCGGGCGAGACGGTCCTGCTCTATAACTGCTCGGGGCCCCAGTGGGCCAAGCTGCGCCAGGTGCTGGCGGTGAACAAGCTGCATTTTCGCGCTGTGGAGCGGGCGCAGTACGGCCTGACCCTCTCCCAGGTGCTCTCGGGGGACACGGAGGAGGCCGGGGTGGAAGAGGAGTTTTCCGAGCCCATGCTGGTTTTCTGCGGCCTGACGGGCGCGCAGCTGGACCGGCTGCTGACCGCCATGCGCCGCGCCAAGCTGCCCCCCGTTCCCCTCAAGGCGGTGCTCACCGCCGATAACCGCACCTGGACCTCCCAACGGCTGTGGCAGGAGCTGCGCGCCGAGCATGAGGCCATGACCCAGGGGTCATCCATCCATCAATAAAACAAAAAGCAGGCCGGACAGCCTTTTGGCTGTCCGGCCTGCTTTTTTGCGATTTTGGCGCCGGGGTCAGGAGCCTAGCCGTGCCCGCACGGCGGCGTTGACCGTCTGGGGGTCGGCCTTGCCCTTGAGCTCTCGCATGACCTGGCCCACCAGGAAGCCCAGGGCCTTTTCCTTGCCGGCGTGGTAGTCGGCCACCGACTTGGGGTTTTGGGCAAAGACCTGCTCCACCGTCCGCTCCACCAGACCCTCGTCCCGGATCTGCTCCAGGCCGTGGCACTTCACATACGCGTCCACGTCGCCGTCCGAGTCAAAGAGGGCCTCAAAGACCTTCACGGCGGTGTTGCGGTTGAGCACGCCCTCCCGGACCAGGGCGATGAGCCGGGCCAGGGTGGCGGGGGAGAGGGCCATGCGGGCGGGGTCCATGTCCCGCTCGGACAGGGCGCGCATCACCTCGCCCATGATCCAGTTGGCGGCCTGCTTGGCTTCGGCGCCCAGGGCAACCACGGCCTCGAAGAAGTCGGAGATGGCCTTCTGGGAGGTGAGCATCTCGGTGTCGTAGGCCACCAGGCCGTACTGGGCCTGGTAGCGCGCGCGCCGGGCCTCGGCAAGCTCCGGCTGCGCCTGGCGCAGCCGCTCCAGGTACTCCTCCGGCAGCTCCACCGGGGGCAGGTCGGGGTCGGGGAAGTAGCGGTAATCCTGGGCATTTTCCTTGGAGCGCATGGCGTAGGTGGCGTCCTTGTTCTCGTCCCAGCGGCGGGTCTCCTGGATGATGCGCTTCCCGCTCTCCAGAAGCTCGATCTGCCGCTGCCGCTCGTAGGCGATGGCCCGGGCGATGGCCTTGAAGGAGTTGAGGTTTTTCATCTCGGTACGGGTGCCGAACTCGGTGGACCCGGCGGGGCGCACGGAGAGGTTCACGTCGCACCGCAGAGAGCCCTCCTGCATCTTGCAGTCGGACACCCCCAGGTACTGCAGGGTGGAGCGCAGCTTCTACAGGTAGGCGAGGACCTCCTCGGGAGAGCGGAAGTCGGGCTCGGTGACGATCTCGATGAGGGGCACGCCGCAGCGGTTGTAGTCGCACTGGGTCTGGTCGGTCCAGGGGTCGTGGATCAGCTTGCCCGCGTCCTCCTCCATGTGCACTTCGTGGATGCCGATGACCTTGCCGCCGCCGATGTCCACCTTGCCGTTGCGGGCGATGGGCAGGTAGAGCTGGGAGATCTGGTAGGCCTTGGGCAGGTCGGGGTAGAAGTAGTTCTTGCGGTCAAAGCGGCTGCTTTTGGTGATGGTGCACCCCAGGGCCAGACCGGCCTTGACGGCAAACTCCAGCACCTTCTCGTTGAGCACCGGCAGTGTGCCGGGCATACCGGTGCACACCGGGCAGCAGTGGGTGTTGGGCGCGCCGCCGAAGGCGGTGGTGCACGAGCAGAAGATCTTGGTCTCGGTGGCCAGCTCCACGTGGGTCTCCAGGCCGATGACGGTTTCCCAGGTCATGTCAGTCCGCCTCCTTTCCGTAGGGGGAGCGCTTGTGGTAGTCGGTGCTCAGCTGGAAGGCGTGGGCGGCGTTGAGCACCGTGCCATCCCCCAGGGCGGGGCCGATGAGCTGGGCGCCGATGGGCAGCCCCTTCTCGTCAAAGCCGCAGGGCATGGACAGCGCGCTCAGACCGGAGAGGTTCACGCTCACGGTGTAGATGTCGCTCAGGTACATTTTGAGCGCTTCGCTGAGGCTCTCCCCCAGAGCCGGGGCGGTGGTGGGGGAGACGGGGGTGAGCAGCAGGTCGTAGCGCTGGAAGGCCCGGTCAAAGGCCTCCTTGATGAGGGCCCTCACCTGGAGGGCCTTTTTGTAGTAGGCGTCGTAATACCCCGAGGAGAGCACGAAGGCGCCCAGCAGGATGCGCCGCTTGACCTCGGCGCCGAAGCCCTCGGTGCGGGTGCGGCAGTAGAGGTCGGTCAGGTCCTCATACTCCGGAGCGCGCCAGCCGTACTTCACGCCGTCAAACCGGGAGAGGTTGCTGCTGGCCTCGGCGCAGGCGAGGATATAGTAAGTGGGCACCATATACTCCATCAGGGGGAAGGGGAAGGTCTCCACCTGGGCCCCTCTGTCTTTGAGCACGTCGGCGGCGGCGTGGACGGCGGCGGAGACCTGGGGGTGGAGCCCATCGGCAAAGCACTCCGCGGGCAGGCCGATCCTCATGCCCCGGATGTCCCCGGTGAGGCCGGCAAGCAGGCTGCCGGCGGGCAGGTCCAGGGAGGTGGCGTCCCGCTTGTCTTTGCCCCGGATAGCGTCCAGCACGGCGGCGCAGTCGGCGGCGGTGCGGGCGATGGGGCCGATCTGGTCCAGGGAGGAGGCGTAGGCGATGAGGCCGTAGCGGCTGACGGTGCCGTAGGTGGGTTTCATGCCGGTGACGCCGCAGTAGGAGGCGGGCTGGCGGATGGAGCCGCCGGTGTCAGAGCCCAGGGCGAAGAAGCACTCCCGGGCGGCCACCGCCGCCGCCGCCCCGCCGGAGGAGCCGCCGCTCACCCGGGAAGTGTCCCAGGGGTTGCGGGTGGGCCCGTAGAAGGAGGTCTCGGTGGTGGAGCCCATGGCAAACTCGTCCATGTTCAGCTTGCCCAGCAGGACCGTCCCGGCCGCCGTGAGACGCTCCGCCGCGGCGGCGTCATAGGGGGGCGCGAAGTCCCCCAGGATCTTGGAGGCGCAGCAGGTCTTGAGACCCTTGGTGCAGATGTTGTCCTTGAGGGCCATGGGCACGCCGTAGAGGGGACTTTCCGCGTCCCTGACCCCGGCCTGGAGGGCCTTGGCGCGGTCTATGGCCTGCTCGGCGGCGGTGATGAAGCAGTTGAGGTCCCCCTCCCGCTCCGCCATGGTCTCCAGGGCGGTTTCGGTGGCCTCGGTCACCGAAATGTCCCCCGTCTTGATGGCCGCGCCCAGCTCCAGGGCGCTCAGTTCCAGCAGTTCTTTCACCATAAACCCCTCCTTATTCCACGGCCTTGGGTACCCGGAAGGTCTCAGCATCCCCGTCCGGCGCGCCGGCGAGCAGCTCCTCCCGGGGGGAGGAGGGGAGGACCTCGTCGGGGCGCAGCACGTTTTTCAGGGGGAAGATGTGGCTCATGGGCTCCACATGGTCGGTGTCCAGGGTGCTCAGGGTGTCCATATAGGAGACGATCTGCTCCATCTCAGCGGCCATCTTGGCCTTCTCCGCCTCGGGCAGGCGGAGCCGGGACAGGGTGGAGACGTAGTCCACCAGCTCTTGGGTGATTTTCATTGGATCAATTCCTCCTTACGGTTCAAGCCGGGTTCGGTCCCGGGGGAAGAGGGCGGCCAGACGCACGTTGTCCAGGCCGCACAGCTGCATGGTAAGGCGCTCCAGGCCGATGCCAAGCCCTCCGTGGGGAGGAGCGCCGTGCTTGTGGAGCATGAGATAGGATTCAAAGTCCGCTGCGTCCATGCCCCGTGCCTCCATCTTGGAGACCTGGGCGGCGTAGTCGTGGATGCGCTGTCCGCCGGTGGTCACCTCCAGCCCCCGGAAGAGAAGATCGAAGGACAGGGTGTACTTGGGGTTCTCCGGGTCGTCCATGGCGTAGAAGGGCCGTTTTTTGGACGGGTAGTGGGTGACAAAGACAAAGTCGCTGCCCCACTCCTCCTTGGCGTAGCGGCCGATGGCGTGCTCCTCCTCGGGCTCTAAGTCGTAGGGGTCCCGGATGGCGTAGCCGTATTTCTCAGCAGCCAGGGCCTTGGCCTCGTCAAAGCGCAGGCAGGGGATGGCGTCCACCTTGGGAAGCTCCACCCCCAGCAGGGCGAGCTCAGCGCTGTACTCCCGGCCCAGCAGGTCCATGCAGCGGCGCAGGAAGCCGGTCTCGGTCTCCATGATGTCCCGGAAGGAGGAGATATAGCCCATCTCGAAGTCCATGGAGGTGTACTCGTTGAGGTGGCGGGGCGTGGAGTGCTTTTCGGCCCGGAACACGGGGCCCACCTCGTAGACCCGCTCAAAGACGCTCACCATCATCTGCTTGTAGAACTGGGGGGACTGGGCCAGGAAGGCCTTGCGGCCGAAATAGTCCAGCCGGAAGATGTTGCTGCCCCCCTCGGCCCCGGCGTGGACGATCTTGGGGGTGTGGATCTCGGTAAAGTCCTGCTCCTGGAGGTGGTCCCGGAAGGCCCGGCAGATGCCCTCCTGAATGCGGAACACCGCCCGGCGGCGGGGACTGCGCAGCACCTGGGGCCGCAGGGAGAGCTCGGTGTCCAGGCCCAGGCGCAGGGGGCCCTTGTTGATGGACACGCTCAAAGGCGCGGCGGGGGAGGAGAGGACCCGGATCTCCTCGGCGGCAAGCTCATAGCCGCCGGGGGCGCGGTCCTCGGCGCGGACGGTGCCGGTGACCTCCACCGCCGATTCCTCGCAGGGCAGGTCCATGCCGGCGGGACACACGCACTGCAAAAGGCCCCGCCGGGTGCGCAGGGTGAGAAAGGACACGCCGCCCATGGGGCGCAGGGCGTGGACCGCGCCGTGAAAGTGGACCCGCTGCCCCGTGAGAGCGGGCAGGTCCCGGAGAGAGCTGGTGCAAGAGACCACAGTTCCGGTTGCAAATTCCATGTGAGACAACTCCTCTGTCCGGCCCGGAACAAAAAATCCCGGACCGTATATAAAATACGATCCGGGACGAAATCACAAAACATGATTCCGCGGTACCACCCGCGTTGCTCCTCAAACAAGGAACCTCTTTCGAGCCCCTGTAACGTGGGGAGGACGGACAGCCCTACACCTTCCGTCCTTGGAGGTTCGAACCGTCAGCTCAGAAGCGTTGCGCGCCTTCGTCTTTCCGGGGCGGGCTCTCAGTCGGTGACCCGCGTTCTCTGTCGGACGCCGTGAAGGGCGGTCTTCGTCGATGCCTGTTACGGATGTAGTATATGACAAAAGGCGCGGTTTTGTCAATACAAAAAATCCCTGTCGGTGAAAGAAGGGAAGAGGCCTCCTTCACGGGGCGCTCCGGCCGGGCGGGGAGGCACCGGACCGGGGGGCGGGAATAAACTGGGGGAGAGGTATTTTTCGTGCCGGGCCGCGGTGGCGGCCCGGGGAAGGAGCGAGGGAATGAGAGGGAACTTTTTTCACTGCCTGCGGTGGCGGACCCACCTGGTGGACCGGTGCCTGCTGCTGCTCATGGCCATCTTGCTGCTCCAGTCGGTGTGCAGCCTGTTTTTGCCGGGGGAGGTGGGCCAGCTGGCCGGGAGCGTGGACGTGATGGCGCGCACGTCGGCGGCGGGGATCTTCGGATACCTGCTGGGGGTGCGGTTCGCCCGGCCGGCAGAGGACGGCGGCGGGGTCTCCGGGACCCCGGCGCGCCTGCCGGAGACGGCCGTGCGCCTGGAGAGCGCCGGGCCCAGGGTGGACGCCCGGATCGGCTTTGCCAATTCCGCCCCGGCGCAGGCGTCCGACACCGGCGTACAGCCGCCGGTGCTGACGGGCCCGGAGAAAAGCGCGGGGGACTCCAGGGTGCAGGTGCTGGTGGCGGCGGGGATCGGGGCGTTCTGCCTGATCGTGCTGCTGGTGCTGCGCAACCTGACCCAGCTGCAGCTGCTTCCGGAGCCCACCGGCCCCGTGGTGGAGACGGTGACGCAGTTCCGGGACTTTGTCTCCGGGTGCGTGGGATTTCTCATCGGCAGCCCCACGGTCCAGCGTTAGGCGGGGGCTCCCCTCTCCCCGCCGGGGAGAGGGGAGCCCCCGGGGGCAAAGACTTTTGCAAAGCGGGGCGGCGTGTGCTATAATGGCCCAAAGAAAAAGAGGAGGGAGAACATGCTGGACTGGGACGAGCTGGAGCGGCAGTGCCGCCACTGTGAGAAATGCGCCCTGGCGGCGACGCGTACCAACGTCGTTTTCGGCGCGGGCGTGCGGGACGCGGAGGTCATGCTCATCGGCGAGGGACCCGGGGAGAACGAGGACCTGACGGGGGAGCCCTTCGTGGGCCGGGGCGGCAAGCTGCTGGACGATATGCTGGAGATCATCGACCTGAGCCGGAAGAAGAACATCTACATCGCCAACATGGTCAAGTGCCGCCCGCCCCAGAACCGGGACCCGCTCAATGAGGAGCAGGAGGCGTGCATCGGCTATCTGCGAAACCAGGTGGCCCTCATCCGGCCCAAGATCATCGTGTGCCTGGGGCGCATCGCGGCCATGAAGCTCATCCGGCCGGACTTCAAGATTACCCGCGAGCACGGGCAGTGGTTTGAGAAGGCGGGCATCCACATGACCGCCATCTACCACCCGGCGGCGCTGCTGCGGGACCCGGGCAAGCGGCCGGAGACCTTCGCCGATCTCCAGGAGATCCAGCGCAAGATCCGGGAGGTCTGCACCCATACCTATTGAGCGCCAAGCCGCGCGCGGAGGGTCTTTCGCCCTCCGCGCGCCTTTGTTTTCAGCGGGGCGGAATTTATTTGCGGGATTGTTTTTTCCACCGGAAGGGACTATAATGTCACCATCTATACGGAAAAATCCATGGGAGGGATCTTGTATGGAAGCAAAGGAGATCAAGCTGCTGCGGCTGCTGGAGGAGAACTGCGCCCTTACCACCGAGGAGCTCGCCGCCCTGGCCGACCTGACCGAGGAGGAGACCCGGGCGGCCATCAGGAAGTTCGAGGCGGACAGGACCATCCTGGGCTACAAGGCCATCGTGGACTGGGACCGCACCGCCCGGGAGGACGTGACCGCCCTCATCGAGGTGAAGGTGACCCCCCAGCGGGGCGAGGGCTTTGACCGCATCGCTGAGCGGATCTATCAGTACGACGAGGTGGAGTCGGTCTACCTCATGTCGGGCGCCTTTGACCTGACGGTGATCATCTCGGGCCGCACCCTCAAGGAGGTGGCCCACTTCGTGGGCGAGAAGCTGGCCCCCCTGGAGGACGTGACGGGCACGGCCACCCACTTCATCCTCAAGAAATACAAGGAAAAACACCTGATCTTCCAGAAGCAGGAGGCTCAGGAGGAAAGGTTCGTGCTGGAATGATGGACTACGACAAGATCATGTGCTCCCGCATCCGGGACATCCCGCCCTCCGGCATCCGCAAGTATTTTGACCTTTTGGACGGGGTGGAGGGGGCCATCTCCCTGGGCATCGGGGAGCCCGACTTCGTCACCCCCTGGCATATCCGGGACGCGGGCATTTACTCCCTGGAGAAGGGCTTCACCAAGTACACCCCCAACGCCGGCCTCACCGCCCTGCGGGAGGCCATCAGCCGCTATATGAAGCGCCGCTTCGACCTGGAGTACGCCCCCGTGGGGCAGATCATGGTCACCGTGGGCGGCAGCGAGGGCCTGGACCTGGCCTTCCGCTGCCTGCTGGAGCCGGGGGACGAGGTCATCATCCCCACCCCCTCCTTCGTGTGCTACGGGCCCCTGGTGTCCATGGACAACGGCGTGCCCGTCTATGTGCAGACCAAGGCGGAAAACGAGTTCCGCCTCACCCCTGACGAGCTGCGCGCTGCCATCACCCCCCGGACCAAGGCCGTGGTGCTGCCCTTCCCCTGCAACCCCACCGGAGGCATCATGGCCCGGGAGGACCTGGAGGCTCTGGCAGAGGTGCTGCGGGGCACCGACATCATCGTCGTCTCCGACGAGATCTATGCCGAGCTCACCTACGGCCGCCACCACGTCTCCATGGCCAACATCCCCGATATGTACGAGCGGACCATCGTCGTGGGTGGCTTTTCCAAGGCCTATTCCATGACGGGCTGGCGCCTGGGCTACCTGTGCGGCCCCAAGGAGCTCATCGCCCCCATGACCAAGCTCCACCAGTACGGCATCATGTCCGCCCCCACCACCAGCCAGTACGCCGCCATTGAGGCCATGGAGAACGGGGACAGGGACATTGAGAACATGAAGGAGGAGTACGACGGCCGCCGGAGGTTCCTGGTAAACGGCTTCCGCAAGCTGGGCCTTGCCTGCTTTGAGCCCCGGGGGGCCTTCTACACCTTCCCCTGCATAGAGTCCACCGGCCTCACGTCGGTGGAATTCTGCGACCGCTTCCTGGCCGAGGAGCGGGTGGCGGTGATCCCCGGCTCGGCCTTCGGACCCGGCGGGGAAGGGTATGTCCGGGCCTGCTACGCCGCCTCCATGCGCGACCTCTCCGAGGCGCTGGAGCGGCTGGAGCGGTTCTTAAAGCGCCTGCGCGCCCAGCAGTAAAACACCCCAAATAAAACCACAGGAGGGAAAGAGCATGAACGTTGTCTGCCTGGATATGGAGGGGGTCCTGGTCCCCGAGATCTGGATCGCCTTTGCCGAGAAGAGCGGTATCCCTGAGCTCAAGCGCACCACCCGGGACGAGCCCGACTACGACAAGCTGATGCGCTACCGCCTTGACATCCTGCGCCAGCACGGCCTGGGCCTCAAGGAGATCCAGGAGACCATCGCCGGCATCGACCCGCTGCCCGGCGCCAAGGCCTTCCTGGACGAGCTGCGCACCCTCACCCAGGTCATCATCCTCAGCGACACCTTTGAGCAGTTTGCAAAGCCCCTCATGGCCAAGCTGAACTGGCCCACCATCTTCTGCAACAGTCTGGAGGTCTCCCCCGACGGGGCCATCACCGGCTACAAGATGCGCTGCGAGAAGTCCAAGCTCACCACGGTGAAAGCCCTCCAGTCCTGCGGCTTTGAGACCATCGCCGCCGGGGACAGCTATAATGACCTGGGTATGATTGAGGCCAGCAAGGCGGGCTTCCTCTTCAAGTCCACCGCCCAGATCAAGGCCGACCACCCGGAGCTTGAGGCCTACGAGGAGTTTGACGACCTGCTCGCGGCCATCAAGCGGGCGCTGTAAGGGAGGGGAGCGGCATGTCTTCCAGCTTCGACGCCCTGCCCTTCCGCCCTGCGGACATCCTGCTGCCCCAGGACTGCGACCTCTCCCGCTGGTCGGTGGTGGCCTGTGACCAGTACACCTCCCAGCCGGAGTACTGGCAGCGGGTGGAGGAGTATGTGGGCCTTTCCCCCTCCTCCCTGCGGCTCATCCTGCCTGAGAGCTGCCTGGACGGGCCCAGCGTGGAGACCGACATCATGGAGGTCAACAACACCATGACCCGCTACCTGCGCAGCGGGGTGTTCCGCACCCTGCCCCAGGCCCTCATCTATGTGGAGCGCACCCTCCACAGCGGCAAGGTCCGCCGGGGCGTGGTGGGCATGATCGACCTGGAGCAGTATGACTATGAGCCCGGCTCTCCCGCCCTCATCCGGGCCACCGAGGGCACCGTCCTCTCCCGTATCCCGCCCCGGGTGGCGGTGCGCAAGAACGCCCCCATCGAGCTGCCCCACGTCATGCTCCTGTGTGACGACCGGGAGCAAACGGTCATCGAGCCCCTCGCCGGCGCAAAGGGGACCATGGAGCCCCTCTACGACTTTGAGCTCATGGAGCAGGGGGGCCACCTGCGGGGCTGGCTGCTGGGGGAGAAGGAGCAGGAGCGCCTGGCCGCTGCCCTCTCCGCCCTGGCCGACCCGGCGGCCTTCCATGCCAAGTACGCCACCGGCGGCCAGGCCGTCATGCTCTTCGCCGTGGGGGACGGCAACCACTCCCTGGCCACCGCCAAGGAGTGCTACGAGCGGCAAAAGCGCCTTACGAGCCCCGAGCAGTGGCCCAACCTGAAAGCCCGCTACGCCCTGGTGGAGCTTGTAAACCTCCACGACGCTTCCCTGGAGTTTGAGCCCATCCACCGCGTGGTCTTCGGCGTGGACCCCGAGGAGCTGCTCGCCGCCCTGCTCCGGTATTACCCCGGCGCCCACATGGGGCCGGGGGAGGGCCACAGCCTCTCCTTCGTCCACCAGAACGGCGCGGGGGTGGTGACGGTGCCCAGCCCCACCCACCAGCTGCCGGTGGGCACCCTCCAGGCCTTCCTGGACGAGTATGTCCTCTCCCAGAACTGCTCCGTGGACTATATCCACGGGGACGACGTGACCCGGGAGCTGGGAGCCAAGCGGGGGAACATCGGCTTTTTGCTCCCCGCCATGGGCAAGGAAGAGCTCTTCCCCACCGTCATCCACGACGGGGTCCTGCCCCGCAAGACCTTCTCCATGGGTGAGGCCCACGACAAGCGGTTTTACCTGGAGGCCCGAAAGATCCGATAAAAAGGGGGGAAAGCAATGCCCATTCTGGAGGAAAAGGCGTGGGCCAAGCTCAACCTCTCGCTGGACGTGCTGGGCAGGCGCTCCGACGGCTACCACGACCTGCGCATGATCATGCAGTCGGTGAGCCTTTCAGACGGCGTGAAGCTGGAGACCGGCACCGGCGAAGGGGTGCGCGTGGCCACCAACCTGAGCTTCCTGCCCAACAACGAGAAGAACCTGGCCGCCGCCGCCGCCCTGCGCTTTTTCGAGCGCACGGGGGCGGAGTGCGGCGGGGTGTCCATCACGCTGGACAAGCATATCCCGGTGTGCGCCGGGATGGGGGGCGGCAGCTCGGACGCCGCCGCCGTCCTGCGGGGGCTCAACGCCCTCACCGGCACGCCCCTCACTCCCATGGAGCTCGCCGAGCTGGGAGGCGCCGTGGGCTCCGACGTGCCCTACTGCGTCCTGGGGGGCACCGCCCTGGCCGAGGGCAGGGGAGAGGTGCTCACCCCGCTGCCGACCCTGCCCCCCTGCACGTTTGTTTTATGTAAACCCACCTTCTCCATCTCCACCCCCCAGCTCTTCGCCCTTGTCGACGCGGTGAAGCTGCGCGCCCGGCCGGACACGGCGGGGCTGGTGGCGGCGCTGAAGGCGGGGGATCTGGCGGGTGTGGCCCGGCGGATGTACAACGTCTTTGGGGACGTGCTGCCCGAGCGGCAGCGCCGCACGGTGGAGGAGATCCGGGCCGTGCTCCTCTCCCACGGGGCTTTGGGGGCCAGCATGAGCGGCACGGGCCCCACCGTGTTCGGCCTCTTCGACGACGAGGCCCGGGCCCGGGGTGCCTGGGAGGAGCTCAAGGAGAGCTTCCGGGACACTTTTTTGACAAGCCGGGTATAAAACAGGAAAACACCGTCCACAATGTAGGCAATCTACATAGGACGGTGTTTTTTATGTCAACCAAAACCGCGAGAGGGAACAATAAGCTGCGCCGCTGGGAGCTGGCCCTGCTGCTGGGGGTGGCCTTGGCGGCCCTGGCGGGGGCGTGGCTGGACGGGGGGCAGCAGGCCCTGGCCGACCGGGTGATCCGGCTCCACGTCATCGCCAATTCCGATTCCGACGCCGACCAGGCCCTGAAGCTGGAGGTGCGCAACCGCATCCTCACCGAGGCGGAGGGGCTCTTCACGGGGGAGGAGACGGTGGCGGGGGCTCGGGAGATCCTCTCCGGCAAGCTGAGGACCCTGGCGGAGGCCGGGGCGGAGACGGTGGCGGCGGCGGGGTATGACTACCCGGTCACGGTCTCCCTGGAGGAGGACGTGTGGTTTCCCACCAAGCGGTATACCGACTTTGCCCTGCCCGCCGGGGAATATACCGCCCTGCGCATCGTCATCGGCCAGGGGGACGGGGAGAACTGGTGGTGCGTGGTGTTCCCGCCCTTGTGCCTGGGCTCGGTCACCGAGACGGTGGAGGATGCCGCCGCCGCCGGGGCCTTTACGGAGGGGCAGGTCTCCCTCATCACCGGGGAGAGCGAGGGGTACCTGGTTAAGTTCAAGGCCATCGAGCTCTGGGAGGAGTTCATGGCCTGGCTGCGGGGGGCGTGAGGGCGTCCTCCGCTCTTGACCTGGGGGAGAGTTTTCGATACAATAAGACACACGTGATCCGGGCCGTCCACCCAGGGTGGGCGGCCTGCCTTTTGAGTTGAATCAGTCATGCTCCGGGCGAGAGGCCCGGGGAGAGGGAGCGGACCTATGCTAAGCCATGAACAGGAAGAGAGATTCTGCGCCGCCCGGAGGGCGGCCATTGCCCTGGACTATGCAAACCTCAATCCCGAGCAGCGCGAGGCGGTGCTTACCACCGAGGGGCCCCTGCTGCTGCTGGCCGGGGCGGGCAGCGGCAAGACCACGGTGCTCATCCACCGGGTGGCGAATCTGATGAAGTACGGCCGGGGCTCAGACAGCTGCGAGGTGCCCGACTGGGTGGGGGAGGCGGACTTGGCCTTTCTGGAGGAGTACGTCCGTCTCGGCGGCGGCGCGGACAAGGAGCGGCAGGAGGCGCTGTGCCGCCTGGAGCCGGCGGCCCCCTGGTCCATCATCGCCATCACCTTCACCAACAAGGCCGCCGGGGAGCTCAAGGAGCGGCTGGAGCGGATGCTGGGCCCCGAGGCAAATGACATCTGGGCCTCCACCTTCCACTCGGCCTGCGTGCGCATCCTGCGCCGGGACATCGAGCTGCTGGGCTACGGCAGGAGCTTCACCATCTACGACACCGCCGACTCCGAGCGGGTGGTCAAGGACATCGTGAGGGACCTGAACCTGGACGACAAGGCCTTCCCGCCCCGGAGTATTCTGGGCTACATCTCCCGGGCCAAGGACGCCATGAAGCTGGGGCAGGAGTACCTCCAGGAGTGCGAGAAGACGGGGGACTACCGCCTTGGGAAGATCGGCCGGGTGTATGCCGAGTACGAGCGGAGGCTGCGGGAGGCCAACGCCCTGGACTTTGACGACATCATCCTCCAGACCGTCCGCCTGCTCCAGAACTTCCCGGAGGTACGCTCTTACTACCAGCGGAAATTCCGCTATGTGCTCATCGACGAGTACCAGGACACCAACAACCTCCAGTACATGCTCTCGGCCACCCTGGCGGGGGGGTATGAGAACATCTGCGTGGTGGGCGACGACGACCAGTCCATCTACCGCTTCCGGGGGGCCACCATCGAGAACATCCTCTCCTTCGAGCAGCAGTACAAGAAGGCCCGGGTCATCCGCCTGGAGCGCAACTACCGCTCCACCAAGAATATCCTGGAGGCCTCCAACGCGGTCATCCGCAACAACCAGGGCCGCAAGGGCAAGGTGCTCTGGACCGACCACGAGGCGGGGGACAAGGTGGTCTGCCACACCGCCATGAACGAGCAGGACGAGGCCCAGTATGTCTCCACCCAGATCCTCGCCGGCTTCTCCAAGGGCAGGAAGTGGAAGGACCACGCGGTGCTCTACCGCATGAACGCCCAGTCCAACATGGTGGAGCAGGCCTTCAAGCGCAACGGCATCCCCTACCGCATCATCGGGGGCACCCGCTTCTTCGACCGGGCGGAGGTCAAGGATATGCTCTCCTACCTCTGCGTGGTCCACAATCCCGACGACGACCTGCGCCTCACCCGCATCATCAACAACCCGCCCCGGGGCATCGGCGCGGCCACCATCGAGAAGGCCCAGGCCATCGCCACTGCCGAGGGCCGCTCCCTGTGGCAGGTCATCTCGGATGCCCGGACCTACCCGGAGCTGCAGAAGGCGGCGGGGAAGCTCTCCCTTTTCACCGACCTCATCTCCTCCCTGCGCGCCCTCTCCTCTGAGCTGGAGCTGCCCGCCTTCTACGAGGAACTGGTGCAGCGCACGGGGTACGCCGTCATGCTGGAGCAGAAGAACACGGTGGAGGACCGCACCCGCCTTGAAAACGTGCGGGAGGTGCTCACCTCCATCAACGGCTACCTGGAAAACCTGGAGGGGGAGCCCAGCCTGGGCGGCTTTTTGGACGAGATCGCCCTGTATACCGACCTTGACAACCACGACCCCAACGAGGACTGCGTGGTCATGATGACCATGCACTCGGCCAAGGGCCTGGAGTTCCCGGTGGTCTTCCTGGTGGGCGCGGAGGAGGGGATCTTCCCCGGCATCCGGGCCATCGGGGAGGCCGAGGAGATGGAGGAGGAGCGGCGGCTTTGCTATGTGGCCATGACCCGGGCCCGGCAGAAGCTCTACATCACCTGCGCCTCCCAGCGGATGCTCTTTGGCCGCACCAGCGCCAACCGGCCCTCCCGGTTCGTGGGGGAGATCCCCGCGGAGTATACGGAAAAGACGGGCCGCAGCCTCTACTCCGGCCACCGGGAGGAGAGCGGGGAGTCCTTCGGCGGCTCCTTCGGTACATACCGCGCCACCAAGAGCACCACCAGCAGCTTCGACCGGGGCTATTCCCTGGGCGGGGGCGGCTGGAGCGGCTCCGGCGGCGCGAAAACCCCGGCGCGCAGCGCCGCCGGTGCCGCCAGCGCCGCCAGCACGGCCAGCGCCTTCCGCAAGGGGGACATGGTGCGCCACACCGCCTTTGGCAAGGGCATGGTCCTCAGCGTGCAGCCCATGGGGGGCGACGCCCTGCTGGAGATCGCCTTTGACGGCGTGGGCACCAAGCGCCTCATGCTCAAATCCGCCGCGCAGCACATGGAAAAAGTGTAAAAAATGAGGGGATTTCCCTTGCGCGGCGGGAAAATTTGTCTTATGATAGAGAAAAGACAGGCGGCCGCTCCTGAACATAGCGGCCCCAGGAAGGCGAGGTGGGGGAGAGATGGCAGTCCGGAAGACGAGGCGGGCCGCGCTCTCCCTGGCGGTCTGCCTGCTGACGGCGGCCCTCTCCTGCCCGGTCCTGGCCGGGGAGCCCATGGGCGAGCCCATCGAGCAGCCCACCCGTCCCCCCGTGACCGCCACCCCCGCACCCACGCCCTTCCCCACGCCCACCCCCACGCCAACGCCTGCACCCACGCCCACGCCTACGGCCTCACCCACCCCCTCGCCCACGGCCACGGCGGCGCCGGAGACCGCGCCGCCCGCCACGCCCTCTCCCGGACCGCTGACCGTCACCGTGCTGCCCCAGCCGGGGGGCAGCGTCACCGCCCTGGATGAAGGGGACGCGCCCCGGCAGGCCTTCCTCATCCGCTCGGAGCCGGGCTGGCGCATCCGGGACGTGCTGGTGGACGGGAAGAGCGTGGGCCCGGTGAGCAAGTATGTGTTTTCCGGCATGACGGGCGGGCACATCGTCTCCGTCCTCTTTGAGCCCAGCACCGGCTCGGTGGAGGAAGTGGACGGGCGGGACCTGATTTGAACAGCGCAAAATGCCTGCGGAGGAGCACCTCCGCAGGCAAAACTGTCGAAAAAGGCCTTTGGCCTTTTTCGACAGTCTCGAGCGCCTCGCAGTCATGCTGCGGGGCGCTTTTTTGCCGGAGTCTTGCCAAGCGGGGGGAAAGGGCGTATACTCAAAGCGCAATGAGATGTCCCGGCGCCTTGGCGGGCAAGCCGGATGGAGAAAAGGAGGGGGCAGGACATGAGAAAATGGGCCCTTGTGCTGTGTCTGGCTGCGCTGACACTTCTGACGGGCTGCGAGAGGAACCTTGACTACATCGTGGCCAACGAGCCCTGCGTCCGGGGCGTGGTGGAAGAGGTGGGGACGGAAACCATCCTCATCAAGGTGGACGAGGGGGAAGAGGCAGCCGCCAGCAGCGACCGCATTTCCGTCTCCCTGAATGTGGAGAACAAGGACAGCGTGACCCACTTTTATGTGGGGGACCATGTGGCGGTGTACTATGACGGCAAGATCGCCGAGTCCTACCCCGCCCAGATCAGCACCGTGTACGCCATCACGCTGCTCTCCGGCGGAGAGGAGCGGCAAGCGGTGGAAGAGACCGGCTGACGGCCAGAGAGAGAATACCGGAAGCATCATGAGGCCCTGTCCCTTTGTAAAAAAGGGGCAGGGCCTCGTTACTTGTCAGGCGTTTTCGCCAAAGAAGAGGGCCATATCCTCCTCCACCGTGCCGATGCCGGCGATGCCGAAGTTCTCCACCAGGACCTTGGCCACGTTGGGGCTGAGGAAGGCGGGCAGGGTGGGCCCCAGGTGGATGTTCTTCACGCCCAGGTACAGCAGGGAGAGCAGAACGATGACGGCCTTCTGCTCATACCAGGCGATGTTGTAGACGATGGGCAGGTCGTTGATGTCGGCGAGGCCAAAGACCTCCTTGAGCTTCAGGGCGATGACGGCCAGGGAGTAGGAGTCGTTGCACTGCCCGGCGTCCAGCACCCGGGGAATGCCGCCGATGTCGCCCAGGGGCAGCTTGTTGTACTTGTACTTGGCGCAGCCGGCGGTGAGGATGACCGCGTCCTTGGGCAGGGCCTTGGCAAACTCGGTGTAGTAGTCCCGGCTCTTGGCGCGGCCGTCGCAGCCGCCCATGACCACGAACTTCCGGATGGCGCCGGACTTCACGGCCTCCACGATCTTGTCCGCCAGCGCCAGGACCTGGGCGTGGGCGAAGCCGCCCACGATCTCGCCGGTCTCGATCTGGGTGGGCGGGGGGCAGGTCTTCGCCTGCTCGATGAGGGCGGAGAAGTCCTTTTCCTCCCCGATCTCGCCGGGGATGTGCCGGCAGCCGGGATAACCCGCCGCGCCGGTGGTGTACAGGCGGTCCTTGTAGCTGTCCTTGGGGGGCACGATGCAGTTGGTGGTCATGAGGATGGGGCCGTTGAAGGACTCAAACTCCTCCTTCTGCTTCCACCAGGCGTTGCCGTAGTTGCCCACAAAGTTGGGGTACTTCTTGAAGGCGGGGTAGTAGTGGGCGGGGAGCATCTCCGAGTGGG
>DVLB01000036.1 GCA_018715695.1 Candidatus Galloscillospira stercoripullorum
ATCATATTAAAAAGCTGGCTGCCGGAGGCGACGCCGGACTGTTCATAGGTATCCGCGAACTGCCCACGATGATCAGGTCCGCCGCACCGTACATGGCCTGCAGCAGAAGGGCCAGCAGGACGGGAATGGCAAAGGAAATGAGCGATTTGAGAATGTTGCCGTGAATTAAGCTGCGATCTTTTGTTTGACTCATGGTATCCTCCTTGTTTTGCGGTCCGTTGCTCAAAAAAAGAGCTGGATAAGACGAGCAGGAATCTCACCTGCCATCTTATCCAGCTCGCAACTTCATACGTGTTGCTTACCCTCCGATGAACGTGGGCATTATAGCGTATTTTTCAGCCCCTGTCAACGCCGACCTCAGGCGTCGCCCGGGGGCGCGGCGGGATTTTCCAGGCAGACCAGGGCGGTCACCACCTGGTGCTCCCGGATCTCGGTGACCTTGATCACCAGCCCGGCGACCTCCACCTCCAGGGTGGAGCCGTCCCGGGGGATCACGTCCAGGGAGCCTAAGACCAGCCCGCTGAAGGTGTCGTACCCCTCCCGGGGCAGGGGGACGCCCAGGGCCTGGGACACCTGGGACAAGGGCGCCTCGCCCCGGATGCGCCATGTCCGCCCGTCCACGGCCTCAATGAGGGGCGGGGCGGAGGACTCCGCCTCCTCGTCGCCAAGGTCGCCCACCAGCCGCTCCACCAGGTCGTAGATGGTCACGATGCCGGTCATGCCCCCGTACTCGTCCAGCACCACGGCCATGGTGTTTCCGGTGCGCTTCATGTTGCGGAAGAGCACGTCCGCCTTGACGCTCTCGGGCACGAAATAGGCGGGCTTCACCGCCTGGGCCATCACGGCGCTGCGGCTTGTGTCCTCCAGGCGGAAATAGTCCTTGGCGTTGAGGATGCCCACCACATTGTCGGCGGTCTCGTCGCACACGGGGAAGCGGGTGTGGCGGCTGGCGTGGATGGTGGCCTGCCAGGTCTCCATGCTCTCCTCCAGCCAGAGAAGGCACACGTCGGTCCGGTGGGTGGCGATCTCCCCGGCGGTCAGGTCGTCAAACTCAAAGACATTTTGGATCAGCTGCTTTTCCTCCTGGTCGATGGCACCCTTCTCGCTGCCCACGTCCACCATCATGCGGATCTCCTCCTCGCTGACCGCCTCGTCCTCCGCGTCGGGGTCGATGCCCAGCAGGCGCAAAATGGCGTTGGTGGAGAGGGTGAGGAACCACACGATGGGCGCGAACAGCTTGGCGATGGCGCTGATGAGGCCGGAAATGCCCAGGGCCAGGGGCTCCGCCTTGCGCATGGCCACGCGCTTGGGCACCAGCTCCCCGAAGATCAGGGTGAAGTAGGAGAGGATGAGGGTGATGAGGATGACGGCGGCGGCCTCCAGGGTGGCCGTGGGGATGGGCACGCCCAGCTCCAGCAGCCAGGCGACCAGCGGGCCGGAAAAATTCTCCGCGGCGAAGGCGCTGCCCAAAAAGCCGGACAATGTAATGGCCACCTGGATGGTGGCCAGGAACCGGGCGGGCTGGCTGGTGAGCCGGGCAAGCCGCACCGCCCGCTTGTCCCCCTCGGCGGCCAGTCGGGCGAGCTTGCTGTCGTTGAAGGAGATGACCGCGATCTCAGCGCAGGCGAACACGGCGTTGAGGGCGATGAGAAAAAGCTGCAGCAGGATCATAAGCAAAAGTGAGTTTTCCAAGTGAATTTCCTCCTGAATCATGTATGCCGGTGTGACAAAAACACAAAAAGACACAGCCCGCAGCCCTACTCGCGCAGGCGCAGGCTATGTCCGATCTGGAGGACCATATGGCGGAAGAAAGGGGCGTCAGCGTCAGCAGCGTCTCCATCGTCCATGATGCGGTGCTTCTCTCCTCTCAAAGGCTTTGGGACCTATCTTACCAGAAGAGGGAGAAACGGTCAACAGGAAAGTGAAAAAATCTGTCCCCCGCGAGGGGAGGACGGCCGCGCCGCCTGATGGCGGCCGTCCTCAGCGGTTTTACCAGGGCAGCCAGCTCTCGCTCTCCCGGCTGTCCAGCAGCTCCAGCGCGTCGCAGAGCATCTGGGCGGCCTGGGCCCGGGTGAGCTGGACCGACATGCCCAGGGAACCGGATGCGTCGGAGCGGAGCAGGCCGCAGGAGCTCAGGTTGGCCGCCGACTGCGCCGCCCAGGTGGGCACGCTGGCGCTTTCGGCCCAGGCGTCGTCCACCGCCACGTCGGAGATCTGGAGGGCCCGGTCCAGCAGCACGGTGGCCTGGGCGCGGGTGATGGTGGAATGGGGATCGAAGATCACCTGGCCGTCGCTGCCGATGGTGCCCTGGACCAGCCCGGCCTTCAGGGCGGAGGAGGCGTAGCCCTTGGCCCAGGTGGGGATGGCCACGTCGTCGGCAAAGCCGGTGACCGAGATGTCCTCCAGGGCCTCCAGCCCGGCTACCTTCATGGCCATGGCCACAAATTCGCTGCGGCTTACGGGGGTGTCGGGGGAGAAGAAATACTCTCCGCCCATACACGCGCCCACAAAGATACCCTCCTCCGCCAGACGGATGGCGGCCTTGTGGGCGGCGTTGCCGTCCATGTCGGCGTAGGTCACCTTGGTGTCGGGCTTGAGGATCTGGATCTTCACGGTGACGGGCTCGGAGGCGTTGCCCACCGCGTCCACCGCCACATAGGTGAAGGAGTCCTTGCCGGCCTTGTTTTCATAGGGGGTGTAGACAAACTCGCTGGAGCCCTCCTCGGGCATGGTCACCGCGCCACGGGCGGGCTTTTTGATGAGCTGGAAGGTGATGAGGTCGCCCTCGGGGTCGGTGGCGGCGAAGCGGGCGGTGAGGGCCACGTTCTTGTAGGTGGTCAGCTCCAGATTCTCCGCGATGGGCGCGCCGTTTTGCTCAGAGAGCAGGTAGAGGGGCACCTCCACTGTCTCGCCGGAGGAACCGTCAGAGAAGACGGGGGTGAAGGAGAAGGCGGTGGCGTCCAGGGTGGGGGCGAGAACGGGGCGGAAGGTGATGCCGCTCAGGGCGTCGGCGGCCACCACGTCGCCTACCGCCAGGGCGGTGCTGGACAGGGTGAGGACACCGGCGCGGCTGTCGGGCAGGGCGGTGATGACGATGGAGTCAAGGCCCGCCGAGCCGCTGACACAGAAGTCGTCGGCGGAGAAGGTGATGGTCTGGGGGGTGAGGGTGTTCTTGGCCATGACGGTGACGGAGCTCTCCTCCTCCGTGCCGCTGCCCCAGAAGAGGAAGGCGGAGGCGGGCAGGGAGAGCAGCAGGGCGAGGGCGGCGGAGAGGGGCAGGACGCGGCGCAGAGGCGAGGTGTGTTTCACGGAAAAGACCTCCTTCGTAAACAGGTAGATGGGGGATGGTTTGGTACAGAAGGTAGTCTTTGTGAAACGGGGAAAAATATACGGCGCCGCAGCGAAAGGCGGCGCCGTACAGGCAAAGGGTCAGATCTTGCTGCGGTCCTTGAGCCAGCTGGGCAGGGAGCGCATTTTGATACTGGAGACGATGCCCATGGCGGCGAACATGGTGACGATGGAGGAGCCGCCGTAGCTGAAAAAGGGGAGGGTCAGGCCGATGACGGGGAAGACGTACAGGCACATGCCCACGTTTACCGCCGTCTGAATGAGCAGCATGCCCGCAAAGCCCATGGCGATGAGGGCGGAGTGGGGGCTGGAGGCCCGGCGGGAGACCCAGATGCACCGCAAAATGATGGCCGAGAGCAGCAGGAGCACCAGGGCGCAGCCCACTAGGCCCAGCTCCTCGCCGCACACGGCGAAGATCTCGTCGGTCTCCCGGTCGATGATGGACACGGTGGACTTGCTCTGGGTCTGGGTGCCCTGGAGGTAGCCCATGCCGAAGAGCCCGCCGCTGCCGATGGCCAGCAGGCTGCGGGTCTGCTGATAGCCTACGCCCTGGGTCTGCTCCCAGATGGTGTCGGGATTGCCGGTCAGGTGGTCGATGACCACGGTGATGCGCCGGAAGAAGTAGATGTCCTTCACATGGGGCCAGATGAAAAAGAGCAGGGCGGCGGAGAGGAGGATGGCCAGCAGGAACCAGCGCTTTTTCACCCCCGCGCTCCAGGAGACCACCACGAAGATGACGAGGTAGGTCAGAGCCATGCCGAAGTCGCCGGAGGCCACGGCGATGGCCGCGCACATGAGCCCCGTGTGCCCCACCAGCTGAAAGACGCTGCCCGGGCGGCTGATGCCCCGCTCCTGGAGGCGGGTACACTGCAGGGAGAAGAGCAGCACGAAGGAGAGCTTGGCGATCTCGGCGGGCTGGATGTTGACGGGGAAGCCGGGGATGCTCAGCCAGCTGCGGTTGCCGCCCACGCTGATACCCAGGGGGGTGAGGGTCAGCAGGATGAAACCCAGGCTGCCGATGAGCAGCAGCTTCCAGCTTTTTTCGGTGAAGAGCTCAAAATCCACCGAGGAGAGGAAGATGTACACCACAATGCCCAGCACGATGGCCGCCGACTGGACGATGATGTTGCGGTAGCCGCCGATATAGCGGGTGGCGCTGAAGATGAGCAGCAGCCCGTAGAGGGAGGCCGCCGTGCACAGACCCAGCAGCAGCAGATCGCCTTTATGGAAGAACTCCCGCAGGGAGTCCCGCAGCCAGGACACGCGCCTCACCTCCTTCCGGCCGGAAACAGTCCTTGCCAATTTTCGCAAAATAGTTTACCATCTTTTTTGCATTTGGTAAACGGGTGTGGTAGAATAATTCAGGAAAACTTCACGTTTTGAGGTGTGCTATGGAATACCGCACGAAAACCCCCGCCGAGACCGAGACGGTGGGGGAGACCCTGGCCGCTGCCCTTGGCCCCGGCGCGGTGGTGGCCTTTACCGGGGACCTGGGGGCGGGGAAGACCGCCTTTGTCCGGGGGCTGGCCCGGGGCCTGGGGATCAATGAGCGGGTGACCAGCCCCACCTTCACCATCGTCAATGAGTACGAGGGGGGGCGGCTGCCCCTGTTCCACTTTGACATGTACCGCCTTTCCTCCTCCGACGAGCTTTTTGACATCGGCTGGGAGGACTATCTCGCCCGGGGCGGCGTGTGCGCGGTGGAGTGGAGCGAGAATGTGGACGACGCCCTGGAGGGCGCGGTCATCCGGGTGGACATCCGCCGGGGAGAGAGCGACGGGGAGCGGATCATCACCGTGACCCAAGGCGCGTAGAGGGAAGAGGGGACAAGGGAAGACTATGAAGATCTTGGCACTGGAGTCATCGGCGGTGACCGCCTCGGTGGCGATCTGCGAGGATGAAAAGCTCATCGCCCAGACCTTTCAGAATAACGGCCTGACCCATTCGGTGACCCTGCTGCCCATGGCGGAGGGGCTGCTCTCCGCCTGCGGCATGGCCCTGGGCGACGTGGACGTGATCGCCGTGGCGGCGGGCCCCGGGTCCTTTACGGGGCTTCGCATCGGCGTGGCGGCGGCCAAGGGCCTCGCCTGGGCGGCCCAGCGGCCCTGCGCGGGGGTGTCCACCCTGGAGGCCATGGCCTGGACCGTGGCCCACATGGGGGGCAATCTCTGCCCGGTGATGGACGCCCGGCGCAGCCAGGTCTACAATGCCCGCTTCCTGGGCCAGGGGGGCAGGCCGGTGCGCCTCACGGAGGACCGGGCCATCGGCCTCAACGACCTGGCGGAAGAACTGAACGCGCAGAAGGGAACGCAAATTTTAGTTGGAGACGGCGCGCATTTGTGCTATAATGACCTAAAAGCCCGGGGGCTGGACGTGGAGCTGGCGCCTGAGCACCTGCGCTATCCCTGCGCCTGGGGCGTGGCCCGGGGCGCGCTGGAGATGGCCAGGGCGGGAGAGCTCACCGACGCGGCGGCTCTGACACCGGCCTACCACCGCCTGTCCCAGGCCGAGCGGGAGCGTCTCGCCCGGCAGAACTGACGAGAAAAGGGCCTGGGGCCCAAAACGAAACAAAAGGGGAATCGGACAATGGAAAAGGTACATGTAGTAGATCATCCGCTGGTACAGCATAAGCTGTGCATCCTCCGTGACGAGAATACCGGCGTCAAGGACTTCCGTGAGGTGGTTTCCGAGATCGCCACCCTCATGTGCTATGAGGCCACCCGGGACCTGCCGCTGGAGGATGTGGAGATCAAGACTCCCATCACCACCGCCACCTTCCGCCACCTCTCGGGCAAGAAGCTGGCCATCGTGCCCATTCTGCGGGCGGGCCTGGGCATGGTGGACGGCATTCTCACCCTGATCCCCTCGGCCAAGGTGGGCCACATCGGCCTGTATCGTGACCCCCAGACCCTGGAGCCGGTGGAGTACTACTGCAAGATGCCCACCGACATCGCCGAGCGGGACGTGATCATCCTCGATCCCATGCTGGCCACCGGCGGCTCCGCCTCCGCCGCCATCCAGTTCATCAAGAACTATGACGTCAAGCATATCAAGCTCATGAACATCATCGCCGCGCCCGAGGGCATCGAGCGCATCCGCCGGGACCACCCCGACGTGGAGATCTACTGCGCCGCCGTGGACGAGAAGCTCAATGACCACGGCTACATCGTGCCCGGCCTGGGCGACGCCGGCGACCGGATCTTCGGCACAAAGTAAGAAGTAAGAGGTAAGGATACTTTGGAACACAAAAGCGGGACGGCTCTGGCCGTCCCGCCTTTTTATCGAAAAATGGGGGCGCAGTGCCTTTTTGTCGTGCAATGAGAGCGCGGCGGCTTTTTACCGGGAAATGGGAGCGCACCGCCTTTTTGTCGGAAAATGGGCGCGCAGCGGCTTTTTCGGTTGAGAAACCCGGCGGGGTGTGATATAATATTTGCCAAATGCGTATAATGAGATGATACCATCAGTGGACAAAGGGGGAATCTCCCTTGCCCCTTGATGGTAACATCTCCGAAGGGAGCATAAATGTTATGAAGATCGTCGTGCTGGCCGGGGGACTGTCCCCGGAGCGAAACGTGTCCCTGTCCACGGGGTGCATGGTGGCGGAGGCACTCAAGGGTCTGGGGCATCAGGTGGCCTTTGTGGATATGTTCTTCGGCGTGGAGGGGTCCGGGGCGCTGGAGGCGCTTTTTGACGGGCACGTCCCGGAGGAGGCCCGGCGGGTGAGCCGGGAGGCGCCCGACCTGGAGAAGATCCGCGCAAGCCGCCCCGACGGGGGGAGGAACCTCTTTGGCCCCCGGGTGCTGGAGCTGTGCGCCATGGCGGACCTGGTGTTCATCGCCCTCCACGGCACCTGCGGAGAGGACGGCAGGGTCCAGGCCGCCTTTGACCTCATGGGCATCCCCTATACCGGCGCGGGCTACCTGGGCAGCGCCATCGCCATGGACAAGGACCTGACCAAGCGGCTGGTGGCGGGCAAGGTCAACACCCCCAGCTGGCGCCTGGCGGAGTATACCCAGGCGGACGTGGAGCTGCTGGTGGCGGACTGCCCGCTGCCCTGCGTGGTCAAGCCGGTGGCCAGCGGGTCCTCCATCGGCGTGTCCATCGCCCATACCGAGGGGGAGCTGCGCCAGACCCTTGCCGAAAGCCTGAAAACAGGGGGCCGCGTGGTTCTGGAGGAGTATGTGAAGGGCCGGGAGGTCCAGGTGGGCATCCTGGACGGCGCGGCGCTGCCCTCCATTGAGATCATCCCCAAGCAGGGCTTTTATGACTATGCCAACAAGTACCAGCCCGACGGCGCCGTGGAGGTGTGTCCCGCCCCCATCCCCCCCGAGGTGGAGGAGGAGCTGCGCCGGGCCGCGGTGCGGGTCTATGAGACCCTGGGCCTGAGCGTCTACTCCCGTGCGGACTTCATCCTGGACGAGGAGGGGCGCATCTGGTTTTTGGAGATCAACACCCTGCCCGGCATGACCCCCACCAGCCTGCTGCCCCAGGAGGCTTCCGCCGTGGGCATCGGCTATGCGCAGCTGTGCGAGAAGATCGTGGAGGCCTCTCTGGAGGCGCGAAAACAAGGGAAATAATGAGGAGGTCCACCATGGAGCCGATGACCGTTGCAGAGATTTTAGAGGCAGTAAACGGCACGCTGCTGAGTGAATACCCCGCGCTTGATACCGCTGTGAGCCGCGTGGAGACCGACAGCCGCACTATCCACCCCGATTCCCTGTTTGTGCCCCTCATCGGTGAGCAGTTCGACGGCCACGCCTATATCGGCGCGGCCCTGGAGAGCGGCGCCGCCGGGTGCCTGACCCGGCGGGAGCGGGAGAGCTACCTGCCCGGCAAGTTTTACATCAAGGTGAAGGATACCCGCCAGGCCCTGCGGGACCTGGCCCGGCACTATAAGAAGAAATTTGACATCCCCGTGGTGGCGGTGACGGGCAGCGTGGGCAAGACCACCACCAAGGACATGGTGGCCGCCGTGCTGGGGGAGAAGTACAAGGTCCTCAAGACCGAGGGAAACCTGAATACCGACATCGGCACCTGCCTGACCGTGTTCCGGCTGGACAGGAGCTATGAGGCGGCGGTGCTGGAGATGGGGATGAACCACGCCGGCGAGATCGAGGTCATCTCCTCCATCGCCGAGCCGGACCTGTGCCTCATCACCAACGTGGGGGAGTCCCACATCGAGTTCCTGGGCTCCCGGGAGAATATCCTCAAGGCCAAGGCGGAGATCTTCTCCCACGCCAAGCCCGGCGGCGCGGCCATCCTCAACGGGGACGACGAGCTGCTGCGCACCCTGGAGGGGAAGCTGGAGCGGCCCATCATCTGGTGCGGCGTCAAGGGGAACACGGCGTACAGCGCCGACCATCTGGTGAGCAACGGCACGTCGGGCATGAGCTGTGAAGTAAAAACGCCTCACAGCGATTTTAAGGTGGACATCCCGGCCCTGGGCAGCCACATGGTCTATCCCACCCTGATGGCCGCGGCGGTGGGGGAGCGGTTTGGGCTCACGGCGGAGGAGATCTGCCGGGGGGTGGCCCATTTCGCCCCCACCAAGATGCGCATGAACATCCTGCAGCGCCAGGACGGCATCACCATCCTCAACGACACCTACAACGCCAACCCCCAGTCCATGCGGGCGGCGCTGGAGGTCCTCTCCCAGAGCCGCAGCAAGCACAAGGTGGCCATGCTGGGGGACATGCTGGAGCTGGGCCCGCTGGCCCAGGCACTCCACGCCGGCATCGGCGAGTGGGCGGCCAAGGTGGGCATCGACTGCCTGGTGTGCGCCGGGGAGCTCTCCGAGCACATCGCCGCCGCGGCGGAGGCCGCAGGCATGAAGGAGGTCTACTGGCGTCCCAACAAGAAGGAGGCCATGGAGGTGCTGCGGCAGGTGGTCAAGCCGGACACCACCGTGCTGGTGAAGGCCTCCCGGGGGATGGCCTTTGAGGAACTGGTGGAGTATCTCAAGGAACTTACAAAAGAAGCGTAACGGAGTGGCGGCATGATAGACATATCCCTCTCAAACGTGGTAAAAGAGTTTGAGGTAGGCAAAAAAATACTGGACGGTCTCTCCTTCCAGGTATACCAGGGGGAGCGGGTGGGCCTGCTGGGCAAGAACGGCGCGGGCAAGACCACGGTGTTCAAGCTCCTCACCGGGGAGCTGGAGTGCGACGAGGGCGAGGTGGTGACGGCGCCGGGCAAGACCCTGGGCCTCATCTCCCAGATCCCGGTCTATCCCCCGGAGTACACGGTGGAGGACGTGCTGCTCACCGCCTTCGCCCCCCTGCGGGCCATGGAGGAGGAGATGGCCGCCCTCACCGAGCGCATGGGCCAGGGCGACGACGAGGCCCTGCTGCGCCGGTATGGAGAACTCTCGGCGGCCTATGAGGCCAAGGGGGGCTATGAGACGGGCACGGAGCTGGGCAAGGTGTGCAACGGCCTGGACATCCCGGCCGCCATGCGCGCGCAGCTCTTCTCGGCCCTCTCCGGCGGGGAGAAGACCCGGGTCAACCTGGCCCGGCTCATCCTGGAGGACACCGACATCCTGCTGCTGGACGAGCCCACCAACCACCTGGACCTCCACGCCACCGAGTGGCTGGAGGAGTACCTCTCCCGCTATAAGGGCACCGTGCTGGCCATCTCCCACGACCGGTGGTTTCTGGACAAGGTGGTGGGCCGGATCATCGAGCTTTTGGACGGCAAGGCGGAGTTCTACGCGGGCAATTACAGCTTCTATGTGGAGGAGAAGGAGCGCCGCTACCAGGAGAAGCTCCGGCGCTACGAGAAGGAACGCTCCAAGATCGACCAGCTCCAGAAGGCCGCCGAGCAGCTGCGGGTGTGGGCCTACTCCGGCAACGACAAGACCTTCAAGCGGGCAGCGTCCATGGAAAAGCGCATTGAGCGCCTGCGCACCACCGACCGGCCGGAGAAGGAGCGCCGGCTGGACGTGCGCTTTGGAGAGCGGGACTTCCGGGGTGACGAGGTGCTGCTCCTCAAGGGCGTGGGCAAGGCCTTCGGGGAGCGCCGGCTCTTCGCGGGCGTGGACGCGCTGGTGGAGGGGGGCGAGCGCATCGCCCTGCTGGGGGACAACGGCACCGGGAAATCCACCCTGGTGAAGATCATCATGGGGGAGGAGGAGCCCACGGAGGGCAAGCTGCGGCTGGGCCCTACGGTGAAGATCGGCTACCTGCCCCAGATCGTCCGCTTTTCCCACCCCGAACGCAATCTGGTGGACACCATGATCTATGACCTGGACTGCACGCCCCAGACCGCCCGCAACCGTCTGGCCGCCTTCCATTTCCGGGGGGAGGACGTGTTCAAGAGCGTATCCGTCCTCTCCGGCGGGGAGCGCAGCCGCCTGCGGCTTTGCATGCTCATGGACGAGAAGATCAACCTGCTCATCCTGGACGAGCCCACCAACCACCTGGACGTGCAGAGCCGGGAGTGGATCGAGGAGGCGGTGGAGGACTACGGAGGCGCCCTGCTCTTTGTCTCCCACGACCGGTACTTCATCAACCGCTTCGCCACCCGCATCTGGATGCTGGAGGACGGGCACGTCACCGACTTCCGGGGGACCTATGGGGAGTTTCTCGCGGCCCGGGAGAAGAAAAACGCCCCCGCCCCGGTGAAGGCGGAGGAGCCGAAGAAGGAGAAGCCCAAGCGCAGCGGAGGCACCAAGGAGCTGGAGAAGCAGGTCGCCGCCGCCGAACGGGAGGTGGCCCGGGCCGAGGAGCGGATGTACGACCTGCAGCAGGAGATGGAGGAGGCCGCCAGCAACTACCTGCGCCTCCAGGAGCTCTACGAGCAGCGCCAGGCGCTGGAGGACGAGATCGCCGCCCTCTACACCAAGTGGGAGACCCTGGCCGCCGAGCTGGAAGAGGCGAAAAAATAAGGGGCGCGGCAGGTTACCAAAAAATAAGATCAAGTGAGCAAAGAAGTGTGTGTGACATGAAGCAAAGGGGAAAAGACCTGCTGCTCTGGGCAGGTGTGGTCATTCTTGTGATCCTGGCGGCGGCGGTCCGGCTGGTGCTGGAATCGGCATTTTATTTCTTTACCTATCTGTTCCTGGGCTTTGGGGCCATGCTGGCGCTCTACATCCTCTCCCGGCATATGAAGGGCAGGGGCGGGCAGTACCTGCGCCGGGCCCTGGCCGTGGTGCTCATCGCCGGAGGGGCCTATTTTGTAGCCATGGAGGGCATCATTCTCTTAAACGGCGGCACCCGCATTGACTCCGAGCCCGACGTGGTGATGATCATGGGGGCCCATGTGCGGCCCGAGGGGCCGTCCCCCAACCTCCAGGAGCGGCTGGACGCGGCGCTGCCCTACCTCCAGGAGCACCCGGAGGTGCCCGTGGTGGTGGCGGGCGGCCAGGGGGGCAACGAGCATATCTCAGAGGCAGAGTGCATGTACGACTACCTCACCGCCCGGGGCATCGCGCCGGAGCGCATCTGGCAGGAGGACGAGTCCCACAATACCATGCAGAACTTTACCTGTACCGCCCAGCTCCTGGAGGAGAAGGGCCTTGACGCGGAGGAGTGCCACATCCTGGTGGTCTCCAGCAGCTGGCACCTGTGCCGGGTGCGGCTGCTGGCCGGCCGGGCGGGCCTGGACATCTCCACCCTGGCCGCGCCGCCCAGCCACCTGGGATACGCTTTTGGCAACTACATACGGGAGACGGTGGCCCTTGCCAAGTCTTTCGTCTTTGACCGGTAAAAGGGGGAGGGCCCATGCTGGATAAACTCAGGCGGCTGGACATCCACTATCAGGACATCGAGGCCCGGCTCGCCGCCGGCGAGACCTACGCCGACCCGGCCCTGGTGGCCCGGCTCAACAAGGAGCAGCGGGAGCTTGCGCCGGTGGTGGAGGCGTACCGGAGCTATCAGCGCCGAGAGCAGGATCTGGAGGAGGCCAAAGAGCTTTTGTCCGACCCGGACATGAAGGAGCTGGCCCAGGAGGAGTACCGGCAGGCCAAGGCCGACCTGGAGCAGCTGGAGGAGGAGCTCAAGCTCCTCCTGTTGCCCTCCGACCCCAACGACGGGAAAAACGTGATCGTGGAGATCCGGGCCGGCGTGGGCGGGGAGGAGGCGGCCCTGTTCGCCCACTCCCTGTTCCGCATGTACTCCATGTACGCCGAGAGCCGCCGCTGGAAGGTGGAGGTGGACAGCGTCAGCGAAACGGAGCTAGGCGGAATAAAGGAAATCTGCTTTACAGTCGAAGGGGAGGGCGCCTACTCCCGTTTGAAGTTTGAGAGCGGCGTCCACCGGGTGCAGCGGGTGCCCGAGACCGAGTCCGGGGGCCGCATCCACACCAGCACGGCCACGGTGGCGGTGCTGCCCGAGATCGACGAGGTGGACTTCCAGCTCAATCCCGCCGACATTGAGATGCAGGTCTTCCGCTCCTCGGGGGCGGGGGGCCAGCACATCAACAAGACCTCCTCCGCCGTCCGGCTCATCCACAAGCCCACGGGCACGGTGGTGGAGTGCCAGCAGGAGCGCAGCCAGTTCCAGAACCGGGACAAGGCCATGCGCATCCTGGCCTCCCGGCTGTATGAGGCGGAGCAGGAGAAGATCTCCAGCGAGTACACCGCCCAGCGCCGCAGCCAGGTGGGCACCGGCATGCGCAACGAGCGCATCCGCACCTACAACTTCCCTCAGGGCCGGGTGACGGACCACCGCATCGGCTTGACGCTGTACAAAATTGAGAGTATCATGGACGGCGGCCTGGACGAGGTCATCGACGCCCTGGTCACCTCCGACCAGGCGGAGCGGCTCAAGTCGG
>DVLB01000037.1 GCA_018715695.1 Candidatus Galloscillospira stercoripullorum
GAGGAGGGATTCAAGCGGGCCCTCACCAACGTGCTCAACGCCTACGGCAAGAAGGCGGGCCTTCTCAAAGGAGACGACAAGGTCTCCGGCGAGGACTGCCGGGAGGGCCTGACTTGCGTCATTTCCGTCAAGCTCACCGAGGCCAGTTCGAGGGTCAGACCAAGGCCAAGCTGGGCAACAGCGAAATCCGCACCCTGGTGAACAACATTGTCACCGAGAAGCTCTCCGAGTACCTGGAGGAGAACCCGGCGGTGGGCAAGGCCATCCTGGAGAAGGCCCTCATGGCCAACCGGGCCCGTGAGGCCGCCCGCAAGGCCCGGGAGTCCATCCGGCGCAAGACCGCCCTGGGCGGCGCCGCCATGCCCGACAAGCTGCGGGACTGCAACGAGGTCAACCAGGAGCTCACCGAGCTGTATATCGTCGAGGGCGACTCCGCCGGCGGCTCCGCCACCCAGGGCCGGGACAGCCGCTTCCAGGCCATCCTGCCGCTGTGGGGCAAGATGCTCAACGTGGAAAAGGCCCGGGCCGACAAGGTGTACGGCAACGACAAGCTGACCCCCGTTATCACCGCCCTGGGCGCCGGCATCGGGGACGACTTTGACCTTGAAAAGCTGCGCTATCACAAAATCATCATCATGGCCGATGCCGATGTGGACGGCGCCCATATCCGCACGCTGCTGCTCACCTTCTTCTTCCGCTTCATGCGGCCCCTGATCGAGAACGGCTATGTGTATTCGGCGGTGCCTCCCCTGTTCAAGCTCACCCGGGGCAAGACCACCCGCCTGGCCTTCTCCGAAACGGAGCGGGACGCCATCTCCGCCGAGCTGCGTGGGGACAACCCCAACGCCAAGGTGGACATCTCCCGATTCAAGGGCCTGGGCGAAATGAACCCCCAGGAGCTGTGGGAGACCACCATGGACCCGGAGCGCCGCACCCTGCGCCGCATTGAGCTGGACGATGCCGTGGCTGCGGACGCCACCTTCACCGTCCTTATGGGCGAGAAAGTGGAGCCCCGTAAGGAATTCATCGAGAAGAACGCGAAGTACGCGGTCAATCTCGACTATTAAGAGAGGGAGACCGAAATGAGTAAAAAACCGCAGTACGACCCGGAGGAGATTCGCTTCCCGGACCAGAAGATCGAGATCTCTCCTCTGGTTCCTGAGATGGAGCAGTCCTATATTGAATATGCCATGAGCGTCATCGTGGGCCGGGCCCTGCCCGACGTGCGGGATGGCCTCAAGCCGGTGCACCGTCGTATCCTCTACGCCATGTATGAGGACAACCTCACCCACGACCGGCCCTTCAAGAAGTCGGCCACCTGCGTGGGCGACGTGCTGGGCCGCTACCATCCCCACGGCGACGCCTCTGTCTACGACGCCCTGGTCCGTCTGGCCCAGGACTTCTCCCTGCGCTATATGTTGGTGGACGGCCACGGCAACTTCGGTTCCATCGATGGAGATCCCCCCGCCGCCTACCGTTACACCGAGGCGCGGCTCTCCAAGATCTCCGAGGAGATGCTCCGGGACATTGAGAAGGACACGGTGGACTGGGACCCCAACTTCGACGAGACCCGCAAGGAGCCCAAGGTCCTCCCTGCCCGGTTTCCCAACCTGCTGGTAAACGGCTCCAGCGGCATTGCGGTGGGCATGGCCACCAATATCCCGCCCCATAACCTGACCGAGGTCATCAATGCCGTGATCTGCGTGCTGGATAACCCGGAGGCCGAGCTTGCCGACCTGATGGAGCACATCAAGGGCCCCGACTTCCCCACCAAGGGCATCATCATGGGCCGGTCGGGCATCCGCTCGGCCTACGCCACTGGCCGGGGACGGCTGTGCGTCCGGGCTCGGACCGAGTTTGAGGAATTCGGCAAGGACCGCGTCCGCATCATCGTCACCGAGATCCCCTACCAGGTCAACAAGCGCATGCTCATCAAGAACATGGCTGACCAGGTGGGGGACAGGCGGCTGGAGGGCATTTCCGACATCCGGGACGAGTCCGACCGCAACGGCATGCGCATCGTCATCGAGCTCAAGCGGGACGCCAACCCACAGGTGGTACTCAACCGCCTCTTTGCCCAGACCCAGCTCCAGACCACCTTTGCCATCAATATGCTGGCCCTGGTACCGGTGGAGGGCAAGCTCCAGCCCCGGATTTTGTCCCTGCGCCACATCCTGGACGAGTACATCGCCTACCAGGAGCAAATCATCATTCGCCGCACTCAGTACGACCTCAAAAAGGCCCAGGAGCGGTCTCACCTCCTCCAGGGTCTGCTCATTGCCCAGGACAACATCGACGAGGTCATCCGCATCATCCGCCAGAGCTACGACGACGCCAAGGAGAAGCTCATGGAGCGCTTCGGCCTGAGCGACGTGCAGGCCCAGGCCATTCTGGATATGCGCCTCAAGGCTCTCCAAGGCCTGGACCGGGAGAAGCTGGAAAACGAATACAAGGAGCTCCAGGAGCGCATCGCCTATTTCCAGCAGCTCCTCTCCGACGAGGGGATGCTGCGGGGGGTGCTCAAGGACGAGCTCACCGCCATCCGGGACAAGTATGGGGATGAGCGCGTCACCGAGATCCAGGACGTGGAGGATGAGATCGACATCGAGGACCTCATTGAGGAGGAGGAGTGCGTCTTCACTCTTACTGCCGCCGGGTACATCAAGCGCCTGCCCGCCTCCACCTACAAGACCCAGCGTCGGGGCGGAAAAGGTATCACCGCCATGGCCACCAAGGAAGAGGACTATGTGGACACGGTCTTTACTGCCTCCACCCATGACTTCATCCTCTTCTTCACCAACAAGGGCCGGGTCCACCGCAAGAAGGGCTACCAGATCCCCGAGGCGAGCCGCACCGCCAAGGGTACCAACCTGGTGAACATCCTGCCCCTGGAAAGCGGTGAGAAGGTCACCGCCATGATCCACCTGAGAGAGTTCCCCGAAGACCGCTATCTCACCATGGTCACCCGGAACGGCACCGTCAAACGCATCCAGCTCTCCGCCATCAATACCGTGCGCAAGGCTGGCATCCGCTGCATCACCCTGGACGAGGGGGATGAGCTCATCTCCGTGCGGGAGACCGACGGAGACCAGGCCATCCTCATCGCCACCCACGACGGTATGGCCATCTGCTTCAAGGAGACCGATGTGCGGTGCATGGGCCGGGATGCCTGTGGTGTCCGGGGCATCAAGCTCCGGGAGGGCGACTACGTCATCGGCGCTGCCCGGGCCAAGCGCGGCCACCAGGTTCTCATGGTTACCGAGAATGGCTACGGCAAGCGCACCGACATGGACGAGTATATCCGCGCCGATGGTCCCCAGAACCGGGGCGGCTACGGTCTCAAGGGCTATAACGTCACCGAGAAGACCGGCTGTGTGATGGGGGTCAAGGTGGTCAGCGACGCCGACGACATCCTCCTCATCAACGACGCGGGGGTCATCATCCGCATGGCGGTGTCCGGAATCTCCACTTACGGCCGCTCCGCCCAGGGTGTGAAGCTCATGAACCTGGACGAGGGCGTGAAGGTCATTTCCTTCGCCCGCACCGACCACGAGGAGGAGGAAGGAACCGAGGAAGCCTCCGCACCGGCACCGGAGCAGGGAGAGTAAGCCATGGCCAGAAAACGTGTGACCTACCGGCCCAGCAAGGCGGGAGCCACCCTGGGCGGTGTGGTGGGGTGCGTGTTCGTGCTCATCGGGCTGTTTGCGGTCATCCCCACCTTCGGACCCTTCGGCATCCTGTGGACCCTGGTGGCCGCCGCCATTGCGGTGGGGAATTTCTACCAGGCCTTTGGCAAGAAATACCTGGGGCCGGAGATCCATATTGAGGAGGAATCTCCCTCCTCCCCTGCCCGAGACCCCGGCAGCGCTGAGGAGCGGCTGCGGCAGCTCCAGAGCCTTTATGACCAGCGGCTCATCTCCAAGGAGGAGTATGAGGTCAAGCGCCAGGAAATCCTGGAGGAGCTGTGAGCATGAAAACAGTCACCATCTACACAGACGGCGCCTGTTCCGGCAACCCAGGCCCCGGGGGTTGGGGAGCCATTTTGATGTACGGCGCGTTCAAAAAGGAGCTCTCAGGCGGTGAGGGCCACACCACCAACAACCGCATGGAGCTCACCGGAGTCATCACCGCACTGGAAGCTTTGAAAGAGCCCTGCGTGGTGGAGCTGTACTCCGACTCCAAGTACGTCATCGACGCCCTCCAGAAAGGTTGGGCCCGGGGCTGGAAGGCCAAGGGCTGGATCAAGGCGGACAAGAAGCCCGCCCTCAACCACGACCTCTGGGACCGGATCCTTGCCCTGTGCGACTACCACAAGGTAAACCTCCACTGGGTCAAGGGCCACGCGTCCAATCCCTATAACAACCGCTGCGATGAATTGGCAGTGGCGGAAAGTAAAAAATACAAGGACTGAGGCCCTTGACCCCTCCGGGGCCCCCGCACGAGCCCGGCGCAGTAAAAATGGGGCCCCCGCGGAAGGCGGAACGCCTTTCGCGGGGAGAGGAGCCGCAGTAAAATGAGCGAGCTTTCGCCTTCAGGCGGAAGCGAGAGATATGGCACTTGCGGCGACGAGGCCGAGAGCAAAAAATTCGGATAGAAAGACATGGGCCTCATCGCAGGCCCATGTCTTTCTATCCTGGAAAAACGGGAGGAAGCCATGAGAGAATACGACTATGCCTTTTACACCGAGAGCGCGGACTACCTGCTCTCCCGCATCCCCCGCCGGCCGGAGGTGGGCCTGATCCTGGGCACCGCCCTGGGGTCCCTGGCAGAGGGTGTGGAGGAAGCGGTGGTCATCCCCTATGCCGAGGTGCCCAACTTTCCTGTCTCCACCGTGGACTCCCATGCCGGCTGCTTCGTCTTCGGCACGCTGGAGGGGAAGTATGTAGCCGTCATGTCGGGCCGCTTCCATTACTATGAGGGCTATGAATTCCGCCAGCTCTCCGCTCCCATCCGGGTCTTCAAGTTGCTGGGAGTAAAGACCGCCATCGTCACCAATGCCGCCGGGGCGGTAAACCTCTCCTATGAGCCGGGGGATGTGATGGTCATAGAGGACCATATCAACTTCCACGGTGCCAGCCCCACCCGGGGCCCCAATGTGAAGGAGTTCGGCCCTCGATTTTTTGACACCGACGAGATGTATACCACCGCTCTGCGCACCCTGGCTCTGGAGAGCGCGGAGCGCCGGGGCCTCATGGAGCACGTCCACGAGGGGGTCTACTTCTACTACCCCGGCCCCCAGTTTGAGACCAAGGCGGAGGTGCGGGCCATCCGCAATATGGGGGGCGACGCCACCGGTATGTCCACCGTTACCGACGCCCTCACCGCCGCCCACTGCTCCCTGCCACTGTTGGGGCTGTCCCTCATGACCAACATGGCCACCGGGGCCTCCAAGTCGGGGGAGCGGCCGGCCAGCGAGTTTGACATGAGCGCAGTGGAGACGGGCGCGGGGCGGATGGAAGAGATCATCCGGGACGTGATCCGTCATCTGTAAGGAGGGAGAACGCATGGAGGAAAAAGAGAGAGCCGACCGAGGGCTTGCCTTTCTGCTGCGGTATGAGAACGTGGCCTGGTACGAACCGGGACAGGTGCGCATTCTGGACCGGCGGGTCTATCCCATGGAGACACGGTTTGTGGTCTGCAACCGCCATGAGGAGGTAGCCCAGGCCATTGCCGATATGGTGACCCAGAGCTTCGGGCCCTACCAGGCGGCGGGAATGGGCCTTGCCCTGGCGGCGGAGGAGTGCCGGGGGATGGGGGAGGAAGAACAGCGGGCCTATTTGAAGGCCGCGGCCTATACCCTCACCCACGCCCGTCCCACCACGGTAAAGGCCATGGAGGCCGCCGTGGCCGGGCCCCTGGAGGCCGCCCTCACCGCCCTGGAGCGGGGGAAGGACACCGCCCAGGCCGCTTTTGACCAGGCGGTCTGTGAGGTGGACAGCCTCTACCGCCGCTATATCCGGGTGGGCGAGCTGCTTGCGTCCAAATTTCCCAAGGGCGGCACGGTCATGACCCAGTGCTACGCCGAGATCTATGTGGGCATGATGCTGCGCGCCTGCCGGGAGGCGGGCAACGACGTGAAGGTCATCTGCCCAGAGACCCGGCCCTACTACCAGGGGGCCCGGCTCACCGCCAGCTGTGTGAAGGATATGGGCTTTGACGTCACCGTCATTACCGACAATATGCCCGGCTATGTGATGAAGAAGAAGGGTGTGGATGTGTTTACCTCGGCCGCCGATGTCATCACCATGGACGGCTACATCGTCAACAAGATCGGCACCTTCCAGATCGCCCTGTGCGCCCACCACTGGGGCATCCCCTACCTGGTTACCGGACGGCCCGACCGGGGCCACCCTACCATCGACACTGTGACCATTGAGGAGAGAGACCCGAACCTCGCCGTGGAGTCTCTGGGGCAGCGGCTGGTGATGGAGGGGGTCAAGGGCTACTACCCCGCCTTTGACATCACACCTCCCCACCTCTGCTCCGGCGTGGTCACCGACCAGGGCATTCTCTCTCCCTTCGACCTGTGTTCCTACGACTGGAATAAATAAAGTACAAAAGAGGAGCGGCAGCCAGTTGGCTGCCGCTCCTCTTTATTGTATTGTGTGCGGGGATTTTAGAAGGAAATCTTCTCTTCCAGCCAGGCTTTCAGCTCGCTGATGGGCACGCGGACCTGCTCCATAGTATCCCGGTCCCGGATGGTGACGGCGTGGTCGGCCTCTTCGGTGTCGCTGCCCACGGTGGCGAAGTCCACGGTGATGCAGTAGGGGGTGCCGATCTCGTCCTGGCGGCGGTAGCGCTTGCCGATGGAGCCGGCGTCGTCGAAGTCCACCATGAAGTACTTGCTGAGCTCGGCCTGGATCTCACGGGCCTTCTCCGAAAGCTTCTTGGAGAGGGGCAGCACGGCGCACTTGAAGGGGGCCAAGGCGGGATGGAGCCGCAGGACGGTGCGCACGTCGTTCTTCTCGGCGTCCACCACCTCCTCGTCGTAGGCGTCCACCAGGAAGGCCAGGGTCACCCGGTCGGCACCCAGGGAGGGCTCGATGACGTAGGGGATGTAGTGCTCGTTCTTCTCCTGGTCAAAGTAGCTCATGTCCTTGCCGGAGGTGTTCTGGTGGGCGGTCAGGTCGAAGTTGGTGCGGCTGGCAACGCCCAACAGCTCGCCCCAGCCGAAGGGGAAGACG
>DVLB01000038.1 GCA_018715695.1 Candidatus Galloscillospira stercoripullorum
AACAGGATGTTCTTCCACTTCCCCGAGCGCATACCGTTGAGCAGATACCCGGTGAGCACCGCCGCCGAGCAGCCGCAGCCCGAGCCGCCGCAGTGGACGTCCTGCCCCTCCAGGTCGAAGATCATGGTGCCGCAGTCGTCCAGATTGGCCACGTCAAAGCCGTCCCGGGCGAGGAAGTCTCGCACGATCTCCTTGCCCAGCTTGCCCAGGTCTCCGGTGACGATCATGTCATAATAGGAGGCCGGCCGGCCCAGGTCGGTCAGGTGGGCCTTGATGGTGGAGTAAGCCGCGGGGGCCATGGCCGCCCCCATGTTGTTGGCGTCCTTGATGCCCTTGTCCGCGATCTTGCCGGTGGTCACATGGGTGATATAGGGCCCCTTCCCCTCCCGGGAGAGGACCACGCACCCCGCCCCCGTCACCGTCCACTGGGCGGTGGGGGTGCGCTGGCCGCCGTACTCCAGGGGGGTGCGGTACTGCCGCTCCGCCGAGCAGAAGTGGGAGGAGGTCATGGCCGCCGCCCACTCTCCAAAGCCGCCGTCCAGCATCAGCGCCGCCAGGGAGAGCCCCTCGGCCATGGTGGAACAGGCCCCGTAGAGCCCGTAAAAGGGGATGTCCTGGCCCCGGACGGCAAAGCCGGTGCCGATACACTGGTTGAGCAGGTCCCCGGCAAAGAGATAGTCGATCCCCGCGGCGGTCCGTCCCGCCTTGCCCAGGGCCGAGGCCAGGGCCATTTTCTGCATGGCGCTCTCCGCCTTCTCCCAGCTCTTCTCGCCAAAGGTGTCGTCCTGCTCGATGTGGTCAAAGCTGGAGCGGAGGGGGCCCTCTCCCTCCTTTTTGCCTACCACGTTGGCGTAGCCCGCGATGGAGGGGGGCTGGGCCAGCGCCACCGTCTGTTTTCCGATCTTTTTCGTGGTCATGATCGCTGCGTTCCTCCTCCCGGTGAGTTTGACCCTTAGTTTACACAAAACAGCAGAAATTATGAGGCTGTCGATAAACCCTCTTTACCGAAGGTTTCGGAGGGAAAGATAGTGTGAAAGAAAACCGTCAGGGTTGTCTTTCGCGTCTGATCAAACCACTTTTGAAACTTGTTTGAAGTTTCAAAAGTGCCTCAGCCTGTCGAAAAGACTTTTTTGACAGGCTGATTATCAGTCCGGTTTTTGGAACGGGACGGACTGGTCAAACGGAGGGCGGTGCGTTATAATAGTATCAAAACATCTACGGAGGGACCGCCATGTCCGCTGAATCCACACGCACCCTGGCCTATCTCTGCCCCGCCTGCCACCGCAGCGTGGTGATAGAGCGCAGCCTTTTCCAGCTCTCCGCCGCCCCCAACACCCTGCCCTGCCCCTGCGGCAAGTCGGCGCTGCAGGTCACCCTGGAGGGCAGCAGGGCCAGTCTCACCGTCCCCTGCGCCTTCTGCGGCCACGAGCACACCGTCTCCTGCTCGGGCCACGCCTTTCTCCACGAGAAGGCCCTGGCCTTCTCCTGCGCCGCCTCCGGGCTGGACTGCTGCTATGTGGGCGAGGAGGGGGCCGTCTTTCAGGCCATGAAGCGCCTGGAGGAGGCCGCCGACAAGCTGGAGCGAAGAGAGGAGCAGCGGGGGACCTTTCTGGATGAGCTGGTGATGCACGAGGTGCTCTCCGAGCTCAAGGACATCGCCGCGCGGGGCGGCATCTCCTGCACCTGCGGCTGCCGGGAGTGGAAGCTGGAGGTCCTTTACAGCGCGGTGGTCCTGCGCTGTCCCCAGTGCGGCGGCAAGCTGCGCCTGGGGGCCGCCACCGCCTCCGACATTGACGACATCTGCTGCAAAAACACGCTGACCATCCAGGGCCGGCGCTGAAAGGAGCGAGTCCCTTGTTCTACGAGAATACCTACCATGTGGATTCCCGGCTCATCGACCCCTTCGGCCACTGCCGTCCCTCGGCGCTGCTGGGCCTTCTGCAGGAGGCCGCCACTGAGGCCGCCTGCGCCCTCCACGTCTCCCGGGATGAAACGGTGGCCAAATACAACACCTTCTGGATGCTGGTGCGCATCTGGTTTTCCCTCAAGCGCCCCCTCCTGTGGGACGAGCACCTGCGCATCCGCACCTGGCACCGGGGCGGAAAGGGGGCGGCCATGTACCGGGATTTTGACCTGTTCGTGGGGGAGGAATGGGTGGGCGAGGCGGTCTCCTCCTGGGTCCTGGCCACCCTGGACACCCACAAGATCTTCCGACTTTCCAAGGTGGCGGAGTTCGTCGGCACCGACGGGGGCGAGCTGTGCAAGGAGAAGGTGCTCGCCAAGCTGCGCACCCCCCAGGACCTGCCTCTGGCCGAGCGGCGGCTGCTCCATTACAGCGAGGCCGACTTAAACGGCCACATCAACAACGTCCGCTACGCCGACTTCGCCTGCGACGCCCTGCGCCTGGAGCAGCTGCTCCCCGGCAGCTTCGTCTCTCAGATGCAGATCGGCTACCTGGACGAGTGCATGCCCGGGGAGATCATCGACCTGCACGCCGGCGAGGCGGAGGGCCGCTATTTCGTCCACGGCGTGGGCGCCGAGGGCAACCCCCGGTTCGACGCCGCCCTGGAGCTCTCTCCCCTCCCCTAAGGGTGGGGTTGACAGCCATGGTGTCCGGGCATAAAATAAATAAAATATATTCTTTCACCAGCGAAACATTGTCACGAGAAAAGGAGATGCGATATGGGCAACTTTGACGCCGCCGGAAAGTTCATCAAGCAGGGCCTCACCTTTGACGACGTGCTCCTGGTCCCCGCCGAGAGCGACGTTCTCCCCGCGGACATCGATCTGCACACCCGGCTCACCCGCAAGATCACCCTCAATATCCCCCTCATGAGCGCCGCTATGGATACCGTCACCGAGTCCCGCATGGCCATCGCCATCGCCCGGGAGGGCGGTCTGGGCGTGATCCACAAGAATATGTCCATCGGGGCCCAGGCCGAGCAGGTGGACATGGTCAAGCGCAGCGAGAACGGCGTCATCACCAACCCCTTCTGGCTGGCCCCCGGCCACACCCTGGCCGAGGCCGACGAGCTGATGGCCAAGTACCGCATCTCCGGCGTGCCCATCTGTAAGGACGGCAAGCTGATCGGTATCATCACCAACCGCGACATGAAGTTCGAGACCGATATGACCCAGCTGGTGGACAACGTCATGACCAAGGAGAATCTGGTGACCGCGCTGGAGGGCGTCACCCTGGACGAGGCCAAGGAGATCCTCCGCCGCCACAAGATCGAGAAGCTGCCCATCGTGGACAGCGAGTTCCGCCTGAAGGGCCTCATCACCATCAAGGACATCGAGAAGGCCACCGTGTATCCCAACTCCGCCCGCGACGACAAGGGCCGTCTGCTGGTGGGCGCGGCCATCGGCGTGACCGCCGACGTGCTGGACCGCGTGAGCGCCCTGGTGGACGCCGGCGTGGACGTGCTGTGCCTGGACTCCGCCCACGGCCACTCTCACAACATCCTCGAGTGTGTGCGCCGCATCAAGGCCCTCTACCCAGACGTGCAGCTCATCGCCGGCAACGTGGCCACTGCCGAAGGCACCCGCGCCCTCATTGAGGCCGGCGCTGACTGCGTGAAGATCGGTATCGGCCCCGGTTCCATTTGTACCACCCGCGTGGTGGCCGGTATCGGCGTGCCTCAGATCACTGCTGTGTATGACGCGGCCTGTGTGGCTGCCGAGTACGGCGTGCCCATCATCGCCGACGGCGGCGTAAAGTACTCCGGCGACATCGCCAAGGCCATCGCGGCGGGCGCCAACGTGGTCATGCTGGGCTCCCTGCTGGCCGGCTGTGAGGAGTCCCCGGGCGACACCGAGGTCTATCAGGGCCGTCAGTTCAAGGTGTACCGCGGCATGGGCTCTCTGGGCGCCATGGCCAAGGGCTCCAAGGACCGCTACTTCCAGCAGAACAACAAGAAGCTGGTGCCCGAGGGCGTGGAGGGCCGTGTGCCCTACAAGGGACTGGCCGGGGAGACCATTTACC